>NZ_PJQQ01000099.1:0-987 GCF_002858665.1 Pseudomonas sp. FFUP_PS_473
GCGCGGCGTCTGCATCGCGGGCAAGCCCGGCTCCTACAGGCTGCGCGGGCTCTGTTGGAGCTGGCTTGCCTGCGATGACGTCGATGGGGTGTCAGCGAGTGCGCGGCGTCTGCATCGCGGGCAAGCCCGGCTCCTACAGGTTGCGCGGGCCGTGTTGGAGCTGGCTTGCCTGCGATGGCCTCGGCGCGGTGCCAGTGGGTGCGCGGCGTCTGAATCGCGGGCAAGACCCGCTCCTACAGGTTGCGCGGGGCCTGTTGGAGCTGGCTTGCCTGCGATGGCGTCGGTGGGGTGCCAGTGAGTTCGCGGCGTTTGCATCGCGGGCAAGCCCCGCTCCTACAGGTTGCGCGAGCTCTGTTGGAGCTGGCCTGCCTGCGATGGCGTCGGCGCGGTGTCAGTGAGTGTGCGGCGTCTGTATCGCGGGCAAGCCCGGCTCCTACAGCTGGCGCGGGGCCTGTTGGAGCTGGCTTGCCTGCGATGGCGTTGGGGTGTCCGCGAGTTCGCAGCGTCTGCATCGCGGGCAAGCCGCGCTCCTACAGGTTGCGCGGGCTCTGTTGGAGCTGGCTTGCCTGCGATGGCCTCGGCGCGGTGCCAGCGAGTTCGCGGCGTTTGCATCGCGGGCAAGCCCGGCTCCTACAGCTGGCGCAGGCCTGTTGGAGCTGGCTTGCCTGCGATGGCGTCGGTGGGGTGTCCGCGAGTTCGCGGCGTCTGTATCGCGGGCAAGACCGGCTCCTACAGCTGGTGCGGGCTTTGTTGGAGCTGGCTTGCCTGCGATGGCGTCGGTGCGGTGTCAGCGAGTGCGCGGCGTCTGTATCGCGGGCAAGACCCAATCCCACAGCTGGCGCGGGCTCTGTTGGAGCTGGCTTGCCTGCGATGGCGTCGGTGGGGTGCCAGTGGGTACGCGGCGTTTGCATCGCGGGCAAGACCCGCTCCTACAGCGCGAGCCGTGTTGGAGCTGGCTTGCCTGCGATGGCCTCGGTGGGGTGCCAG
>NZ_PJQQ01000100.1:0-930 GCF_002858665.1 Pseudomonas sp. FFUP_PS_473
TGAATCGCCCCTGGTTTTCTAGACACTCTCCAAGCTCAGGAAATAGCGTTTCTCATACTCTACTGGAGACAGCTGCATAGCACTGCTGTGTCGGCGTTTAGGGTTATAGAACATCTCGATGTAATCGAAAATATCACTTCGGGCTTCTTCACGGGTTGTGTAGATCTTTCGTCGGATTCGCTCTCGCTTCAAAAGCTGGAAAAAGCTCTCGGCTACGGCATTGTCGTGGCAGTTTCCCCGCCGGCTCATGCTGCTGATTACATTGTTGGCCTTCAAAAAGCTTTTCCAATCCGAGCTACTGAACTGACTGCCTTGATCTGAGTGAATCATAACTTGCTGCTGAGGCTTGCGTCGCCAAACAGCCATCAACATCGCGTCGATAGCCAGGTCGCTGCACATCCTTGGCTTCATTGACCAACCAATTACTTGGCGTGAGAACAGATCCAGCACTACCGCGAGGTAGAGCCACCCTTCATAGGTGCGGATGTAAGTGATATCTGTCACCCAGACCTTGTTCGGCTCACTTACCTTGAACTGCCGCGCGAGGTGGTTGGGCGAGGCCACTGTTGGTTTTCCACCATAGAACCCTGGACGCCGCCGATAGCCCGTTTGAGAACGCAGCCCCTCCGCCTGCATCAAGCGCCTGACTCGATTTCGGCCGCATTCCTCTCCCAGCTCACGCAGGTCATCGTGAATTTTGCGGTAGCCGTATACACCTCCGCTTTCCAGCCAAGCGTGTTTGATCAAGCCAAGCAGACGTTGATCTTCTTTTGCTCGGGCAGATTGAGGCTCGGCCAGCCAGGCGTAATAGCCGCTGGGGTGCACCTTGAGGGTGTGGCAAAGGCGCCGCACCGGGTAATCAGTCGAGTGCTTCTTGATGAAGGCGTACTTCAGCCGCACTCCTTGGCAAAGTACGCGGCGGCCTTTTTT
>NZ_PJQQ01000101.1:0-930 GCF_002858665.1 Pseudomonas sp. FFUP_PS_473
AAAAAAGGCCGCCGCGTACTTTGCCAAGGAGTGCGGCTGAAGTACGCCTTCATCAAGAAGCACTCGACTGATTACCCAGTGCGGCGCCTTTGCCAAACCCTCAAAGTGCATCCCAGCGGCTACTACGCTTGGCTGGCTGAGCCCCAATCTGCCCGAGAAAAAGAAGATCAACGCCTACTCGGCTTGATCAAACATGCTTGGTTAGAAAGCGGAGGCGTCTACGGCTATCGTAAAATTCACGATGACCTGCGAGAGCTGGGAGAGACATGCGGTCGAAACCGAGTCGGTCGCTTGATGCAGGCAGAGGGGCTACGTTCGCAAACGGGCTATCGCCGTCGCCCAGGGTTTTATGGCGGAAAGCCCACGGTGGCCTCACCCAATCACCTTGCCCGGCAGTTCAAGGTCAATGAACCGAACAAGGTCTGGGTGACAGATATCACGTACATCCGCACCTACGAAGGGTGGCTGTACTTGGCAGTAGTGCTGGATCTGTTTTCTCGCCAAGTGATCGGTTGGTCAATGAAGCCCAGGATGAGCAGCGACCTGGCTATCGACGCCATGCTGATGGCGGTGTGGCGGCGTAAACCGAAGCAAGAAGTGATGATTCACTCAGATCAAGGTAGTCAGTTCAGCAGCTCAGACTGGCAAAGCTTCCTGAAGGCTAACAATGTGGTCAGCAGTATGAGCCGGCGAGGAAACTGCCACGACAATGCCGTTGCAGAGAGCTTTTTCCAGCTGTTAAAGCGGGAGCGAATCCGACGAAAGATCTACGGAACACGCGAAGAAGCCCGGAGTGATATTTTCGATTACATCGAGATGTTTTATAACCCTAAACGCCGGCACGGCAGTGCTATGCAGTTATCGCCAGTAGAGTATGAGAAACGCTATTTCCTGAGCTTGGAGAGTGTCTAGGGAACCAGGGGCGATTCA
>NZ_PJQQ01000102.1:0-869 GCF_002858665.1 Pseudomonas sp. FFUP_PS_473
CACGCATGTTTGCCATTCCTACTTTGACCGTGCTGAACGGGGAGGACGCCACCCTCTGCAAAAACAGGGGGGCCGCCAATCCCCCGCCAACACACACACGTCGCTGTAGTTAGCGCGCCAACGCTGACTAGCACGCCGTAGCGTGGTGCCCGTAATGGGGCTCGCCATGCTGCACCGGGCGCTAGGGGCTGCAATGCCTCTTTCGACCCAATCCCCCTTGGGGACGACGTTGGGCGACGTGGACACGGACGACGGGAGGAAATGCCTGTCGGTCCTGGTCACGGTGAAACCGGGTGAAAGCCCCGGACGCGGGACTTACCGAAAGGGGGTGACGCGTTCCACACACGTAGGCTGCTGAGGCCGTCGAAATACGGCAGGGGGATGAGGGGAAACCTGGACTCTCCGGGACCTCGGGAAACCGGGGCTCGCTGGATAGCTTAAGCGTGTAAATGCCCCCATGCAGGGGGCTATGTGGAGTGGTGTTAAGCCTGTGGCCCAGGGGGTGAAAGCCCTGGACTAGTTAGGCAGCGACGAAGCGCACAGGTAGTAGGCGAGCCGCTTTGGAACCTCGGGCCGCTGAAACCGCCGCAAGGTGGGTAGGGTCACAGACCCAAGCCTGTGTAGTGGAGCTGGCAGGCGTAGCACCGCGCAGTAGCTGTGATCTAACACGGGAAGCGCTGACTGCCGATGACCTCGGGTGGCACCGGGTAGGCAAAAGCGTGGGAGCGTTGCTCAGTAGGGTTGATCCGACCTGCTCACCTGGCAGTGGTGGGACGGGGACCGAAAGGCAACAGCGTGTGTTGTGACGTGTGTGTGTTGAGTGGCGTGGTCGGGCTTGGCAGCCCGACCTTGTTTGGAGATGGATACGA
>NZ_PJQQ01000103.1:0-771 GCF_002858665.1 Pseudomonas sp. FFUP_PS_473
GCAGCGCCTTCGGCAGTGGTCAGTGCTGCTTCAGCAGTAGCCAGTGCAGCGGTTTTGTCAGTAACTACGCCGGCGGCGGCAGTGGCAGCGCCTTCGGCAGTGGACAGTGTTGCTTCAGCAGTAGCCAGTGCAGCGGTTTTTTCTGTAACTGCGGTATCGGCGGCAGCGGCAGCGCCTTCGGCAATGGTCAGTGCTGCTTCAGCAGTAGCCAGTGCAGCGGTTTTTTCTGTAACTGCGGTATCGGCGGCAGTGGCAGCGCCTTCGGCAGTGGTCAGTGCTGCTTCAGCAGTAGCCAGTGCAGCGGTTTTGTCAGTAACTACGCCGGCGGCTGCAGTGGCATTGCCTTGGGCAGTGGACAGTGCGTCTATAAGAGTTTGGTTGCTAGGATCAGCCTCTAAGTCAGCTTGAGCTTGATTTACTGCCAGGTCCGCAGCAGTCTTGTCTGAGTTGGCGGTGTCCAGAGCCAACTGAGCGCTGGTTTTGGCAGTAGTGGCCTCGGTTACAGCCAGGTCCGCAGCAGTCTTGTCTGAGTTGGCGGTGTCCAGAGCCAACTGAGCGCTGGTTTTGGCAGTAGTGGCCTCGGTTACAGCCAGGTCCGCAGCAGTCTTGTCTGAGTTGGCGGTGTCCAGAGCCAACTGAGCGCTGGTTTTGGCAGTAGTGGCCTCGGTTACAGCCAGGTCCGCAGCAGTCTTGTCTGAGTTGGCGGTGTCCAGAGCCGACTGAGCGCTGGTTTTGGCAGTAGTGGCCTCGGTTACAGCCAGGTCCGCAGCA
>NZ_PJQQ01000104.1:0-765 GCF_002858665.1 Pseudomonas sp. FFUP_PS_473
CTTGATGAAAAACCAAAGTGAGTACCAACCAAACTCTATGTTTGGGGGTTCCCCCCAAACATAGAATCTCCAACAGACCCCGCGCAGCCTGTAGGAGCCGGGCTTGCCCGCGATACAGACGCCGCGCACTCACTGGCATCCCCCCGAGGCCATCGCAGGCAAGCCAGCTCCAACAGACCCCGCGCAGCCTGTAGGAGCCGGGCTTGCCCGCGATGCAGACGCCGCGAGCTCACTGACACCCCACCGACGCCATCGCAGGCAAGCCAGCTCCAACAGAGTCCGCGCCAGCTGTAGGAGCCGGGCTTGCCCGCGATGCAAACGCCGCGCATTCGCTGGCACCCCGCCGATACCATCGCAGGCAAGCCAGCTCCAACAGGCCCCGCGTCAGCTGTAGGAGCCGGGCTTGCCCGCGATACAAACGCCGCGAGCTCACTGACACCTCACCGACGCCATCGCAGGCAAGCCAGCTCCAACAGACCCCGCGTCAGCTGTAGGAGCCGGGCTTGCCCGCGATGCAGGCGCCGCGCACCTACTGATACCCCGCCGATACCATCGCAGGCAAGCCAGCTCCAACAGAGCCCGCACCAGCTGTAGGAGCCGGGCTTGCCCGCGATGCAGGCGCCGCGCACTCACGGACACCCCACCGACGCCATCGCAGGCCAGCCTGCTCCAACAGACCCCGCGCAGCCTGTAGGAGCCGGGCTTGCCCGCGATGCAGACGCCGCGCACTCGCTGAGACCCCACCGACGCCATCGCAGGCAAGCC
>NZ_PJQQ01000105.1:0-728 GCF_002858665.1 Pseudomonas sp. FFUP_PS_473
AAGTAGGCTCCCACTGCTTGTACGCATACGGTTTCAGGATCTATTTCACTCCCCTCTCCGGGGTTCTTTTCGCCTTTCCCTCACGGTACTAGTTCACTATCGGTCAGTCAGTAGTATTTAGCCTTGGAGGATGGTCCCCCCATATTCAGACAAAGTTTCTCGTGCTCCGTCCTACTCGATTTCATTGATAAGAGATTTTCGCGTACAGGGCTATCACCCACTATGGCCGCACTTTCCAGAGCGTTCCGCTAATCTCAAATCAACTTAAGGGCTAGTCCCCGTTCGCTCGCCACTACTAAGGGAATCTCGGTTGATTTCTTTTCCTCAGGGTACTTAGATGTTTCAGTTCCCCTGGTTCGCCTCTTGCACCTATGTATTCAGTACAAGATACCTAGGTTATCCTAGGTGGGTTCCCCCATTCAGAGATCTCCGGATCAAAGTCTGTTTGCCGACTCCCCGAAGCTTATCGCAGGCTACCACGTCTTTCATCGCCTCTGACTGCCAAGGCATCCACCGTATGCGCTTCTTCACTTGACCATATAACCCCAAGCAATCTGGTTATACTGTGAAGACGACATTCGCCGAAAATTCGCAATACTCTTAAGACTTAAGAGACACTCACAAATTTTACCTTAGCCTGAATAAACACCAGTGAAAGTGCTATTCAGTCTATTTCTATCACATACCCAAATTTTTAAAGAACGATTCTGAAAAAGTTCAGAAATCAA
>NZ_PJQQ01000010.1:0-156231 GCF_002858665.1 Pseudomonas sp. FFUP_PS_473
GCCGATGGTAGTGTGGGGTTTCCCCATGTGAGAGTAGGTCATCGTCAAGATTAAATTCCGAAACCCCTATCTGCACACGCAGGTAGGGGTTTTGTCTTTATTGCCCGGAAACGTCGCCAGTGATGTCGCCTCCTGTAGTTGCTCCCCCTTTCTTGCCTTTCGCTTGGTACCATTCAGCACATGTTTATGACGCTTTGATGGCTGGAAGGTTTTTGTGAATGTTATACGTCGCTGGCTACAGCACCCGCATGCTCGTCTAACTGCTCTGGTCGGACTGGTGCTGCTCATGCCGTTGTGCCTGCGTGCAGCGTTAGGTTGGTCTGATGTATTTGGATACCTGTCCGACATGGCCATCGGCAGTCTACTCATTGTGTTGCTGCATCAGCGGCCGTGGTGGTTGGCGCTTCCGGTGTTGCTGGTGTGGAGCCTGTTGACACTGGCTGCTGCCGAGCTGGTCAGTGCAGTGGGGCGGCTGCCGAACATTACAGACCTGCACTACCTGGTAGATCCTCAGTTCCTGGAGAATTCCACCGGAGGCGGTTTCGCTCAACCCTGGCTTGCTGCCGCGTTGTTGATCGGCCTTACGGTATGGCTCATCACCCAATGGGCAGCACCTTCGGCGTTGTCCCCTCGTTGGTCTGGCAAAGCCTGGGCTGCACCAGTATTGCTATTGGTTACCCACTGGGGGGGACAGCACCTGCATGCCTCCGATGCAGACCAATGGCATCTGTTCAATCTGCCGCATCAGCTTTTGGCTGCCAGTGCTGGTGATCTTCAGACGCGAACGCAAGAGTGGTGGGAGGGCGAGGTTACCGAGGTTGCTCCCCAGATGGCAGGGCTTACGCAGTTGGATCTGAATGGCGAAAGGTTGCTGCCAGCCGCGGGGCGCGCACGCAACGTGCTGATTATCGCGCTGGAAGGTATTCCTGGCGCCTATGTTGGGGTCAATCGTCAGGCGTTGCACAGCCGCTATCAGGAAAACCTGATGCCTAATTTGACGCGCTGGTCAGAGCGCGGCATGAACACGCCGGACTATGTGCTGCACAGCCACCAGACGATTCGGGGTCTGTACGCCATGCTGTGCGGTGATTACGACAAGCTCGACAACGGTACGCCGAAGGGAGTCGAGATGCTGACTCAGAGCGAGCGTAACCAGGCGTGCCTGCCTGCTCAGCTACGCAAGCACGGTTTTGCCACGCACTACCTGCAAGGTGCAGGTCTGCGTTTCATGGCTAAAGACAAGATCATGCCGCACATCGGCTTCGAGACTACGCTGGGCCTCGATTGGTTTACCAACGCCTCGTACCTGGATTTTCCGTGGGGCAAGGATGACAAGGCGTTTTTCGAGGGAGCACTGGATTACGTTGGGCAGTTACAGAAACAGCCGAAGCCCTGGATGCTCACCCTGCTGACCGTTGGAACACACCAGCCGTACTCCGCGCCAGAGGACTACCTACAGCGTTATGACACACCCAAGCAGGCTGCCGTGGGTTATCTGGATGATGCGCTTGGGCAGTTCCTCGCGGGCCTTGAGCGCCAGGGCATCTTGAAAGACACACTGGTGGTTATCACCTCGGACGAATCCCACGGTATCGATGGGGTGCGGCTGGCTTCATCCTGGGGGTTCAACCTGATGCTGGCACCTGAACAGGAGCAACTGCCCAAGGTGAACACCGGTGTTTATGGGCATGTCGACCTGACTGCCTCGATACTCGACTATTTTGCGTTGCCTGTACCGGAGGCCCTGAGTGGTCGCTCGCTGTTTCGAAACTATGAAACGGGTCGCGAGATCATGTCATTCACCAATGGCAAGCTTCGTTATCACGATGGTCAGGGGACGTTGACCGAGTGTGATTTTCAACAGCACTGTCGGTACTACGCCAGCCCAGGCTTCATTGAGGACCGGGTGACCCTGCTTGGGCAGTACGGCGGCCAGCGTGCACGACAGATCGCGGCACGGGCTGCTGCCCTGGATCAGACGTTGCTGCGCACACCATTGAACCAGCACTACCAGTTCGGCAGTGCAGCCATCATCCCGCTTAAAGCACAGATCGACGATGATTGGGCAGATAACCTGATCGGTGCCCAGTATCTGGAAATGCCGAAGGGGTCACATACGCGTGTGCGCCTGACTGTGCGCTCTGCGGACCCACAGCACAACGCCTACATCCTGCTCAAGGCCAAGCAGTTGGAGCAGGATGTGCCACTGGCGCTGCCTGCGGAAATGCTCGTTACACCGGATCAACCGCTGGAGATGGATTTCAGTTTCTACAACCCGGAACCGCGCAAGGCATTTTCCTTCCATCTTCTGGGGTACGGGCAGGGGGCTGTTGAGGTGAGCGACTTCACTGTTGTCACTGAGTCAACGGCGCAGCAGGAGGGGCTGGATGAGGTTTCGGAGGAGAGCATTGCTCAATCCAGTTAGACCTTGCCACCTACAGACAGCAGGTTTGCTTACCTTGTATCGCAACCCTATCAGTTAGCCGGCACGGTTATGACAGGCGCCTGTGGTGCTACCCCCGTCTCGGCCAACGAGAACAGGACGAGGATAAACAGGAACTCTGATTTGGAACGCATGTCTCGGTCGTCGATCCAGAACCAATAGCCGCGATAGGGTACGGCGGCATAGGCATCTGCTGGGCGGGTCGCACTTGAATGGATACGTACCAGTGGCTGGTCCCACAGGCTATTCGGGTCTGGCTCGGGAGGCGCCGGGTTCGCCCGGCCCTCCTGCAAATGAATCGGCGGTACTTCGGCTGTTGCGGCGAGCTCCACGAATATTTCCGACATGGAGCGGGTGAGCAACGCTACCTCGGTGTCGTTGCGTTGCACCATGCCGAAGGTCAGTGCCAGCTCAGTCGCATCGGGACGCAAATTCAGGATTTCCCGTACGGCACGACTGTCGTTGCTGACTGCGTCAGGCACGCCACGGTTGACAATGATCAGCGTATTTTCTTTGTCACCAGGCTGGTTGATTCGCATCCCCAAGGCTTCTGAGCGTTGTATTCGCCTGAGGGTTTCAAGCATCTGATAAAAGCGTGGATCTGCTGCGCGTGCGCGGACAGTGGAGGCCGACCGGTTGTATACACCGTTCACCGCTCGTGTGGTCAGTTGCAATACCCGATCAATGGGGTAGCCCGCCTGGATCAGAGAAAATACTGCGGCAGGGGAAAGGGGTTGTAACAGGTAGCGGGAGAACTTCTCCCCTGAGATGGGTGTGTAGCTGATGGTTGGGCGATCGGTATAACGGCCATAGGCACCGATTGCCTGGCTGTTTCCGTCATTGGGCCATCCGGAAAACCAATTGGCACCCAGGCTGACCTGGCTCTCCATGGCGCTGGAGCTGATGACCGATGACACATCCAGATAGACCGGAGCATCGCCATAGCGCAGCTTGACGATGTTGAGCAGCGTCTGCTCCTTCCAGGTCGTGGCCAGTGCACCACCATAGTCGGTTCGATCGCGTTGCACCGAGGCCGGCCCCAGGGTGGTGCACCCCGCGATGTAGCACGCTGCGGCGAGCAGCGTAGCGATACGAGTGGGGCTCAGTAAGCACTTGATCTTCGGTACAGAGGAGGGCATTACTCCTCCTCGACCAGCGCTTTGATCCGCCCGGATCTTTCTGCCGCCACCAGCGCGGCATGGTCTTTGGCGTTTTGATTGGCATAGGCCACGGCAAACTTGCCGATGGCTTTGTCGAACTCATCCGATTTGCCCAGATAGCCGCTGATCATTGCGGCATCGCCCGATTTGGCATGTGATCGGGCCAGTGTCATACCGCACATCTCTGCGTACATCTTCAGCTGTGCTGCTGTCGTGCGTTCAATAGGTGCCGACATTTTCATGTCCCGCAACTGCCGAACAAAAAAGTGACGGCCTTTTTTGCCTCGAGTCCAACCCAGAAATATATCGCTGGAAGACTGCATCAAGCGCTGCCCGGTAACCACGCGCTGCCCGTGGTTTTCGTAGAGGCTCTTGCCCGCATAAGGTTCAAGGACGGAAGGGCTCGCTTCCTTGAACTGCAGGAGCAGTGGGTGGTTTTCCGCAGAAAAGAACAGGCTGACAAAACAGTAGGTACCGACACTGCCAATGCCAACGGCTTTGATCGCAATGTCTTCCATGCGGTAACGATCGAAAAGCACCCGGCGTTCATGGGGTAGAGAAATCCTGTAATCCTCCAGTGCCATTTTGACGTTCTGTTCAAAGTCCTTTTCATAAACGTGAAACAGTATGGGCGGTTGATCGATCAGGCGTCGCCGCCCGCCGACCTCGCCGCTGATGGTCGGATAGAGGTAGTCGCCGACACGGGTCTTGGCTTTTGCAATCAACTCTTCCCGATTCTTTCTGATTTTTGAGTTGGGTGACATCTCAAGAATCGTTTGGGCATCGAGACGGTCATACCAGACTTCCAGCGGGCTCATCTTTGAACATTCACGCAGGCGCTCACGGTAAGCACGAACACATTCGACTGCGCAGGCTTCAGCTTCCTTGGTGCTGAACTGGTTATCGAGTGCTGCTACCACAAAGCTGATCGCCAGACGTTTCACATCCCACTCCCATGGTGCAGGAAGTGTTTCGTCGAAGTCGTTGATGTCGAAAATCAGGTTGCGCTCGGGCGTCGCAAACAGTCCGAAATTCAATAGATGACAATCGCCGCAAGCCTGGACGTGGATGCCGGTACTCGGGGTCATGGCCAGGTCGTGGGCCATCAGGCCGGCCGAGCCACGCAGGAAGGTAAACGCGCTGCGTAGCATGCGTCCATAACGAATGGGTACCAGGCTGGCAAGGCGGTAGCGGTTGGAGGTTTCGAGAATGTCGATAGGGTTGCGGTGCTTGCGTGGTGGCTTCCATACCGCATGGCTGGACAGCGGTACTTTCTCACGCAGGCTTTCGCCCTGGTGAAGGCGTTCTTTGCGTGAGCGGAAGCTGTGCTCCAATACATGGGTTTCCGACTTTTTCGCTGCGCGTTTGGTCGATGATTTCTTGTTGGAAGGCATTTTTACTCCTGTGCGCAACACTCTTGAAGTCACCTGTCGGCCTGGCTTGTTACCCCTGAATCAACCTTCCAGTATGGTAAATGCGGCATCGCGAGGAGCCGTTTGGGGGGAGCCTCACTCAAGCGTAGCAGCTTGGATCGGGTGCGTAGGATGCGCATCGGGGCGTGTGCACTGCACCTGTTTTCCATGTTGCCCTGCTGTCACCGTGTTCGTGCAGAACCTGTTTGAAAAGCTAAAATCACGGTGCCATGCGGTTGTATGGATCAGTTGCAAGGGGCAGCAGGTTTGCCATTCTTGGGGCATCACTATGTTGCACAACATGCTGACAGGCTTACCGGTAATGCTGTTGTGCCTGATTCTGCAGGCACTGTTTGTTGTGCTCACGCTACGCCTTTACCTACGCCTGCGGCCGCAGAGTGGCAAAATCGGCCCTGTGACCAGCATCATGTTGTTGTCGCTGGTGATGTCGCTGATGCTGTTTGGCAACTTCATCCAGATGGCCCTGTGGGCCGTGCTGTATCTGCTGCTAGGCGAGTTCACCGACTTTTCTACAGCGGTTTATTTCTCTGGCGTAACCTTTTCCACGGTCGGTTATGGCGATGTGGTGTTGTCAGAACATTGGCGCCTGCTCAGCCCGCTGGAGGCTGGTAACGGCATTCTGATGTTCGGTGTCTCGACGGCAATGATGACCGCCACACTGGCAGACATTATCAAGCGCCATAACCGTTGATCCCGTACCAGCGTCGATACTGTGCTTTAGTCTATTCAGTTCAGTGGAACAAGCGGTAAACAGGGGGAATGGCGGTGAGTCATGAATCCACACACACGAAGGTAGTGCCTGGCGAATTTGCTGAAGAGCAACTGAACACGCTGCTGGATCTGATCAGCGATGGTATCTGGGACTGGAATGCCAACACAGGTCATGTCTACCGCAACCCGGGTTGGTACCGGATGCTTGGCCATGCCAGCCATTCGCTGGACAACACGGTGTTCACCTGGGAACGTCTCATTCACCCGGAGGACTATCCACGGGTGATGGCGCATTTTGAGGCCTACCTGAACCAGCAGGTCTATGAGTACCGCATTGAGTACCGTTGTCGTCGTCGGGATGGCAGTTACCTGTGGGTCGAAGACCGCGGCCGTGTGATCGCACGTAACGCTGACGGTTCGGTTGCGCGGATGCTTGGCGCCCATCGCGATATCGACGATCGCAAGCGCCTGGTGCAGCAACTCGAGCAGAAGAATCACTCACTGGAAGCCCTGGTTGCTGCGCGAACCCGCGAGTTGTCCTGGGTCAATGAGCAACTGCAGCGCCAGCTCGAAGATAATCGCGTTCTGGCCGAGCGCGACGCGCTGACGCTGGTTGCCAACCGTTATCGCCTGGAAAAGGTGCTGCGCCAAGAGTGTGAGCGCTCTCGACGGTTTCGCCAGCCGCTTTCATTGGTCGTCATCGATCTGGATGATTTCAAGCTGATCAATGACCGATATGGTCATGTCCGAGGCGACCGGGTACTCCTTCAGGTGGTCGAGTGCATCAAGACCTGTTTGCGCTCACAGGACCTGCTCGCGCGTTGGGGCGGCGATGAGTTCATGATTGTCATGCCCCACAGCACGCAAGCGCTTGCCCGTGAGCGGGCTGAGTGCATCCTGCAGCAATTGAGTCTGCTTCCCGCTGTGGGGGAGTATCGATTGACTGCCAGTTTCGGTGTGGCTGAATGGGCGAATGAAGAACTGCCAGAGCAATTGGTCAACCGCGCCGATCAAGCGTTGTACAGTGCCAAAGCTGCAGGTAAGAACCGGGTCGGTTGAGCTCGTCGGTATCTGGAACGCAAAACGCCCACCTTGCGGTGGGCGCTAACGCGTGTGGCGCAGTGCCGGGTTACAAATGCAGAGCGTGCCCCAATGCGCGCAATGCTGCTTCCTGTACGGCTTCACCCAAGGTCGGGTGCGCGTGAATGGTGCCAGCGACATCTTCAAGGCAGGCGCCCATCTCCAGTGACTGCGCGAAGGCTGTGGACAGCTCCGAAACGCCCACGCCCACCGCTTGCCAGCCAAGAATCAGGTGGTTGTCGCGGCGCGCAACCACGCGTACGAAGCCACTTTTCGATTCCAGGGTCATGGCGCGACCGTTGGCTGCGAAGGGGAATTGCGCAACGATGCAGTCCAGACCTTCCTGTTGCACGTTCTCCGGCGTTTTGCCGACCACTACCAGCTCCGGATCGGTAAAACACACGGCGGCAATGGCTACCGGCTCGAAGCGGCGTTGCTTGCCTGCAATCAGTTCGGCAACCATTTCACCTTGTGCCATTGCGCGGTGCGCGAGCATCGGCTCACCGCTCAGGTCGCCGATCGCCCAGACATTGCGCATGCTGGTTTGGCAATGTGCATCGATGGCAATGGCGCTGCCGTTCATTTTCAGGTCGAGGGACTCCAGATTGAAGCCCTGCGTCCGTGGACGGCGACCAACAGCCACCAGTACCTGATCGGTAGCCAATGACAGTGGCTCACCGGCCGGGTCGCGCACATTCAGGCTCTGCGTGGCAGCATCAAAGCCTTCGACGCTGTGCTTGAGGTACAGGGTAATACCGAGTTTTTTCAGCGACTCGGCTACCGGTTGTGTGAGCTCGCTGTCGTAGGTGGGCAGGATCCGCTCACGGGCTTCGACCACGCTGACCTCGACGCCCAGTTTGCGGTAAGCAATACCCAGCTCAAGGCCAATGTAGCCGGCCCCGACGACAGTCAGGCGCTTGGGCAGATGAGTGGGCGCCAAGGCTTCGGTGGACGAAACAATCGGGCCGCCCAACGGCAGCATGGGCAGTTCTACGCTGCTGGAACCGGTGGCGAGCAGCAGGTGCTCGCACTGGACGCGCAGGTCCTGGCCATCAACCTCGACCGTTTTGCCGTCAAGGATGCGCGCCCAGCCGTGGATCACCTTCACGCCGTGCTTTTTCAGCAGGGCCGCGACCCCGCTGGTCAGGCGATCGACGATACCGTCTTTCCAGGCAACGCTTTGCGTGATGTCCAGGGTCGGAGCTGAGACATTGATGCCCAGGGCTGAGTGCTGACTGTGGGCGTGGGTCTGGTGGAACTGCTCGGCGACATGGATCAGCGCCTTGGACGGAATGCAGCCGATGTTCAGGCAGGTTCCGCCCAGTGCGTGACCTTCGATCAGTACGGTCGGGATGCCCAACTGGCCGGCACGAATCGCCGCCACATAGCCGCCGGGGCCGCCACCAATGATCAGCAGTGTGGTGTTCAGGGTCTGTTGCATGATCACTCCACAAACAGGCTGGCGGGTTGTTCGAGCAGGCCTCGAATGGCCTGAATGAAGAGCGCTGCGTCCATGCCATCGACCACCCGGTGATCGAACGAGCTGGAGAGGTTCATCATTTTGCGCACAACAATCTGGCCTTTGACGACCATGGGGCGTTCGACAATGCGGTTGACACCGACAATGGCCACCTCTGGGGTGTTGACCACTGGTGTGCTGACAATCCCGCCTAATGCGCCGAGGCTGGTCAGGGTGATGGTTGAGCCGGAAAGCTCCTCACGGCTGGCCTTGTTGGTGCGCGCAGCGGTAGCCAGCCGAACGATTTCGCTGGCATTGCCCCACAGGCTGCCGGCTTCTGCGTGGCGTAACACTGGCACCATCAGGCCGTTGTCGCCCTGGGTCGCGATGCCAACATGCACGGCGCCGTGGCGGGTAATGACCTGTGCCTCATCGTCGTAGTGCGCATTGATTTGTGGGAAATCACGCAAGGCCACGACCATGGCGCGGACCAGGAACGGCAGTAGAGTCAGTTTGCCGCGGCTGTCACCCCATTTTTCATTGAGATGGACGCGCAGTTCTTCCAGCGCTGTGACGTCGATTTCCTCGACGTAGCTGAAGTGTGCTACCCGACGCTTGGCATCCTGCATGCGCTGGGCGATCTTGCGGCGCAGGCCGATCACCGGAATTTGTTCGGCATCGGTGCGCTTGGCGTAGCCGCCAGGTACGGAGGTGGACGTTGTGGTCGGCTGCGCCAAAAACGCATCCAGGTCTTCATGCAGGATACGTCCGGCAGGGCCACTGCCCTGCACGTAGCGCAGCTCGATACCGGCATCCAGCGCGCGTTTGCGTACGGCGGGTGATGCGAGTGGCCGCTCGTTGGCCTCACGCGCAACAAACGGCGCCGGTTCGTACGATGCCGCTGTAGCAGTCGGGGCTTTGGGAGCTGTAGCTGCTGCTTCAGGGGCAGGGGCTGGCACAGCAGGGGCCACGGTTGCCTGGGGCGCCGCAGCAGGTGCCGAAGTGGCTTCTTGCAGGTTGCCGGCCCCCTCGACTTCGATGCGTATCAGCTCGCTGCCCACGGCCATGACTTCACCGGGCTGACCGCCAAGGGCCAGCACCTTGCCGCTGACAGGAGAGGGAATCTCCACTGTCGCCTTGTCGGTCATGACGTCAGCGACGACCTGATCTTCGGTGATGGTGTCGCCGACTTTGACGAACCACTCCACCAGCTCAACTTGTGCGATGCCTTCGCCGATGTCCGGCATCTTGATGACGTGCGTGCCCATTCAGACCTCCATGACCCGTTTCAATGCCGCGCCCACTCGTGATGGGCCGGGGAAGTACGCCCACTCCTGTGCGTGCGGGTAGGGGGTGTCCCAACCGGTGACGCGTTCGATCGGCGCTTCAAGGTAATGGAAGCAATGCTCCTGGATCAGGGCGACCAGCTCGGCGCCAAAACCACAGGTGCGGGTGGCTTCATGCACGACTACGCAGCGACCGGTCTTCTTCACGGAGTTGACGATAGTCTCCAGGTCCAGCGGCCATAGGCTGCGCAGGTCGATGACCTCGGCGTCGATCCCCACTTCTTCGGCGGCCACCTGGGACACATACACCGTGGTGCCATAGGTCAGTACGGTAACGGCTTTGCCTGGGCGGGTGATGGCGGCCTTGTCCAGCGGCACGGTGTAGTAACCGTCCGGCACGGCGCTGGCCGGGTGTTTTGACCACGGGGTTACCGGACGGTCGTGATGGCCGTCGAACGGGCCGTTGTACAGACGCTTGGGCTCGAGGAAAATCACCGGATCATCGTTCTCGATCGAGGCGATCAACAGGCCCTTGGCGTCGTAAGGGTTGGATGGCATGACGGTGCGCAGGCCACACACCTGAGTGAACATCGCCTCAGGGCTCTGACTGTGGGTCTGGCCGCCATAGATACCGCCACCACAGGGCATGCGCAGGGTCAGTGGGGCGATGAACTCGCCGGCTGACCGGTAGCGCAGGCGGGCCATTTCCGACACGATCTGGTCGGAGGCGGGGTAGAAGTAGTCGGCGAACTGAATCTCCACGACCGGGCGCAGGCCATAGGCACCCATGCCCACGGCGGTACCGACGATGCCGCTCTCGGAGATCGGCGCATCAAAAACGCGGGATTTGCCGTACTTGTTCTGCAGGCCTTCGGTACAGCGGAACACGCCGCCGAAGTAGCCCACGTCCTGGCCGTAGATCACCACGTTGTCATCGCGCTCTAGCATGATGTCCATGGCCGAGCGCAGGGCCTGGATCATGGTCATTGTGGTCGTCGCCATGGCCGTTTCCAACTGGATATTGTTGTTGTGATCGTTCATGTCAGATCCCCAGTTCCTGGCGTTGCCGACGCAGGTGCTCAGGCATTTCCTTATAGACGTCCTCGAAGATGGACGCCGGGCTTGGCATCTGGCCGCCCGCAAGGGTGCCATACTGCTCAGCCTCTTTCTGCGCGGCGATGATCTCGGCTTCCAGTTCGGCGCTGACTTCCTGATGTTCTTTCTCGGACCACTGGCCGATGGCAATCAGGTGTTGTTTCAGGCGCATGATCGGGTCGCCCAGCGGGAAGTGGCTCCAGTCGTCGGCCGGACGGTACTTGGAGGGATCGTCCGACGTCGAGTGTGGGCCGGCACGGTAGGTCACCCATTCGATCAGGCTCGGTCCCATGCCGCGCCGTGCGCGTTCTGCGGCCCATTGCGAGGCCGCGTAGACAGCAATGAAGTCGTTACCGTCGACCCGCAGTGAGGCAATCCCGCAACCCACGCCGCGGCCGGCGAAAGTGGTGGATTCGCCCCCGGCGATGGCCTGGAAGGTCGAGATAGCCCACTGATTGTTCACCACGTTGAGGATCACGGGTGCACGGTAGACGTGGGCAAAGGTCAAGGCCGTGTGGAAATCCGACTCGGCGGTAGCCCCGTCGCCGATCCAGGCGGATGCGATCTTGGTGTCGCCCTTGATGGCCGACGCCATGGCCCAGCCTACGGCCTGCACGAACTGGGTCGCGAGGTTGCCGCTGATGCTGAAGAAGCCGGCGTCACGCACCGAGTACATGATCGGCAGTTGACGGCCCTTGAGCGGGTCGCGCTCGTTGGACAGCAACTGGCAGATCATCTCCACCAGCGATACATCACGCGCCATCAGGATGCTTTGCTGACGGTAGGTCGGAAAGCACATGTCGGTGCGGTTCAAGGCCAGGGCCTGGGCGCTGCCGATGGCTTCCTCGCCGAGGCTCTGCATATAAAAGGACATTTTCTTCTGGCGTTGGGCAACCACCATGCGGTTGTCGAACAACCGCGTCTTGAGCATGGTCCGCATGCCTTGGCGCAAGACCTGCGGCTCAATGCCTTCGGCCCATGGGCCGAGCGCGTTACCTTGGTCGTCGAGCACGCGGATCAGGCTATACGCCAGGTCTGCAGTGTCAGCGGCTTCAACATCGATAGGGGGTTTGCGAACCTTTCCGGCGTCGTTCAGGCGCAGGTAGGAAAAGTCGGTCTGGCAGCCTGGCCGGCCTGTAGGCTCGGGCACATGCAAACGCAGGGGGGCGTACTCGTTCATGCTTTTTTACGCTCGCTCTGTCTTGTGTTTTTGTGAGCTTTGAAGCGGTCGCTACTGACGTTGGCTTGTGACCAGGCAGTCAGTCTTGTCCTACATCATATTCCCGAGCCTGAAGAATATTTTTCTGATGTTCATTGCCTTTACGATAGCTTGCGGATAAATATTCTTTATAAAGATAAAAATCAGGTGAGTTTTTCTCATGCGTAAACTGGATCGCACCGATATCGGCATTCTCAACAGCCTCCAGGAAAATGCTCGTATCACCAACGCCGAGCTTGCCCGCTCGGTGAATCTCTCCCCGACACCCTGCTTCAACCGGGTCAAGGCGATGGAAGAGTTGGGGGTGATTCGCCAGCAGGTGACCTTGCTGGCGCCCGAGGTGTTGGGGCTGGATGTCAATGTGTTCATCCACGTCAGCCTGGAGAAGCAGGTGGAGCAGGCGCTGCATCGCTTTGAAGAGGAGATCGCCGAGCGCCCGGAGGTCATGGAGTGCTACTTGATGACCGGCGATCCTGACTATCTATTGCGGGTGTTGTTGCCCAGCATCCAGGCGCTGGAGCGCTTTCTCGATTACCTGACGCGCCTGCCGGGCGTGGCCAACATTCGCTCCAGCTTTGCCCTCAAGCAGGTGCGCTACAAAACCGCCTTGCCATTGCCTGCCAACGGCCTGACCCTGCGCGGGTAGGTGTAGTGTAATAATTGACACTTCGTCGATTTGATCAAAGGCAATGCCGCTTTTTATAGCTATTGCTTAAGGCAGCTGCGCTTAAGTGCTTGATATTTTGAACGGCTGGTGCTTATTTTGTACACGTCGCCGTTCGCGGCTTGCTAAAACAATAAGGATCAAGTCATGACGAGCAATGGCCAACGTTCACTCGCCGAGCGATTGACGGGCATTGATGAAATCGAGTGCGTCACTCCGGACCTGAACGGTGTGCCTCGCGGGAAGGTAATGACCGCGGAAGGTTTCCTTGAGGGACGGCGCTTGCAGATGGCTCGCGGGGTGTTGTTGCAGTGCATCATGGGGGGATACCCACCGACCCGTTTCTACGGCAGCGATGATGGTGACCTGGCACTTGTTCCTGATCCTCAGCAGATTCATCGCTTGCCGTGGAGCGATACACCGCGTGCCTTGGCCATTTGTGATGCGGATGACTTGAGCGGCGAAGGCTGCAGATTGTCTACCCGGGCACAACTCAAGGCGGTGATTGCACGTTATGCGGCGCATGGCTTGAAACCCGTGGTTGCGACCGAGCTTGAGTTTTTCGTCTTTGCACCGAGCAGCGACCCGACTCAACCCTTCCAGCCGCCTGTTGGCCTGGATGGTCGACGCGAAGATGGCGCTTCAGCCTTCAGCATCAGCTCCAACAATGGTTTGTGTCCTTTCTTCAATGAGGTGTATCGCTGTATGGAAGCCCTAGGGCTACCGCGCGATACCTTCATGCATGAAATGGGTGTCAGTCAGTTCGAGATCAACCTGTTGCACGGTGACCCGCTGCTGCTGGCCGACCAGACCTTCCTCTTCAAGCACCTGCTCAAGGAAGTCGCACTCAAACGTGGCCTGACGGTCGTTTGCATGGCCAAGCCACTGGCCAAAACCCCAGGCAGTTCCATGCATATCCACCAAAGCCTGGTGGACATCGACAGTGGGCGTAACGTGTTCAGTGACGCCGAGGGTCAAGCGACAGACACCTTCTATCATTTCATTGGCGGCTTGCAGGCATGCATGGCCGACTTTACGGCGCTGTTCGCGCCTAATGTGAACTCCTACCAACGCCTGTGCCATCCGTACGCCTCACCGAACAATGCGTGCTGGTCCGAAGACAACCGTGCTGCCGGCTTGCGTATTCCGGCGAGCGGCCCAGCTGCTCGGCGGGTCGAGAACCGTTTGCCGGGGGCAGATACCAACCCTTACCTGGCACTGGCGGCCAGCCTGGCGGCGGGCCTGCACGGTATCGAGCAACGGTTGGCGCCCGCCCCGGCGATTCAGGGTGAATTTGAGGTGCCGGATAACCTGTCGTTGCCGTGTACCTTGCATGCGGCGCTGGAGCGCCTGAAGCGCAGTGCGCTGGCTCGCGAGCTGTTTGGCAAGGAGTTCATCGAAGGCTATATCGCCTCCAAGACCCTGGAGCTGACCAGCTTCTTCGATGAAATTACCCCGTGGGAGCGCCGAGTGCTGGCAGCCCAGGCGTAAATGGCGCCTTTTAAGGCGCTTGGGGAATAGCAGGTGGCGAAACAATGTTTGACGATTTGTCGGCGGTGTTTCCCACCTGTTTTTGTGTCTACTGTTGTTGCTGCGCCGTCGGTGCTTTTTCACTTATGCTTTCAGCCAGTTTTTTCACCTGCTAAAGGAGCCAACCGGGACGCCGATGCGACAGATCTGGAAGTCTTTCCGCGCGCTGTATTTTGCCGCTCTGATGATGTTGATCGGTTCGGGCCTGTTAAGTACCTACCTGGCCCTGCGCCTGGCGGCCGATCAGGTTGACAGCCTGTGGGTCGGTGCCTTGATGGCGGCGAACTATTTCGGTCTTGCCCTGGGCGGCAAGATCGGTCACCGGCTGATTGCCCGCGTCGGGCATATTCGGGCCTACGCCACGTGCGCCGGTATTGTGGGGGCAGCGGTGCTGGGCCATGGCCTGGTCAGTTGGCTGCCAGCCTGGCTCCTTCTGCGGGTCATCGTCGGTTTGGGGATGATGTGTCAGTACATGGTCATCGAAAGCTGGCTCAATGAGCAGGCCGATGCCAAGCAGCGGGGCGCCGTATTCAGCGGTTACATGATCGCGTCGTACCTGGGGCTGGTGCTGGGGCAGTTGATTCTGGTCGCCCATCCGCAGTTGGGGCTGGAGCTCCTGATGCTGGTGGCGATGTGTTTTGCCCTGTGCCTGGTGCCGGTGGCACTGACCCGGCGCATTCACCCGGCGCCGCTGCGTCCGGCGCCGCTGGACCCGCGCTTTTTCATCAAGCGCGTACCGCAGTCGCTCAGTACCGTGCTGGGGTCAGGCCTGATCGTTGGCTCGTTCTACGGTTTGGCGCCTTTGTATGCGGCCAAGCAGGGCTTGAGTACCGAGCAGGTTGGTATCTTCATGGGGTGCTGTATTTTTGCCGGGTTGCTCGTGCAGTGGCCGCTGGGCTGGTTGTCTGATCGTTATGACCGCGCCGTGCTGATTCGTGGTGTGGCAATCGGCTTGGCGGTAGCGGCGTTGCCGTTGGCGATTTGGCCGAGTGTGCCGATGGTGGTGCTGTTTGCTGCCGGTTTCCTGGTGTCGCTGCTGCAGTTTTGCCTGTACCCACTGGCAGTGGCATTCTCCAATGACCATGTCGAGAGTGAGCGGCGTGTTTCATTGACCGCGATGCTGTTGGTGACCTATGGCGTCGGCGCCAGTATCGGTCCGCTGGTAGCGGGTGTGCTGATGCAACAGTTGGGCGATCAGATGCTCTACGCCTTCTTTACATTCTTCTCGCTGGTACTGGTTTGGCGGATTCGGCCTCAGGCCGTCACCAACCTGCATCAGGTTGATGACGCGCCATTGCTGCACGTAGCGATGCCAGCAGCCAGCTCACCCTTGGCCGCGGCACTTGACCCACGGGTGACTGAGCAGGACGTCCAGGATCAAATGCAGGCGCCTGTAGCGGCAGAAGACACCGAAGCTGAGGAGCAGCAGGCGGAGGAGGGAAGAAGGGAGCCGGCAAAACCTGTATAGGTGCCAGTGTTGCGCGATCCGGGTGTCGAGTACTGAGCTCGCACCCGGTCAATGCCTTTGCCGTAGCACCGGCTTGTGCAAGTGCTACTTAGTAGTCGTCTTTATCGAAACGACGCGCTTCACGCTGCAACTGGTAAACAAAGCTCTCTACCTTGCGTTGCATTTGCCCATTCAGGTTGTGGAAGCGCACGCCTGCAAACGTGGTGTTGAAGCGTTCTTCAAAGTGCAGGTGACGCAGTTCAACCGCCGTTGTAGTGGTGCCAAACAATTGGCTGGCGCTGAACTTTTCGTACACTTGGCCGAGTTGCAGGCGCTCTTCGACATTGCCTTCGAAGCGTAGTTTGCAGCCCGTGGCCGAGATGTCCAAAAGCTTGCCCTTGAGAGCACCTTCACCCTTGAGTTTGTCACCGCTCAGTAATACATCCACCAACTGCGATAGCTTCAGCGCTGCGCGGAAGGCATTGCGACGCTGGTGGTAGGTGACTTCCAACGGCAGGGCGCCGTGATAGCTACGGTGGCCATCAGTCTCCTGGATGGTCAGCGGCGTGCTGGATTCCCAGGCAATACGTACACCGTCATGAAAACCTTCGACACGAAACGGCTCGCCATTTTGCAAAAAGCGTTCGCCGTCACGCGGGATCATTTCGTCCAGCGCCAGTTTATTGGTCTCCCGGTCGACTTCTACCACGTAGCTCTGGAAGCGCTGGCTACGTTCATGAAAAGTAATGATCAGAGGATCATGGCTCTCTTGCAGCTGCCGCAGGTTGGCGGCGATTTCCATTGGGGTGGTCAACACCTTGGGTGGCTGCGGAGCATCTACTTCATTCAACACGGTTGATCAATCTCCAGACTAAAACACACACGCAAGCGCAGGCATTCTGCCAGCATGCTTCGCACCTTGGTATAGGTTAATCACACTTGGCTGAGTGTGCGAGGTTTTGCGAGGGGCGAGGTGGATCCGCGGCTGTCATACAGTGACGGTGATTCGCCACCATTGAGAATTCTAATCTGGTTGGCCGTGGTCGCTTGCTGAATCTGGATGGAGCGACCATTGATCTCGTTGGCAGCCTGGCACTGGGCCATGATCTTTGCCAACTCTTCGAGTTTTTCCAACATCTGCTTGCCGAGCGACGACTGACTGGCAAGGGTCTCGAAACCGCTGCGGTCAGGGCTCAGGCCGAGGTTGGCGAGGGCCTGGCTGCGCCGACGCCCCTGCTGATCAAGCAGCACCACCAGCGATTGCTTGCGGGCCAGGATGTTCTCCAGCAGCGACATATCGCGGCCGTGCAACGCTATCAGCTCGGTTTGCAGTAACTCGAGCAGTTCTTGCGCTGGAGCAATATCGTCTTCGATCAGTTGCAGCAGAGTAATGTCGTGCATGGCTGGCTCTTGGTATTCAGCGTCATGAAGTCAGCGCGCCAGAGGGCTAGCGCTGTGCTTCGAAATTAAGCAGTTTGCTGGCGATACGGTTGCTGTCGATCTTATAGCTGCCGTCGGCAATCGCCTGCTTCAACTCGGCCACTCGGCCGCTGTTGACAACGGGTTGCTCGCGCAGCTTTTCGCTGATCTTCTGCAACTGCTGTGCCTCTTGGCTCAGGTGTACGGTTTCCCCGCTCTGGGTGCTGGCGGCAGGAGCAGTGCTGGCAGATGCAGCGCTTGAACTGTTTTCCTGGCTGCTGCCGGTGCGCGCACCGCCCGTCACGGACGGGGAATTATTCAAACGACTGAAGTCGATGACCATGATTGAAAAACCTCTGGGTATTGGACGCTTGCCTTGTTTTCGGCCAACCCGAAAAAAACTTTAGGCGCAAATGCACTGCGGCATGCGCGGCAAGTCCTTGGCCCTGACAGAGGACAGTTTAGGAAAAGCGCTGTTTGATCGCCAGCGTTGATCTTGCCTCGCTTTCCTTACATGGCGACTTCCACCTGCCCGGGCCCGGTTACCCGGGCTTTTACCACGCGTTTGGAGTTCAGGTTGCGTACCCGGATCTGCTCGCTGAGACCGCCTTTGCTCAGGGCCTCCCCTGGCATGCGTACACTGAGCGTGCCGCTACGTGCGGTAATCACGACATTGTCACCTTTACGTACGACTTCGGCCTGTTCAAGGTGTGCTGGGGTGAGTACCTGGTCGATGACCGCTGGTCGGATAACCTTTTGCCCCACGGCCTGGTCCAGTGAGCTGAGAAAGCCTTGGCTCAGCAAGCCTACATCGCGTTCGCGCAGGGCCACGTCCTCTTCTGAAACGATGCCTTCGCGCTTGAGTGGGCGGGTGGCGGTGACCACGTTGCGAAACAGGCGTACCTGGGCGGGCACGAACACCGTCCACGGTGAGCTGCCGTCACAGCGCACGCGCACGGTCACACGGCCCAGGGGTTGAGCCGGGCTTTCCAGTGTGGCGTTCAGCTGTTGGTCGCATACGGGCATGCGCAGTCTAGGGTCCAGGTTGTTGACCTGGATCTCGTAGCGGCCTTCGGTCTGGCTGGTTGCCAGATAATCTTCCACAGAGAATTCAAGAAAGCCTTGGGTGACACCGATAAGCTGTTCAGGCAAGGTAAAGTTGTCAGCCAGAGGTCGAACGCCAGGGGCCAGTAGGCACAGCACGGCAAGGATGCGGGGCAGGCGGTGGGGCAGGCGTCGGAAAAATGTCGTTTTCGTGTTCATACAGTTAAAAAAAGCAAGGCGCGTGCCGTTTAGGTACGACGCCCCAAGCTTTGGTGAAGGAGTCTGGTATGGCTGGTGTAATGGATTCGGTGAACCAGCGTACTCAACTGGTGGGGCAGAATCGCCTCGAGCTGCTGTTGTTTCGCCTTAATGGCGAGCAGTTGTATGGGATCAACGTGTTCAAGGTGCGGGAAGTGCTGCAATGCCCGAACCTGACCCTGTTGCCCAAATCCAGCCCGGTAGTACGTGGTGTTGCGAATATTCGTGGGGCAACCATCCCGATTCTTGATTTGGCGATGGCGACCGGCTTGCCCGGTCAGAATGACGACATGAGCAACCGTTTCGTGATCATCACGGAGTACAACACCAAGACCCAAGGGTTCCTGGTGCATTCGGTCGAGCGCATCGTCAACATGAACTGGGAAGAGATTCATCCGCCACCCAAGGGGACCGGTCGTGATCACTACCTGACGGCCGTCACTCGGGTCGACAACAAACTAGTGGAGATCATCGACGTAGAGAAGATCCTGGCTGAGGTCGCGCCGACGTCCGAGGCGATTTCCGAAGGTGTTGTCGATGCCGATGTGCAGGACAAGGCGGTCATGCTGCGGGTGCTGACGGTGGATGACTCTTCGGTGGCTCGAAAGCAGGTCAGTCGTTGCTTGCAGACGGTCGGTGTCGAAGTGGTGGCGCTTAATGATGGTCGTCAGGCGCTCGACTACCTGCGCAAGCTGGTGGACGAAGGCAAGCGTCCGGAAGAAGAGTTCCTGATGATGATTTCCGATATCGAGATGCCGGAAATGGATGGCTATACGCTAACGGCGGAGATTCGTAGCGACCCACGCATGCAAAAATTGCACATCATCCTGCATACTTCACTTTCTGGCGTATTCAACCAGGCCATGGTGAAGAAAGTGGGCGCCGACGATTTTCTTGCCAAGTTCAGGCCGGATGACCTGGCTCAGCGGGTTGTCGACCGGATCAAGGCTACGCATTAACGGCCAGGGGCTTTCCCTGGCAGTACACACGATTGTAAGAGGCGGCATCATTGTCTACGGGTAATTTGGATTTCGAACAATTCCGGGTCTTCCTGGAAAAAGCCTGTGGCATCCTGCTCGGCGAAAATAAGCAGTACCTGGTTTCCAGCCGTCTCAACAAGCTGATGGAGCAGCAAGGTATCAAGAGCCTGGGGGAGCTGGTGCAGCGCATTCAGACTCAACCGCGCAGCGGTTTGCGCGAGCAGGTGGTGGATGCGATGACCACCAACGAGACCCTCTGGTTTCGTGATACCTATCCATTCGAGGTGTTGAAAAACAAAGTACTGCCCGAGCAGATCAAGGCAAACCCTGGTCAGCGTCTGCGTATCTGGTCGGCAGCCTGTTCGTCCGGGCAGGAGCCTTACTCGATTTCAATGGCGATCGACGAGTTCGAGCGTAGCAATATTGGCCAATTGAAAATGGGCGCGCAGATCGTTGCGACCGACTTGTCGGGTTCCATGCTGGCCAACTGCAAGACCGGTGAGTACGACAGCCTGGCTATCGCGCGCGGTCTTTCCCAGGAGCGTCTGCAGCGTTACTTCGACCCGAAAGGGGCGGGGCGTTGGGCGATCAAGGCGCCGATTCGTAGTCGTGTCGAGTTCCGTGCGTTCAACCTGCTGGACAGTTATGCAAGCCTGGGCAAGTTCGATATCGTGTTTTGCCGTAACGTGCTGATCTACTTCTCGGCGCAGGTCAAGAAAGACATCCTGATGCGTATTCATGGCACGCTCAAGCCGGGCGGCTACCTGTTCCTGGGGGCTTCCGAGGCGCTCAACGGTCTGCCGGATCACTACCAGATGGTTCAGTGCAGCCCGGGTATCATTTACCAGGCCAAGTAAGCACCTGGCCAATCAAGCACCAGGCCAATCAAGCAACACGCCCAGCCAGCGGCGACAAAAAACAGGCAAGTTCGGTATCACCTGCGGTGCAGGGGGGGCCGGCCTTGCCTGTTTTCGTTTTTGCCGCACGCGTTCTTCTGCCGTATTGCCGCTTTGCTGGCGCCAAGCGGAAATCCTTTGCCGCTTTTCTGGCATTGCCGCTGCCGGCAATAGGCTGAGGTGCCCGGTTTTGTTGGGTTTTGTTTTTTGGCATGAGACTTGCTCTAGCTCAGGCAACGAACAATCCGGTCAACCTTCGAAGGTTTCCCCGACATGAGCATCAGTTTCGATAAAGCGCTCGGCATTCACGAAAAGGCATTGGGCTTTCGCGCTCAGCGTGCCGAAGTGCTGGCCAACAACATCACCAACGCCGATACCCCAAACTACAAGGCGCGTGATCTGGACTTCTCCGAGGTGTTGGCGGCGCAGGCCGACAAGGCTAAAAACGGCACCTTTTCGTTGGAGCGGACCAACAGTCGCCATATCGATGCTGAAGGTTTGAGCATGGGTGAAGAGGCGCTGAAGTACCGCACCCCAATGCAGCCGTCGGTTGACCAGAACACCGTTGATGCGCAACTGGAGCAATCCAGCTACGCCGAGAACGCGGTGGGTTTCCAGGCTAGCTTCACGCTGCTCAACAGTAAATTCAAAGGGCTGGTATCGGCCCTGCGCGGAGAGTAATCCATGTCCCTTGCCAGTGTATTCAATATCGCCGGTAGCGGCATGAGTGCCCAGACCACTCGGCTCAACACCGTCGCCAGTAACATTGCCAACGCCGAGACCGTCTCGTCGAGCATCGACCAGACTTACCGTGCACGCCATCCGGTGTTTGCCACCACGTTCCAGCAGGCGCAGAGCGGTGTCGGCCAATCGCTGTTCCAGGATCAGGATGCTGCAGGTCAGGGCGTGCAGGTGTTGGGTGTGGTTGAAGACCAGAGCAATCTGGAGGCGCGCTACGAGCCTAATCATCCGGCAGCGAACAAGGATGGCTACGTCTACTACCCGAACGTCAATGTGGTCGAGGAAATGGCTGACATGATTTCCGCCAGCCGTTCGTTCCAGACCAACGCTGAGCTGATGAACACTGCCAAAACCATGATGCAGAAGGTCCTGACCCTGGGTCAGTGATAAAGGACTAAATCAATGGCCAGCATTAACGATACGACCACCGGCGTGAATCTGAACGACGTTCTGAAAGCCTCCGGAGCCAAGACGACCAGCACCAGCAGCAGTAGCGGTATTACTGCGGCTACCAGCAGCAAGACGGGCTCTGGCCAGGCGCTCGGCAAGGATGCGTTCCTGCAGTTGCTGGTGACGCAGATGCAGCACCAGAATCCGCTTGATCCGCAGGACAACAGTGAGTTCGTGGCGCAATTGGCGCAGTTCTCCAGCCTTGAAGGTATTACCTCGCTGAACGATTCGGTGACGGCGATCTCCGGCACCTTCAAATCGTCTCAGGCGTTGCAGGCCTCTTCGCTCGTTGGGCGCTCGGTTATCGTCCAGACCGACAAGTCGGTGGTTGATACCACCAAGAGCTTCACCGGTAGCGTCAGTGTTCCGCAGTCGGTCAGCAACTTGTCGATCAATATCACCGACAAAGACGGCAAGACCATCAAGACCATCGAGCTGGGTGAACAGTCGGCGGGCAAGGCCGACTTCGTCTGGGATGGCAAGAATGAAGCGGGTGAAGTGGTTGATCCGGGTACCTACACCTTTGCTGCCAGCAGCAAGATCGACGGTACCGCTACCGCCCTCACGACGTACCTGCCGGCCACGGTCAGCAGTGTCACCTTGAGCCAGACTGGCGGCGAGATGATGCTCAACCTGGCAGGCCTGGGCACCATTGCGCTGTCCAAAGTCCAAACTATCGGTATATAGAGCCGGCGTACACGGCACAAGGAGTGAAAGATGTCATTCAATATCGGCCTTAGCGGTCTCTATGCAGCCAACAAGCAACTGGACGTGACCGGCAACAACATCGCCAACGTCGCCACTACCGGCTTCAAGTCGTCACGCGCGGAGTTCACCGACGTCTACTCGGCCAGCAAGCTGGGCGTCGGCAGTCAGACCGTCGGTAACGGTGTGCGTCTGGAATCGGTATCGCAGCAGTTCACCAATGGTGATATCACCAACACCGGCAACGTGCTGGACATGGGCATCCAGGGGCAGGGCTTTTTCGTTCTGAGCGACAACGGCTCGCTCAGCTACACCCGTGCCGGTGCCTTTCAGACCGATAAAGACAATTACGTGACTACCTCTGATGGCCTGCGTCTGCGTGGCTACGGTGTGGATGAGAATGGCAACATCATCAATGGCGTACTGACCGACCTGAAGATCGATACCTCGGCACTGGCGCCAAAGTCCACCACCTCGATCGATCAGGGTATCAACCTGAATTCGTCGGACAAGGTCATCCCGAGCACCACCACCTTCGATCCGAGCGACGACACTACCTGGAACAAGACCTTCGCCACCAAGATCTATGATAGCCAGGGTAACGAGCACATCATGGATCAGTACTACGTCAAGACTGACACCAACGAGTGGAAGTCTTACACCCTGATCGATGGTCGCAATCCGCTTGATCCTGCCCAGGAACCGCCGCAGGCACTGGAAGCTACAATCACATTCAAGCCTGACGGTAGTGTCGATACCATGACTGCTGGTGCTCCGGGTTCTGGCTACGAGGTGCAGAATCAGGTCTTCAAGCTGACCGGTTGGGTGCCTGCGACCATTACCGATCCGGATGCCAAGCCGCCAGTGTGGGGCAACAATGGTTCTGAGGCTAGTGCGTCGGGTATCGCAATCGATATGTCTGCGACCACCTCGTACAACACCCCGACCACGCGCTTGTCGCAGAGTCAGGACGGTTATGCTACCGGCATTCTGTCGAGCCTGAGTATCGACTCCAGTGGCGTGATGTTCGCCAGCTTCAGCAACCAGCAGTCGCGCGCTATCGGTCAGGTCGCCATTGCCTCCTTCGCCAACGAGCAAGGCCTGCAGCCAGTGGGCGGTACGCGCTGGAAGGAAACCTATTCCTCGGGCATTCCAGGCATTGATGCGCCGAAGACCGGTACCCTGGGCGCCATTGCCTCCAACTCGCTGGAAGCCTCCAACGTCGATCTGACCACGGAGCTGGTCGAGCTGATCAAGGCGCAGAGCAACTACCAGGCGAACGCCAAGACCATCTCGACCCAGAGCACCATCATGCAGACCATGATTCAGATGACTTGATGCTGCTGTGAGGCGATGTTTGTGAACGGACCCCTTTCTCGGAAGGGGTCTTTCATTTCAAAGGTATCGATCATGTTGCAACGATTGGCGTTAGCCTTGTTCGCAGTGCTGCTGATGACTCGGGGCGAGGCCGCTGCCGCGCCTTGGTACCGTTGGGAGAGTCAGGTGGATGGGCGTTTGGTGTGTGCTCAGTTTTCTCCCGGTGATGGCTGGAAGCGCTTTGCCGGTCCTTTCAATAACGCGGCTTGCCGCGACTACTGAAGCTTGCCGCTAGCGGCAAGCGGGCGCCGTAATTTCGACGGCGCTTTTCCCGGCCGTATCCTTGGGCGGCGATCAAGCCCTTGCCTCGCGGGGCTTTTGGCCGCTTTTGCAAAGTTGGTTTGAAACTTGCTTCAAGCACTGCAAAGCAGCGGCGAACGGCAAGTGTTCGCCAGCGCAGGGGAGAGATACTGTGGACAAGATGCTGTACGTGGCCATGACCGGTGCCAGCCAGAACGCGCTGGCGCAGAAGGCGCATGCCAACAACCTGGCGAACATTTCCACTACCGGCTTTCAGCGTGACCTGGAGCAGGCGCGCTCGATGCCGGTGTTTGGTGACAGCTTTCCGGCGCGTGCCTACGCCATGACCGAGCGCCCGGCGACGGATTTCTCGCCAGGCTCGATGCTGGAGACCGGGCGTGACCTGGACGTGGCCATTGGGGGCGACGGCTTTATCGCCGTGCAGGCACCGGATGGCAGCGAAGCCTATGTGCGTACCGCGAGCATGAACATCGATGCCCTGGGTGTGCTGCGTGCCGCCAACGGTATGCCGATCATGGGTAACGGTGGGCCGATTGCGGTACCGCCAGAGCAGAAGGTCGAGGTCGGTGAAGACGGCACCATCACCATCCGCGCCATGGGCGAAGGGCCGGAGGTAATGGCTGAAGTCGACCGGATCAAGATGGTCAATCCTGACCTCAAGTCCATGACCAAAGGTCTGGACGGTTTGATCCATACCAGCAATGGCCAGCCAGCGGTGGCCGATGCCAACGTCAAGCTGGTGTCGGGTTTCCTTGAAAGCAGCAACGTCAATGCCGTCGAGGAAATGACCTCGGTGCTGGCGTTGTCACGTCAATTCGAACTGCACATCAAGATGATGACCACGGCCAAGGAAGGCGACGAAGCCATGGCTCGGGTTTTGCAAATCGGCTAATTACACAGACGTAGCGCCGTAAAACAGGCGCGCGAGGAGAACAGCATGCTTCCGGCTCTTTGGGTCAGTAAAACCGGTCTGTCCGCCCAGGACATGAACCTGACCACCATTTCCAACAACCTGGCCAACGTTTCGACCACCGGCTTCAAGCGCGATCGTGCCGAGTTTCAGGACCTGCTGTACCAGACCCGTCGCCAGGCCGGTGCCCAGTCGACCCAGGACAGCGAGCTGCCTTCGGGTCTGCAGCTGGGTACCGGTGTGCGCATTGTCGGTACCCAGAAGAGCTTCACCGCCGGTAGCCTGCAGACCACCGAGAACCCGCTGGACATGGCCGTTGATGGCCGCGGCTTCTTCCAGATCCTGCAGCCCGATGGCACCGTCTCCTACACTCGTGACGGTACCTTCCACCTGAACTCCGATGGCCAGATAGTCACCGCCAGCGGTTTTGCCCTGGAACCGGCGATCGTCGTGCCGCCTGAGGCGCAGACCTTCACCGTGGGCCGTGACGGCACCGTCTCGATCACCACCGCAGGCAACCCGGCGGCGCAGGTGATCGGCAACATTCAGACTGCCGACTTCATCAACCCGGCCGGCCTGCAGGCAACCGGTGGCAACCTGTTCCTGGAAACCGCCGCCAGCGGCGCGCCGCAAGTCGGTACGCCAGGCCTGAACGGTTTCGGTGTGGTCCAGCAGCAGACCCTGGAAAACTCCAACGTCAGCACCGTGGAAGAACTGGTCAACATGATCACCACCCAGCGTGCCTACGAGATGAACTCCAAGGTCATTTCCACCGCCGACCAGATGCTCTCGTTCGTTACCCAGAACCTGTAAGTGAAGTCTTCGAGGTCGCTTTAACGGCGCCTGTTACACCGTGAGGTCAGAGTCATGAGTCGTTTGTTTTGCGTACTTGCCCTGAGTGGGATCAGCGTGCTGGCCGGCTGCGTTGCGCCGCCGCCCAAGCCCAATGATCCGTACTACGCGCCGGTATTGCCGCGTACGCCACTGCCGGCTGCGGCCAACAACGGCTCGATCTACCAGGCCGGTTTCGATCAGAACCTGTACAGCGACCGCAAGGCGTTCCGGGTCGGTGACATCATCACCATCACCCTCAACGAGCGGACCCAGGCGAGCAAGAACGCTAACTCGCAGATCGCCAAGAACAGTAAGGCCGATATCGGCCTGACCTCGTTGTTCGGCTCTTCGATGACCACCAACAACCCGTTCAGCGATGGCGATCTGAGCCTGAGCGCCGGGTACAGCGGTGACCGTGCAACCAAAGGCGACAGTAAAGCCGGGCAGGGCAACAGCCTGACCGGCTCGATCACCGTGACGGTGGCTGATGTGTTGCCCAACGGCATCATTGCCGTGCGTGGCGAGAAGTGGCTGACCCTCAACACCGGCGACGAGCTGGTGCGCATCGCCGGCATGATCCGCGCCGACGACATTGCCACCGACAACACCGTGCCTTCGACCCGGGTTGCCGATGCGCGCATCACCTACTCGGGAACCGGCTCGTTTGCCGATGCCAGTCAGCCGGGCTGGTTCGACCGTTTCTTCCTCAGCCCGCTTTGGCCTTTCTAGGTTCGGATGACCATGTTCAACTTCAAGCAGCTGATGACCGCCGCGCTTCTGATGTCCGTCGCGTTCGCCGCACAGGCCGAACGCCTGAAAGACATCGCCAGCATTTCCGGCGTGCGTAGCAACCAGCTGATCGGCTACGGCCTGGTGGTGGGGCTCAATGGCACGGGTGACCAGACCACCCAGACGCCGTTCACCCTGCAAACCTTCAACAACATGCTGTCGCAGTTCGGCATCAAGGTGCCGGCGGGCACGGGCAACGTGCAGCTGAAAAACGTCGCGGCGGTCTCGGTGCATGCCGACCTGCCGGCGTTCGCCAAACCGGGGCAGGTAGTGGACATCACCGTGTCCTCGATCGGTAACTCCAAGAGCCTGCGCGGCGGCAGTTTGCTGATGACGCCGCTCAAGGGGATCGACGGCAACGTCTATGCGATCGCTCAGGGCAACCTGGTGGTTGGCGGCTTTGACGCCGAAGGCCGCGATGGCTCGAAGATCACCGTCAACGTACCGTCGGCGGGGCGCATTCCCGGCGGTGCTTCGGTAGAGCGTGCGGTACCGAGCGGATTCAACCAGGGGAACAGCCTGACCCTGAACCTCAATCGTCCGGACTTCACCACCGCCAAGCGCATTGTCGACAAGGTCAACGAACTGCTCGGTCCGGGCGTGGCTCAGGCCCTGGACGGTGGTTCGGTGCGGGTTACCGCGCCGCTCGATCCGAGCCAGCGTGTCGATTACCTGTCGATCCTCGAGAACCTGGAAATCGATCCGGGCCAGGCGGTAGCCAAGGTCATCATCAACTCGCGTACCGGCACCATCGTTATCGGTCAGAACGTCAAAGTGTCGCCTGCGGCGGTTACCCATGGCAGCCTGACCGTGACCATCACCGAAGACCCGATCGTCAGCCAGCCGGGGCCGTTCTCCAATGGCCAGACCGCTGTGGTGCCGCGCTCGCGGGTCAATGCCGAGCAGGAAGCCAAGCCGATGTTCAAGTTCGGCCCGGGCACCACGCTGGATGAAATCGTCCGTGCGGTGAACCAGGTGGGGGCAGCCCCGAGTGACCTGATGGCAATCCTCGAAGCCCTGAAGCAGGCCGGCGCCCTCCAGGCCGACTTGATCGTGATCTGAGGACTGGCGCATGGATATGCCGAAAAACCCGATAGCCAACACGGCTGACAGCGGTGCCTATACCGACCTCAATCGACTCAGTTCGTTGAAGGTCGGCGACCGCGACAGCGACGCCAACCTGCGCAAAGTGGCCCAGGAATTCGAATCGCTGTTTCTCAACGAGATGCTCAAGTCGATGCGTTCGGCCAGCGATGTACTGGCCAAGGACAATCCGCTCAACACCGAAACCACCAAGCAGTACCAGCAGATGTACGACCAGCAGCTGGCGGTGAGCATGTCCCGCGAAGGCGGCGGTATCGGTCTGCAGGAGGTGCTGATGCGTCAGCTGTCCAAGCAGAAAGCTGCCTCGGCGAGCAACAGCAGCCCGTTCCCGCGTTTCGACATTCAGGCGCGGCCACTGGGCGCGACGGCGGTTGGCGTGCCTGAGCGGCCACAGGAAACCGCGGTCACACGCAACGATGTGGCGGCGCTCAATTCCCGTCGTCTGGCGTTGCCGGGCAAGCTCACCGATCGCTTGTTGGCGGGGCTGGTGCCAGCGGCTGGTGCTGTGCCAGCGACTACCAATGCGGCGCCGATTCCCGGGCGTTCAACCCTGGCTGGCGACGCCGTGGTCAAAGGTGACTGGCAACCGGCGCAAGCCTTTGCCGCGCCAGGCAACCTGCGCATTTACGGTCGCGCCATGGCCCAGCCGCCGTTGGCACCGGCCAAGCGCGCCTTCAGTTCTTCGGATGACTTTGTCGCCACCATGTTGCCGATGGCCGAACAGGCCGCCAAGCGCATCGGCGTCGATCCGCGTTACCTGGTGGCGCAGGCCGCACTGGAAACCGGCTGGGGCAAGTCGGTCATGCGTCAGGCCGATGGCCGCAGCAGTCATAACCTGTTTGGTATCAAGGCCACCGGCAACTGGCAGGGCGAACAGGCGCGGGCGATCACCAGCGAGTTTCGCGATGGTCAGTTCGTCAAGGAGACGGCGGCGTTCCGTTCCTACGATTCCTATCAGGACAGCTTCCATGACCTGGTGAGTTTGTTGCAGAACAACGCTCGCTATAAAGAAGCGGTCAAGGCTGCCGATAAACCGGAACAGTTTGTACGCGAGCTGCAGCGGGCCGGTTATGCAACCGATCCGGATTACGCAAGCAAGATCTCGCAGATCGCCAAGCAGATGAAATCCTACGAAAGCTATGCAGCGATTGGCACCACTACGCAACTATAAGGTTTGAACCATGGCGAGTTTGATCAACATCGGAATGTCGGGGCTCGGCGCCAGCCAGTCGGGCCTGTTCACCACGGGTAACAACATTACCAACGCCGATGTCGCTGGTTATTCGCGCCAGCAGAACGTGCAGCGGGCCAACGGCTCGCAGCAGTACGGCAACGTGTTCATTGGCACTGGCACCACCCTGTCCGATGTGCGCCGGGTCTACAACAGCTACCTGGAAAGCCAGTTGCGTACTACCACCTCGCTGAGCAGCGATGCGGCGGCGTACCTTAGTCAGGTGGCACCGATCGACGCTCTGCTTTCCGGCCCCGAGACGGGCATTACCGGTGCGTTGCAGAGTTTCTTCACGGCCATGCAAAGCGCCTCCGCCAAGCCCAACGAGGATGCCTCGCGCCAGTTGCTGCTGACCAGCGCGCAATCGCTGAGCAAGCGTTTCAACACCATTGCCAATCAGCTCAACGAACAGAACAGCAACCTCAATGGCAACCTGTCGTCGATGGTTGACCAGGTCAACAAACTGTCGGCAACCATTGCCCAGTACAACGACCAGATCTCACAGATGCAGGGCACCCCGAACGACCTGCTCGACCAGCGCAATGAGGCAGTACGTCAGCTGACCGAGCTGGTCGGTGCCCAAGTGGTCGAGCGTGACGGCAATCTGGATATCTACCTGGAGAACGGTCAACCGCTGGTGATGGGCAATACCGCCAACTCCCTGCAGACTTCACCAAGCCCGAATGACCCGACCCGGCTCAACATCCAGCTCAACCGTGGCTCTACGGTCATGGACGTCACCTCCAGCCTCAACGGCGGCGAGATCGGCGGCCTGCTGCGCTATCGCAGTGAAGTACTGGACCCGTCGCTCAACGAGCTGGGGCGCGTGGCCATGGTCATGGCTGACCAGATCAACCGTCAGCTGGCCCAGGGTATCGACAAGAACGGTGAGTTCGGTGCTGCGCTGTTCAATGATATCAACAGCGCTGAACTAATCAGCCAGCGCAGCACTGCCAAGGCCGGTAATACCGGCAACGGCATGCTCGATGTGGTCATCAAGGACACCGGCAAGCTGAGCACCAGCGATTACCAGGTGACGTTCACCAGCGCCACCGGCTACAGCGTCAAGAAGCTGCCGGAAGGTACCGACATGGGCACCTTCGACATCAACGACGATCCGGCACCGGTGATCGATGGTTTCAGCCTCCAGCTCAACAGCGGTGGCATGAATGCCGGTGACAGCTTCAAGATCAGCCCGACCCGCAATGGCGCCAGCAACCTCGATACCGTCCTCACCGATCCCAAGCGCCTGGCGCTGGCTTCGCCGCTGACCGCTACCAGCGGCTCGGGCAACCAGGGCACCGGCATCATCGGCCAGCCTGACCTGAAGTCGGCGCTGGACATTTACGACCCGGCCCAGCGCCTGGATCTGCAGAACGGCCTGAAGTATTCGACACCTGTGAAGCTGGTGTTCGGTGATGAGAAGACCAGCCCGCAGACCTACAAGCTGCTCGACGCCCAGGGCGGTACCCTGAGCACGGGTACCATCATCCCGGGCCAGGCCAACAAACTGCAGTTGTCGGTGCCGATGGTCGACTCCACCGGTGCGCCGATCAATGACGCCAATGGCAACCAGAAGACCTTCACCTTCGAGATGGAAGTGTCCGGTTCGCCGAAAGAGGGTGACAGTTACACCGTGTCCCTGACCGGCTCGGGTTCGGACAACAACCGCAACGGCCTGGCAGTAATCGACCTGCAGACCAAAGGGACGGTTGATGTCGGCGCCAACGGCAAGGGCATCAGCCTCACCGACGCCTACGGCAAACTGGTAGAGAACGTCGGCGGCAAGACCGCCCAGGCGCAGATGGACGTCGATTCGACCACGGCCCTGCACACCTCGGCCAAGGCCTCGCGCGATTCGTTGTCGGGTGTCCAGCTCGATGAAGAAGCCGGCAACCTGATCAAGTATCAGCAGTACTACACGGCCTCGTCGCAGATCGTCAAAGCGGCGCAGGAAATCTTCACCACACTGATCAATTCCCTTTAAGGAGTGGTAGACCGTGCGTATTTCTACTTCCCAGTTCTACCAGACCAGCGCCTCGAACTACTCGAACAACTTCTCCAATCTGGTGAAGACCGGGCAGCAGGCCAGTGACAACATCCGTGTGCGTACGGCTGCCGATGATCCGGTGGGCGCGGCGCGCTTGCTGCAACTGCAACAGCAGAGCAATCTGCTCGATCAGTACAACGGTAACATCACCAGTGTGCGTAATAGCCTGGGTACCGCCGAGTCGACGCTGAACTCCATCACCAACGTGCTGGCGCGGGCAAAGGAACTGGCTATCGGTGCCGGCAACGGCAGCTTTACCGATGCTGACCGTAAAGCCAATGCGCAAGAACTGGCCCAGCTCGAAGAGCAGCTCTTCAGCCTGATGAACAGTCGTGACGAGAACGGCAAGTACATTTTCTCTGGCTCGCGTGGCGATACCCCGCCGTACGTGCGTAATGCCGATGGCACCTACAGCTACCAGGGCGACCAAAGCAACCTGAGCCTGCAGGTGGGTGACATGCTCAGCATGGCGACCAATGAAAGCGGCTACGATGCGTTCGAGCAGGCGCTGAACACCAGTCGCAGCCAGACCTCGCTAACCGCGCCAACACCGGACGATGGTCGTGTGCGCCTGTCCGAAGGCCAGGTCTCCGGCAGTACCGTATACAACGACCGTTTCCGCAGCGGCGAACCCTATACCATCAGTTTCACCAGCAGCACCGAATTCAAGATCATCGATGCCAATAACAACGATGTCACGCTGGAGGCAACGGGAGGAGGCACCTTCGATCCGAGTAAGCCTGGCAGTATCAGTTTCCGGGGTGTCGACATGCGCCTGGACATCAACTTCCAGAACGGCGACAGCACCGATCCGGACGCGGCCATCGCTGGCCATACTTTCAGTCTGGCCTCCAAGCCTGACTCGATCAGTGGCTCGCGCAGCCCGGGCAACCCGTCGTCGTCACAGATCACTGGCGCCAACATCGTTGACTCTACTGCTTACAACAACGCGTTTCCGGGCGGTGGTGCAATCATCAAGTTTACCAGCGACACCGCCTATGAAGTCTATGCCCAGCCGATGGGGCCGGATGCCCGCCCTGTTGCCACTGGCAGCCTGACGGGTAACAAGGCGACCATTGCCGGTGTCGAGTTTGACTTTACCGGAGCGCCAAATGCGCCAAAGGGCGGGGATCAGTTCTCGGTCAAAGTTGATACCCACCAGACTCAGAACATCCTCGACACCATCTCGCAGTTCCGCAAGGCGCTGGAAATGCCGGTGGATAACGATCTGGCATCCAAGCAAAAGTATCAAGCCGCACTTGACTCGGCGATCGGTAATCTGGAAAGCGGCGCTAACAAGATCTCCGAATCCATCAGCTCGATTGGTGCCCGGGGTGCCGCGCTGGATGTGCAGGCCGAGACCAACGAAAGCCTGAAGATTGCCAACACTCAGACGCAGGGCTCGATCCGTGATGCCGATCCGGCAGAGGTGATGATTCGACTGAACCTGCAGCAGACTATGTTGCAAGCGTCGCAGCTGGCGTTTTCCAAGATATCCTCGCTGAGCCTGTTCAACCAGCTCTGATTCCCTTCCTCTGCATTATTGGTCCCTGCGCCTTACCTCCAACTGGCTGGCGCATGGGGCCTTTTTCAAGGTTCTTTCGGTGAACGAACAACCCCTCGTCAGCATCGCCATTCCTGCTTTTAATGCTGAGTTTTTTCGCAGCACATTAGCTAGCGCAATAGCCCAGAATTATTCGAACCTGGAAATCGTCATTTGCGATGACAGCAAGGATGGGCAGATCAGGGCGATTTGTGATGAGTTGGGCAAGACGACGTTGGTGCCGCTGCGCTATGTGCGCAACCCGGAGCGCCTCGGCTTTGCCCGGAACCTGGCGGCTTGTTTGAGTCACGCTTGCGGGGAGCTGATCAAGTTCCTCTGTGACGATGATGCCTTGACGAGCCAGTGCATCAGTCTCCAAGCAGAGGTGCTGTGTGAACACGAAGATGTCAGCATAGTGTTCGGTCAGCGGCTGCTTTGCGATGCTGATGACATTTTGCTTCCTTCTCGAGTACTCAACTGCTTGATCTCGCCGACCAGTGCGGTGCTCCATGGTGCCGACCTGCTGGCATGCGTAGCCGACAATACGGTCAACATTTTCGGCGGTATCAGCCATGCCCTGTTTCGCCGCTCCCAGGTAGAAGGGTACCTTGCGACATTGGTGCAGGAAGGGCAGGGCTTTGTCGCGCGCTTGGACATGGCCCTGTATATATGTTTGCTGCGTCGCGGTCATATCGTCAGCCTGAGTCAGGTGTTGAGTCTTGAGCGTATTCATGCGGGCAGGCTCAGCCATCAGGTGAAAATGACCGAGGCGGCTGCAGTTGAGAGTGAGTGGTTGTTGCACATGCTGGCCGCGCGCACTAGTGAACAAGCGCCCGCTGAAGGCTATGTGCGTTTTGTGCCGATGAACGTGTATAGCGACAATGCCGAGCAAGCCTGGCAAGAATTGGATCTGCGGAACTTTCTGACCAGACAGATCGCTTCATTCGGTCAACAAGTTGGTACGCAAAGCCTGGACTTTGCCGAGTTATACGCCGAATGGCTGGAATGCCGCAGTTTATCTGAGGGGCAGTTACAGCTTCTGCCAAAACGAATCGAGCAATGGCCCTGCAGGCCGCGCATCATGCCAGTGGTGTTCTGTGATGAGGCAGATGAAATTGCCCTGCAGGCGACCTTGGATAGCCTGACATCACAGTCGTATGCCGCCAGCCGTATTCTGCTGCTCGGTTCTGGTGATTTGTCGTCATCGACAGGTGCCGGGGTGCAGCATCAGGTTCGCCAGGGTGATGGGTTCGAGCAGATCAACGCTTTCTTGGCCTGCAACGATCAGGTCGACTGGATTTTCCTGCTGCAGGCGGGTGATCGCCTGCATCCCCACGCATTGGTCATCATGGCTGAGCGTATGGCGTTGCGCCCGGACTGTTTATGTGTGTACAGCGACGAGGGGATGCACGATGGACGGGTGGCTTCAAGTCCCATCTTCAAACCGGATTTCAACCTCGATCTGATGCGCAGCGTGCCTTATGTGGGACGCCAGCTGGCATTCAAGTGTGAGGCGTTTTCCGCGGTGGGTGGATTCGACGAACAGTTCGCCGGTTTGGCCCCGCAGGATCTGCTCTGGCGTTTGGTCGAGGCGCGTGGCCTGCACGTGGTCGAGCATATTCCTGAAGTGCTGGTACAGAGTCAGTACAGCTATGCCGACTGGCTGTCTGAGCCGTCCATTCAGGCCCAGGCCGCCCCTGTGGTGCGTGCGCACCTCCAGCGCCTGGGGGTATCTGCACAGGTAGACAGTATTCCGGGTAGCCTGATGACCCGGGTGTGCTATCGCCATGAACAGCCGGCGAGCGTATCGATCCTGATCCACGCCGGCGATGATTTGCCAACACTACAGCGCTGTGTCGAGTCACTGTTCGAGCACACCCGATATGGCCAGTATGAAGTGCTGTTGATCGCCAGTGGTGATGAGCCAAGGGAGGTACAGGGCTGGCTGGCGGCGATGGAAGGGCTCGGCGGTGAGCAGTTGCGGGTGATCCATGTTCACGGCCAAGGCCGTGCGCAGTGCTTGAACCAGGCCAGTGACTACGCTCGTGGCGATTATCTGTTGCTGCTCGATGCCGGTTGCGCACTGTTCGATGGGCAATGGTTGAATGAACTGATGTTCCAGGCCCAGCGTCCGGAAGTCGGAGTGGTCGGGCCAAAGCTGTATGGCCGTGATGGTTCGGTTGCTTCTGGCGCGCTGGTGCTGGGGCTCAGAGGGCCGGCAGGGAATCCTTTTTTGGGTTGTGCAACGGATAGCAGTTACCTGGATCGCCTGTGCCTGGTACAGAACTGGAGTGCGTTAAGCCTGGATTGTCTGTTGGTACGGCGCCAATTGTTCCATGAGTTGCACGGGCTGGACATCGACGCGCTGCAGCAGACCTGGTTCGATGCCGACTTGTGCCTGCGCGCCCGCGAGCTCGGTTATCTTGTGGTTTGGACGCCTTTTTCCAGAGTTGCTCGGCTGGCCGCAGCAGATTCACAGGGCGATGTTCAGGAGGCGGATCAGCAGGCGTTCTACCGGCGTTGGTTGAGCAGTGTTGCCTGTGATCCTGCCTACAACCGAAACCTGAGCCTGACTAACGGAAGTTTCAACCTTGAACCGGGTATGCGTAGTGGTTGGGACCCTTTCATTGCCCGGGCAATGCCTTCGGTGTTGGCCTTGCCAGTGAGTACCAATGCGGTAGGCCATTACCGGGTCATTCAGCCCTTCACCGAATTGGAGCGTGCAGGCTGGATCCAGGGGCAGATCGGTTACAGCTTGCCAAAGCTGGTCGAGGCAGAGCGGGAAAAGCCGGATGTGATGATCTTGCAGCTGCGCTATGCGAGCGACAGCATCAAGCAGATAGCGCAGCTGAAACAGTTTTCCAATGCTCGGCGAATATTCGAAATAGACGATTACATCATTGCCCCACCGAAGAAGAACGACCATGCCCGAAATTGGCCTAGTGATATCGGTGAGCTGCTTCACCAGGCCGTTGGTCTGTGTGACCGTCTGGTAGTTTCCACTGAGCCACTGGCCGATGCGTTGTCGCATATGCATCACGATATTCGTGTGGTGCCCAATATGCTCTGCGCATCGCTTTGGACCGGCCTTACCAGTGAGCGTCAGACTAGCGTCAGGCCACGTGTAGGCTGGGCTGGCGGTACCAGCCACCGAGGTGATCTGGAGCTGATGTTCGAGGTCGTCAAGACGTTGGCGGATCAAGTCGACTGGGTATTCTTTGGCATGTGCCCGGAGATGTTGCGCCCCTATGTGAAAGAGTTCCATAAAAGCGTGCCGCTGGCCCAGTATCCACAGAAGCTCGCCAGCCTCAATCTCGACCTGGCCCTGGCTCCACTCGAACAGAACCTGTTCAACGACTGCAAGAGCAACCTGCGTCTATTGGAATATGGCGTGTGCGGCTTTCCAGTGATCTGTACCGACACCAAAGCCTATGCCGGCTACCTGCCGTGCACCCGGGTGCGGGAAAACTCGGCCGAACAGTGGCTGCAAGCCATTCGTATGCATCTGGCTGATCCGCAAGCCAGCTACCGCCAAGGCGATGCCTTACGCGAAGTAGTGCTGCGTGATTACGTACTTACGGCACGACATCTGCAACATTGGGCAAATGCCTGGCTGGCTGACTGAATCCTGACGTTCGGCGGCAGGGCCGGACGCTGAACCTATCAATTGAAACAGGTGCTCTATGAATGCAATCGCAACCGGGTCGCGCAGTGATGTAACGGTCCTTCTGCTCGGACACGAACACGCCGATCACCGTGCACGGACGCAGCACTTCTACCAGCAGGCCGCTGTGCCATGTTTGGGGTTGGAGTCGTTGCAGGCCAGCAGCACCAGCGCGTTGTGCAGTGAGCGGTTGGCACTGGCGCTGCAACAGGTGACCACGCCCTTGGTGGCCCTGGCTCTGGATGCGGATTTCCTTTTGCCGAACGCTCTGGATAACGCTGCCGCCCATTTGCAGCTGCCTTCACAGGCTATCGGTGCGCAGGGTTATGCCCTGGCCTATGCCGCAGGTGATGGTCAGGTGGCCTACCACAAAGTGGGCGCTGCTTTGGCTCCTCTGGCCGGGGAGGGCGTCCCTGCACGTTTGCAGCAGTATGCTCAGGCGGCTCAATCGGCCTGGCGTGCCGTGCTGCGGGTGCCAGCCTTGCAGGCCGCGCTGGCAGCGTTGCCAGCTGATCTGGATTTCGCTGGCTGGCGTCTGGCGTTGTCTTATGCCCTGCTGGCCCAGGGTGAAATTGAGCTGCTCAACCAAACGGATGTGCTGTGTGAGTACGCGCCTTGCGCGCTACCCATGGCCAGTCGTGAGGAGCGCCTGACCCAGGCTGTGCGCACGATGCTGCAGTGGGATGCTGCCGGGCCGGGCTTGTGCACCGGTGAGGCAGGCTTTGCGCTGCTCAACCGTTTTGTCCGCAGTACATATGCCATGCTCGAAACGCCATTGCTGTTTACCTCCTCCTGGAAGTCGGTAGTCGATGGCCCGGAGCGAGTGTTCGAACCACGTCAATTCGTCGAGCTGCCGTACTATAACGGTGCGCTGTTCGATTGCTTGACCACGCTGGAGTTCCTCTGCCATGCCTGGCCGGCTGGCCAGCAGCAGTACCACGCCTTGGAAGGTGGCTGGGTTCGTCAGCGTGACTTGTTGCAGATCCACCCCAACGATACCCCTGAGAGCCTTCAAGAACGTTATTGGCAGGCATTGGCGTTGGGCCTGTTCAATCGTGAAGTCTGTCAGCGGCTGGCCGCTTCCTTCGCCTCTGATAGTGATGCGGCGATTGTCACTGAGATGAACGGCTGGCTCCAGCGTCTATCTCAGATCCCGCTGCTTGATCCTCACCAGGGCCTGGCCGCAACGAACTCTGGCCAGGTGCTTGCAGAGCTTGCAGCAGTGACTCCGGATGACGTAGCGCGTGAGCAGGTATTGGCACATTTGGCGCGCTCGCCCGCCGCCCGAATTGCCTTCGTGGTGCTGGACCTGGCGAACGATGACAATGCGTTGCAAGCCACTTTCGACAGTCTGCTGGCCAGCGGCTTGCGCAACTTCAAACTGCTGGTGCTTAAAGCAGGCAAGGCGCCGGCGATCACCACGCCACGCGATACCTTGCACTTCATTCAGGTTACCGAAAGCAACTGGGTTGCCCACCTGAACCAAGCCGTGCGTCAGCTGCCGAGTGAGTGGCTGCTGCTGATGCAAGCCGGCGAGCAAGTGATCAGTGGCGGTTTGCTGCATCTGTCACTGGAACTGAGCAGTAGCCCGGCATGCCAGGCCATTTGCGCCAACGAAGTGCAGCGCGATGAACAAGGTCGTTTGCAGCGCGTAGTGCGCCCGGGCGCTGATCTGGATCTACTGCGTAGCCAGCCTGCATTGATGTCTCGTCACTGGGTGGTACGGCGCCAGGCTGTACTCGACCTGGGTGGTTACAGTGAGGCCCAGCGTCAGGCTATCGAGCTCGATCTGTTGCTGCGCTTGGTGGAGGCGCAAGGATTGGCCAGCCTGGCCCACCTGGATGATTACCTGGTACATGGTGAACAAGCGCCAGAGGCGCTGATCACTGATGCCCGGGCGGTTCTTGAGCGGCACCTGAGAGAGCTGGGCTATCTTGGCCAGGTCAGTGATCGTGACGGCTCCGGACTGCAAGTTGATTTTCGCCATGGTGCTACGCCATTGGTGAGCATCCTGGTGGCCAGCGAAGAGGGGCTGGCACCTTTGCAGGCGTGCCTGACCAGTGTGTTGCAGCGCACCCGTTACCCCCGTTACGAAGTGGTGCTCGCTTGCGCTGCCCAGAATGGCGCCAGTGAATCGGCCGAGCGTCAGGGGCTGGGTAACCGAGTGCGGCTGCTGACTGGCGAGCCCGGCGCCTCGCATAACGACTTGCTCAACCTCGCGGCGAGTCAAGCCCGGGGCGAGTATCTGGTGTTGCTCTCCGGGCGTGGGGAGGTGATTACTCCAGCGTGGCTAGAAGGCCTGCTCAACGAGGCCCAGCGTCCGGAAGTCGGTGTCGTAGGGGGGGCTCTGTATGGAGTCGACGCGACCTTGGTCCATGCCGGCTACGGGCTGCTCAGTGGTCCGCAGGTTCATGCACCTTGGCTGGGTACGGGTAATCAGTGGCAGCTGTCAGTGCGTGGTTGTGCGGCAGTTTCTGGTGATTGCCTGATGGTGAGCAAGGCACTGTTCGAACAATGCGGTGGCTTGCAGGCGCAGCCGGGGGCGGATATCGAGCTGTGCCTGCGAGCACAGGAGGCGGGTCTGATGGTTGTGTGGACGCCGCAGGCACAAGTGCAAGCCAAATGCCTGTCGGCGCCGGATGCCGACGTTGCCCAGGCATTGGCCGAACGTTGGCCGCAGGCATTCTGTGGGCGGGCATATGATGTGCAGTCAGGCCCTGGCGCTGGCCTGGATTGGTTGGCTCAGGTCAGGACTGAACCCTCAATCTAGAGGTGTCTTTATAAGACGTTGAAGCCCACTCAGTAATGGGTTGCTCGGGATCCTGCAATGACGGGTGTCCCGGGCACTCGTCAAAAATCAATCGTTAAGTGCCGACATGAAACCAATTCGAATTGTTTGTGGAACGCGTGTATCTGAACAGGATTTCTCGACACAGACTGCCCTTGGCCGTTCCTTGCAGATCCATGCTGCGGCCAACCCTGTAGATGTCATGTTGTTTGCCGAGAACAAACAGGGCCTTTCGACACTGTACAACCGCGCCATTGACGCAGCAAAAGTGGATCCGGCCATTCTTGTGTTCGTTCACGACGATGTGCATCTGTGCGACTTCCACTGGAGCGAGCGGATCCGCGAAGCGGTGGAATCCTTCGATGTGGTTGGTCTTGCGGGTAATACACGGCGTATCGAAGGTCAGCCCGCATGGGCGTTCATCGATGACAAGTTCACCTGGGATCAGAAGTGTTACCTGAGTGGTGTCGTTGGGCACGGCAGTAGTTTCCCTTGTAGCGTCTCGAATTTCGGACCCGTGCCGCAGCCTTGCAAGTTGCTCGATGGGTTGTTGCTGGCTGCGGACAGTGAGCGCCTGTTGCAAGCTGATGTGCGCTTCGATGATCAGTTCGAGTTTCACTTTTATGACATGGACTTCTGCCGTTCGGCCGAATTGAAGGGCTTGAGCATGGGCACCTGGCCATTAAGTGTCGTCCATGAAAGCGGCGGGGCGTTCGGTACCCCAGCCTGGCGCGAGGGCTATCGTCGCTATCTAAGCAAGTATGCCGAGCAAGTCGATCAAAAAGCCCAGGAGGCTAGTGTGCAAAAGCAAACTCCGGTTCATCAGTTTCATAATCCAGACGTGCTCAAGCTGATGCCATTGAACGCAAGGCGGGTGGTGGAGGTTGGCTGCAGTTCGGGCGCGCTTGCACGCGAGTACAAAAAGCTGAACCCGGATGTCCATTACACGGGAATAGAGATTGATCCCGATTATGCGCAGCTTGCGCGTGAACATTGTGATCGGGTTCTGGATATGAACATCGAAACCGCCAGTGCTGAACTGCTTGCTGGCGATCTAGCCGCTGACTGCTGGGTCTTTGGTGATGTACTTGAGCACTTGTACGATCCGTGGCAACTGTTGCAGACGATTCGCGAGGCAAGCGCTCCGGGTAGCTGTGTTGTGGCGTGCATCCCGAATGCCCAGCACTGGAGCGTGCAGGCGCGTCTGAGTGTGGGTGAATTCCGCTATGAGGATTCAGGCCTGCTCGACAGGACGCATATCCGCTGGTTCACGCTGGTCACCATGCTGGAAATGTTCGATAAAGCAGGCTTCACGGTCGAGGCAGGCGTTCCGCGCGTGTTTGACGAGCCGCAACGCGAAAAATTTCTTCCAGCTATCCACGCAATGGCTGTATCGGCGGGTAAAGACCCGCAGGTTGCTATCCAGGACGCGCTGCCATTGCAGTATGTATTCAGGGCAGTGGCCGGTTGAAGTCCGACGTCGACATATTTATCCCACTCAAATTGGAAGTCGGTAGTAAATGCATCCTACAGCAATGCAAAATGGCAAATTGTTCTTCGATACCTACCTGGATAAAGCCTCGGCTTCAAGTGCTACGGTTGTCGTGGAAATAGGCGCGCAAGACGTTAACGGATCGCTTCGAGAGGTCTCGCCACCCGGGGTGCAATACATAGGTGTGGATTTCGTCGTCGGTAAAGGGGTCGATGTTGTACTGACTGACCCGTATCGTCTTCCATTCGAGAGTGAATCTCTCGATGTTGTCGTTACATCGTCGTGCCTTGAACATTCGGAAATGTTCTGGCTATCGTTCACGAATGTTTGCGGGTGCTAAAGCCTGACGGACTGCTGTTCATGAACGTACCGTCCAACGGCGCATTCCATCGCTATCCGGTGGACTGCTGGCGCTTCTATCCTGATGCCGGAAGTGCGCTTGTCACCTGGGCCAAACATCAGGGTATGAATCCGGCGTTGCTTGAGTCCTTTGTCACGCCTCAGCATGCTGATATCTGGAACGATTTTCTGGCGGTTTTCGTAAAGGATGAAACTTATGTGGGCCGCTACCCGAATCGAATGATCAATGCTGTCGAGGCATTTGAGAATGGCAAGGTCAATGGCAGCGATCAGCTTTTCAACTTTACCCAACTCCCGGAAGATTTGCGGCGGCTGAATGAAGCCGTTCAGCGACTGAGTAAGATGGAAGGTCGTGAATCCGTAGTCAATGATGTCCTGGAAAAGCTCTTGGCATTTACTCAGGGGCAGTCGTAAACGGCCGATACGGGTCAGCGGAAATAGCCGTCGCAGTGGCAATTGCGACGGACAAGGCGCCGGGCGCCGGCTGACCCGCTATCGCTGCAGTCTGTGATGGCCTGGGTTATTCAGCACGCCCTGTGGTCAGATAGGATTCCCACGCCTGCTACAGCAAATAGTTCATCTTCCCCTTAGCCGCTCAAGCGGCTTCGTCAACTGTCCCGGATGATGCTGGCCACGAGAAAAAACCATTCAGCACACCGTGCGGTGCGTGCCCAAACCCTGGCGGTGAAAGCGGCATGCGCGGATTTTTTGCTCCCATTGGCAATCGATTCGACAAAAGCGCGTGACTTGGAAGTCACGGCGCGCATCTTCACTGTTATCATTGCCACAACCGGGAACAGCTGAGCCATCGACCAGCGTTGCCAGGGGGGGCGTTGCCTTACCTGGTTTGTGTTCGCGGAGCACAGTGGGCATTTTGCTTTTTCTGAATTGGGAAGCCATATGATTGGCATAAAAAGTATCGCCAGTTACGTGCCTACTGAAGGGCTGGACAACTACGCCCAAGGTGCGAAATTCGGTAAAGACCAGGATTTTATTTTCGGCAAGATCGGTTCTACCTTTTTGCCCCGCAAGGACGCCGCCCAGGAAACCTCCGACCTTTGCGTCGGAGCGGTCCAGGCGTTGTTCGCTGGTAATCCAGAACTGGACCCGGCATCCGTGGATGTCGTCATTGTCGTTACCCAGAATGGTGATGCCGAAGGCCTGCCGCACACTGCAGCCATTGTCCAGCACAAGCTTGGCCTGCCAACTCAGGTGGCCGCCTTTGACATTTCCCTGGGTTGCTCAGGCTATGTTTATGGCATTTATGCCATGAAGGGCTTCATGGAGGCTGCAGGTCTGAAGAACGGCCTGTTGATCACTGCTGACCCTTATTCGAAGATCGTCGACCCTGAAGACCGCAACACGACCATGCTGTTCGGCGACGCGGCAACGGCGACGTGGATGGGGGAGGATGCCGCTTGGCAGCTCGGCAAGTCACTGTTCGGTAGCGATGGCGGCGGCGCCGAGCACCTGCGCACGACCGATGGCAAGTTCTTCATGAACGGGCGTCAGGTGTATAACTTCGCCTTGGTCAAGGTCCCGGCTCATCTGCAACAGCTGCTCGAAGCCAGCCAGCTTCAAGCCGAGGATATCGACCTGTATTGCCTGCATCAGGGTAGTGCGGCAATTGTCGATGCCGTGTCTGCGCGCTTCAAAGATGGTGAGCACAGGGATAAATTCGTCAAGGACATGAGTGAGACCGGTAACACCGTGTCGTCCAGTATCCCGTTGCTGCTGGAAAAGCATGTGCTCGGCTCGCAGCACAAACGCGTCGCCTTGAGTGGCTTTGGTGTGGGGCTGTCGTGGGGCTCTGCGATCATCGAACGACGCGACTGACAGTCGTGTGCAATAAAAACGCCGCCGTTTCCCGGGCGGCGTTTTTATTCGTGGCTCATCTGCAGGACGCTCCTGCAATGAAGAGGTTGGGGGCAGAAGCCCCCGATTTCATTGGAGTGGCAGGATGCCAGTAATTTTTTTTGAAAATCCGCTAAAGCAACCCGCCCTGACGACGATAACTATTACGAAGGTTCTCTGTGCCACCCTCGGCGAATTGCCAAGGCCGGAAGCCGTAGTACCCAATCCAACGAGGAATTCGTCATGGCTTTGACCGTTAACACCAACACCACCTCTCTGGGCGTTCAGAAAAACCTGAACCGTGCTTCCGATGCACTGAGCACCTCGATGACCCGTCTGTCTTCCGGCCTGAAAATCAACAGCGCCAAAGACGACGCCGCCGGCCTGCAGATCGCTACCCGCATGACTTCGCAGATCCGCGGTCAGACCATGGCGATCAAAAACGCCAACGACGGTATCTCCATCGCCCAGACCGCTGAAGGCGCGATGCAAGAGCAGACCAACATTCTGCAGCGTATGCGTGAACTGGCAATTCAGTCGCGTAACGACTCCAACAGCCCGGAAGATCGTTTGGCACTGGACAAAGAGTTCCAGTCGATGCTCGAAGAAATCAACCGTATCGCCGCAAGCACTGAGCTTAACGGCAAGAAACTGCTGGACGGCAGTGCTGACGAAATGGTTTTCCAGGTCGGCTCCAACGCTAACACCAACAACCAGATCAGCATCACGCTGAGTGCTGCGATGGCCACCACCGGCACTAACGCTGCCCTCTCCTCGCTGAACGGCTTGACCATCACTGGTGCTAACAGCGCTGCCGCTGAGGCGACTTTCACTGCAGCGATCAGTGCTATCGACGAGGCTTTGCAGACCATCAACGACACCCGTGCTGATCTGGGTGCTGCACAAAACCGTCTGACCAGCACTGTCAACAACCTGCAGAACATCAACGAAAACGCCGAAGCTGCTCGTGGCCGTGTACAGGACACCGACTTCGCTGCTGAAACTGCCCAGCTGACCAAGCAGCAGACTCTGCAGCAAGCTTCGACTTCGGTTCTGGCTCAGGCCAACCAGCTGCCATCTGCTGTACTGAAACTGCTTCAGTAATCGCCTGATGGTTATTGGCGGGGGAGTGCATCAGTTGCGCTCCTCCGCCTTTTGCATTGAGAGGTGGTAGACATGGATATGAGTGTCAAGCTGAATGCGTCCTATCCGCTCGTGCGTCCGACCGAGCAGGCCGCCGACAAGCCGGCACCTCAGGCAGTCCAGGCAGTCCAGGCATCCAGCGAAGCGCCGACAGCCAGCAGCCGGGATAACCGGGATAGCCGGGATGATGTGTCCGAAACTGAAAAAGTGAAATCCGCCGTCAAGGAAATCGAGAAGTTTCTCGCTTCCAGTCGCCGCAATCTTGAATTTTCCACGGATGAAGAGTCCGGCAGAATTGTCGTCAAAGTGATCGCCAGCGAAACTGGTGAGCTGGTTCGGCAGTTGCCCTCCGAAGAGGCGCTGCGAATTGCCCACAGCCTGAGCGACATGAGCAGCCTGCTGTTCGACGCCAAGGTCTGATACCTTATTGATTCAAATGTTCGCTAGGGTTGTCCGCTAGGGAGCAGTGCAACGGAGAAGGAGTTACTCATGGCAAGCCCAATTTCAGCGAGCATCGGCACCGGTTCAGGAATGGACATTGGCGCTATCGTCAAAGTGCTGGTCGATGCAGACACCGCCGCCAAGGCGAGTCAGATCCAGCGCCAGACGGCCAATAACTCAGCGATGATTTCTGGCGTTGCCTCGCTCAAGAGTGCCTTGTCCACCTATCAGGCTGCCTTGAACAAGCTCAATGACAAGGACGCGCCATCCTTCCTTGCTTATGCAGCCACCAGCGGCAACGAAAGCGCGGTCGGTGCAAAGGCGAACAACTCTGCGGTACCGGGTAGTTACCTGGTTGAGGTGGACAAGCTTGCCACATCCTCCCGGGTTGCCAGTAAAAAGTTCTCCGGCAGCGACGCGCCGATTTCCCCGGGTACGCTGGAAATTACCCAGAACGGCAAGGTCCACAAGGTTGAGATAGGTGCCGATGCGACCCTGCAGTCAGTGCGCGACAGCATCAACAGCACCTTGGGCAAAGAAGGTATTACTGCCAACATCATCAGTGACGGCAATGGGTCGCGGCTGGTGTTCGGTTCGACTACCACGGGTAAAGGCTCGGATATCTCCGTGGGTGGTATCCCTGAACTGGTCATCGATAACAGCGTTGAAATGTCGGGTGATGCGGCTGGTCGAGTCGGTGCCTTGGCTATTGATGCTGAAGTCAGGATTGATGGCATTCTCGTCACCAGCAAGTCAAACCAGCTGGACAATACGATCAGCGGTCTGAGTCTGGATCTGAAGGCCGAAGGCAGCAAGACCACGGTTACTGTAGGGGTTAACCATGAGGGGCTGAAAAAAGACGTACAGACCTTTGTCGACGCCTACAACGCAGTAGTCAAGACGATCAACGACTTGACCTCGACCAGCAAAGATGCCGATGGTAATACAGTTCTGGGCCCGCTGACCGGTGACCCAACTGCGCGTGCGGTGCTGGCGTCGCTGCGTTCGGAGCTTGCAGTTGCCCAGCCTGGCGGCGGTCTTACCTCGCTGGGGCAGTTGGGTATCAACACCACCAAAGACGGCACCCTCGAATTCAACGACGTCAAGTTCACTGCCGCATTGAATGACAAGAAGCTCGGTGGTGAGGTGCAGAAACTGTTTACCAGCGATGACGGCGTGATCGCGCGCATGAACAAGGCCATGGAGCCGTTCCTGAAGTCGGGTGGGTCCCTGGACTCGCGTAACGACGCGCTCAACCGTTCGCAGCGACAGTTGGCAAGCCAGCAAGAAGCGCTGGATTACCGCATCGAAAGCCTGACAACCTCGTTGACCAAGAAGTACATCGCTATGGATATTGCGGTCGGCAAGCTCAAATCTCAGGCTGACGGCATCACGTCGATGTTCGACGCCATGAACGCGCAAGCCAAAAACTCCTGATCGATTGATCGCCAAAAGCCCGGCAGCATCCTTTGGATGCGCCGGGCTTTTTCTTTTCCTCTAAAGTTTTTTGACGCCTAGGCGATATAAGCGGTATACGAAACCTTTTAGTTGTGACGAGGTAGAACATGAATCCTATGTTGGCCCTTCGGCAGTACCAGAAAGTCAACGGCGTGGCGCAGACCTCCGAAGCCAGCCCGCATCGTCTGGTGCAAATGCTGATGCAGGGTGGCCTTGACCGCATTGCCCAGGCCAAGGGTGCTATGGCGCGCAACGATATTGCGCAAAAAGGCATCCTGATCGGCAAGGCCATTGGTATCGTCGGTGGTCTGCGCGAAGGTCTGGATCTGGAAAATCATGCCGACTCGCTGGCTGAGCTGGACAGCTTGTATGCCTTCATGAGCAAGCGCCTGGTCGAAGCCAACGTGCAGAGCAACCCGGAAATCCTCAATGAAGTAGCCCGTTTGCTGATTACTCTCAAGGAAGGTTGGGATGCAATCGGCGATCAACCTGCCGAACTCTAGGAAGCTGTGATGAGTACAGTGCTTGAACGTATCGAACAAACCCGCGAGGCATTGCTGGGTGCCCTGGACAGTCGCGACTGGGAGGTGATCGGCGAGCTCGACATCAACTGCCGGTTGTGTGTCGATGATGTGCTGGCCGAAGCATCGGTCAACGAAGAAGTGTTGCGTAGCAGTCTTGAAGAGTTGCTCAGGGTTTACCGGCAACTAATTGAGGTTGCAAGTGACGAGCGTCAAACAATAGTCGATGAGATGATGCAGATCCGGCAAGCCAAAAACGCGGCAAAGGTATACCATTTGTTCAGCTGAAGCTGGGCAAAACCAGAAACAGGGCGCCATAAATTTGACTCTGTGCGGTTTTTTGACTTAACTAGTGGCTGTTTTCAAATTTCAGACGTCCGAACACTGACCGTTCAGTCGGAATGATGTCGAGCTTGCCCTCAAAAGGGCGCCGAGATGACTAGGGAAGTTGCTATTGCATGTGGCGTGAAACCAAAATTCTGCTGATCGATGACGATAGCGCCCGCCGCCGCGACCTGGCGGTGGTTTTGAATTTTCTTGGCGAAGAAAATCTCTCCTGCTCAAGCCAAGACTGGCAGCAGGTGGTTGAGTCGTTGTCATCCAGTCGTGAAGTACTCTGTGTCCTGATCGGGACCGTGAACGCTCCGGCAAGTCTGATGGGCTTGCTTAAGACAGTGGCAGCCTGGGATGAGTTCCTTCCCGTGTTGCTATTGGGCGAAATTTCTTCGGTCGACTTGCCCGAAGAGTTGCGCCGCCGCGTGCTGTCCAATCTTGAAATGCCGCCCAGCTACAGCAAATTGCTGGACTCGTTGCACCGTGCCCAGGTGTATCGCGAGATGTACGATGCTGCCCGTGAGCGTGGCCGACAGCGTGAGCCGAACCTGTTTCGCAGCCTGGTCGGCACCAGCCGTGCAATCCAGCATGTGCGGCAAATGATGCAGCAGGTGGCCGATACCGACGCCAGTGTATTGATCCTGGGCGAGTCGGGCACCGGCAAGGAAGTGGTTGCACGCAACCTTCATTATCATTCCAAGCGCCGCGAAGCGCCGTTCGTGCCGGTCAACTGCGGTGCGATCCCGGCAGAGCTGCTGGAAAGCGAATTGTTCGGTCATGAGAAGGGTGCTTTCACCGGCGCTATCACCAGTCGCGCCGGGCGTTTCGAATTGGCCAATGGTGGCACCCTGTTCCTTGATGAAATTGGCGACATGCCGCTGCCGATGCAGGTCAAGTTGCTGCGGGTGTTGCAGGAGCGAACTTTCGAACGTGTAGGTAGCAACAAGACCCAGAGCATCGACGTGCGAATCATTGCGGCGACTCACAAGAACCTCGAGAGCATGATCGAGGTGGGCTCTTTTCGCGAAGACCTGTACTACCGGCTTAACGTTTTCCCGATCGAGATGGCTCCCCTGCGAGAGCGTGTCGAAGACATCCCGTTGTTGATGAACGAGTTGATCTCGCGCATGGAGCACGAAAAGCGTGGCTCTATCCGTTTCAACTCGGCGGCGATCATGTCGCTGTGTCGTCATGGTTGGCCGGGCAACGTTCGCGAGCTGGCCAACCTGGTCGAGCGCATGGCGATCATGCACCCTTATGGGGTGATCGGGGTCTCCGAGCTGCCCAAGAAGTTCCGTTATGTCGATGATGAAGACGAGCATCTGGTTGACAGTTTGCGCTCCGATCTTGAGGAGCGCGTGGCAATCAATGGGCACACGCCGAGCTTCTCCCATCACGCCATGCTGCCGCCCGAGGGGTTGGACCTCAAGGATTACCTCGGCAGCCTCGAGCAGGGCTTGATCCAGCAGGCCTTGGATGATGCCAGTGGTGTGGTGGCACGTGCTGCGGAGCGTTTACGTATCCGGCGTACCACCCTGGTCGAAAAAATGCGCAAGTACGGTATGAGTCGGCGTGAGGGGGACGAGCAGGCAGAAGATTGACGCCTGTCGGGTGGTGACACTGGCAGAGCACCTGCTGTCGCCACCAATGCCCCTATTTTTTGCAGGGCTGTGGTGCCCGTTACCGTTGGCTCCTGCCGTTTCTCTCAGGGCTCGTGGTCTTGTCGTGAAAATTATCCGGCACGGCTATTGCTATACCGCTGGCAACATACCGTTTTATGACGGTGAGCCACGCGAGAGAGCACGATGCCCCACGCCGCTACCATCTCCAGTCTCCCTGAGCTGAAGGGAGCGAACACCTCTGAGCAGGACAGTCGTAATGGTCTTGAGCAGGCCTTTGCCCTGTTCGATCAGATGTCGACACAGCTCAGTCAATCCTACAACCTGCTTGAGGCGCGCGTCACCGAACTCAAGGGTGAGTTGGCGGTGGTCAGTGCCCAGCGAATGGCAGAGTTGGCCGAGAAAGAGCGTTTGGCCAATCGCCTGCAGAATCTCCTGGATTTGCTGCCGGGTGGCGTCATTGTCATCGATGGGGCGGGGCGTGTGCGTGAAGCCAACCCGGCCGCACGTGAACTGCTGGGCGAGCCGTTGGACGGTGAGCTATGGCGTCACGTGATCGCTCGCAGCTTCGCGCCGCGTGAAGATGACGGTCACGAGGTATCGTTGCGTGATGGTCGGCGTCTGTCGATCGCCACCCGCTCGCTGGACGCCGAGCCGGGTCAGTTGGTGCTGCTCAACGACCTGACCGAGACTCGCCACCTTCAGGACCAACTTGCACGTCATCAGCGACTGTCATCGCTGGGGCGCATGGTCGCTTCGCTCGCTCATCAGATTCGTACCCCGTTGTCGGCGGCCCTGCTTTACGCCAGCCACTTGGCGGAGCAGACCTTGCCGGCGCAAACCCAGCAGCGCTTCGCCAGTACGCTGAAGGAACGTTTGCACGAGCTTGAGCATCAGGTGCGCGACATGTTGGTGTTCGCGCGGGGCGAGTTGCCGTTAACCGATCGCCTGACACCCAAGGCACTCTTCCAGGCGCTGCAGCAGGCGGCACATCCCCACGTTCAGGGGCATCTCGTACGCTGGCAGTGCGACAGCCATCTGGGCGATCTGTTGTGCAATCGGGACACCTTGGTGGGGGCGTTGCTCAACCTGATTGAAAACGCTGTGCAGGCCAGTGCGGGCCAGGCCCGTTTGAAAATTCACCTGTACCGCCGAGAGCAACTTTTGCATGTGTGCGTGAGTGATGCCGGGGCTGGTATCGATGCGGGGCTGCTCACTCGCTTGGGTGAGCCGTTTCTGACCACCAAGGCGACCGGCACCGGTTTGGGCTTGGCGGTGGTCAAGGCGGTGGCGCGAGCGCACCAGGGTGAGTTGCAGTTGCGCTCTCGTCCCGGGCGAGGCACCTGTGCCCGCGTCAGCTTGCCGTTGATCGGTGCGCAGGAGGGTATGGCGTGACGGCGATCAAGGTGTTGCTGGTTGAGGATGATCGGGTGCTGCGCCAAGCGCTTGGCGATACCCTGATGCTCGGTGGTTTCGACTATCTGGCGGTAGGCTCGGCAGAGGAAGCGCTGGCGGTGGTTGCTGAACAGGCCTTCAGCCTGGTGGTCAGTGATGTGAACATGCCGGGCATGGATGGTCATCAGTTGCTGGAGCTGTTGCGGGCGCGCCATCCGCAGTTGCCCGTACTGTTGATGACCGCGCATGCTGCCGTTGAGCGCGCGGTGCAGGCCATGCGCCAAGGGGCTGTCGATTACCTGGTCAAGCCATTCGAGCCTCGCGCCTTGCTTGATCTGGTGGGGCGCCATGCCGTGGGTGCGTTCGACAAGGCAGAGGGCGATGGCCCTGTGGCGCGTGAACCCGCCAGTGCGCAACTGCTGGAGTTGGCGGCCAAGGTCGCGCGCAGTGATTCTACGGTGCTGATTTCTGGTGAATCCGGTACCGGTAAAGAGGTGCTGGCGCGCTACATTCATCAGCAGTCGCCCCGGGCCAGTCAGCCGTTTGTGGCGATCAACTGTGCGGCGATTCCCGACAACATGCTTGAGGCGACCTTGTTCGGGCATGAGAAGGGATCATTTACCGGGGCCATTGCCGCTCAGGCGGGGAAGTTCGAGCAGGCGGATGGCGGTACTTTGCTGCTCGATGAGATTTCCGAAATGCCGCTTGGCCTGCAGGCCAAGCTTTTGCGTGTGCTGCAGGAGCGCGAGGTGGAGCGTGTTGGCGGGCGTAAGCCGATTGCGCTGGATATTCGCGTAGTTGCAACCACCAACCGTGATTTGGCCGGTGAAGTGGCGGCTGGACGGTTCCGCGAAGACCTCTACTATCGCTTGTCGGTGTTTCCCTTGGCCTGGCGCCCCTTGCGTGAGCGCAGCGCCGATATTCTGCCGCTGGCCGAGCGCTTGCTGGCGCGCCACGTCAATAAAATGAAACACGCTCCGGTGGTGCTGTCGCCCCGGGCGCAAGCGTGCCTGCAAGCGTATCCATGGCCTGGCAACGTTCGGGAACTGGACAATGCCATCCAGCGTGCGCTGATTCTGCAGCAGGGTGGCGTGATTGAGGCTGAGGATTTTTGCCTTGCCGGTGCTTTGCCCGCACTGACGCCAAGTGCAGTCGAGCCGCAGTCGTGCGCGCCTTCGCTGAGCACGCCCGAGGCCACTGGGTTGGGTGATGACTTGCGTCGGCATGAGTTCCAGATGATCATCGACACCCTTCGCGCCGAGCGCGGTCGCCGCAAAGAGGCCGCCGAGCGATTGGGCATCAGCCCGCGAACCCTGCGTTACAAGCTTGCGCAAATGCGTGATGCGGGGATGGATGTCGAGGCCAGCCTGTACGCCTCGGGCGGGTAAAGTCGCGGTTATTTAGAGTTTTTATTCGGCTCGCATACGTAGCTGGCACTCTTGTTGCTAAGTCCAGCGTATCCGCTGCGTGAGTGTCAAAAAAATGCGGGCCGTCGGAGAGAGAAGTCCATGAGCCAAGGTGTTGAATTTAATCGATTGATGTTGGACATGCGCGCCATGCAAATGGACGCGATGTCCATGCCCAAGGCTGCTGCGCCAGCGTCTGAGCTTGGCTCCAGCAATTTTGCCGACATGCTCGGCCAGGCGATCAACAAGGTCAGCGACACCCAGAACGCGTCTACGCAACTGGCCAACGCGTTTGAAGTCGGCAAGAGCGGCGTCGACCTCACCGACGTCATGATCGCTTCGCAGAAAGCCAGTGTTTCCTTTCAAGCCTTGACCCAGGTGCGCAACAAGCTGGTGCAGGCCTATCAAGACATCATGCAGATGCCGGTTTAAGGGCGAGATTGAGTCATGGCCGAAGCAGTCGTCGATAACGTGCCAGCCAACAGCAGGCCACCAGCACCCAAGCCGCCCCTGTTCGGCTTGTCGTTTCTGGAAAATATTTCGCAGATGCCGGTATTGCGTCAGGTCGGCTTGCTGGTCGGCCTTGCCGCGAGCGTTGCGATTGGCTTTGCCGTGGTGCTCTGGTCGCAGCAGCCCGACTACCGTCCGCTGTATGGCAGCCTCACCGGCATGGACACCAAGCAGGTCATGGAAACACTGGCCGCTGCTGACATTCCGTACAACGTCGAGCCCAATTCGGGCGCATTGCTGGTCAAGGCCGAAGACATTTCCCGTGCCCGGATGAAACTGGCTGCTGCGGGCGTAGCGCCGAGCGATGGCAATGTCGGTTTCGAAATTCTCGACAAGGAACAGGGGCTGGGGACTAGCCAGTTCATGGAAGCGACCCGCTACCGTCGCGGCCTGGAAGGTGAGTTGGCGCGGACCATTTCCAGCCTGAGCAACGTCAAGGGTGCGCGGGTCCATCTGGCCATCCCGAAAAGCTCGGTGTTCGTGCGCGATGAGCGCAAGCCCAGTGCCTCGATTCTGGTTGATTTGTACCCAGGGCGTGGCCTGGAGCCTGGCCAGGTGATGGCCATTATCAACTTGGTAGCAACCAGCGTACCGGAGCTGGAAAAGTCTCAGGTCACCGTGGTTGACCAGAAGGGCAACCTGCTCTCCGATCAGGTGCAGAACTCTGAACTGACCATGGCCGGCAAGCAGTTCGATTACAGCCGCCGCATGGAAAGCATGCTGACCCAGCGTGTACACAACATCCTGAACCCAGTGCTGGGCAATGACCGCTACAAGGCTGAAGTGTCCACCGACGTCGACTTCAGTGCTGTCGAGTCGACCTCCGAGCAGTTCAATCCGGACCAGCCCGCCCTGCGCAGCGAGCAGTCGGTCAACGAACAGCGCTCCAGCAGCATGGGCCCGCAAGGTGTGCCTGGGGCGCTGAGCAACCAGCCGCCCGGCCCGGCTTCTGCGCCACAGCAGACCGGCCAGGCACAGGCAGCCGCTGGCATGATTCAGCCAGGGCAGCCGCTGCTTGATGCCAACGGCCAGCAGGTCATGGACCCTGCAACCGGTCAGCCGATGCTCGCGCCTTACCCGGCAGACAAGCGTCAGCAGTCGACCAAGAACTTTGAGCTGGACCGCTCCATCAGCCATACCCGTCAGCAGCAGGGGCGTCTGACGCGCCTATCGGTAGCCGTGGTGGTCGATGATCAGGTCAAGCTCGATCCTGCGACCGGCGAAGCCACGCGTACGCCTTGGGGCGCCGAAGATTTGGCGCGCTTCACCCGACTGGTCCAGGATGCGGTGGGCTTTGATGCCAGCCGTGGTGACAGCGTCAGCGTGATCAACGTGCCGTTCGCTGCCGACCGTGGTGAAGAGGTCGCCGATATTCCGTTTTACTCACAGCCCTGGTTCTGGGACATCGTCAAGCAGGTGCTCGGCGTGCTCTTTATCCTGGTGCTGGTATTTGGTGTGTTGCGCCCTGTGCTCAACAACATCACCGGTAATGGCAAGCAAGCCGCTGGCGATAGCGACATGGAACTGGGCGGTATGATCGGTCTGGATGGCGAACTGGCCAATGACCGGGTAACCCTTGGCGGTCCGCAAAGCATTCTCTTGCCGAGCCCGAGCGAGGGCTATGATGCTCAGCTCAATGCAATCAAGAGCCTGGTGGCCGAAGACCCGGGTCGTGTGGCCCAGGTCGTGAAAGAGTGGATCAACGCCGATGAGTGATAACAGAGCGGTTACCGCCAAACTGACCCGTGTCGACAAGGCCGCTATTCTGCTGTTGTCATTGGGTGAGACTGACGCAGCGCAAGTGTTGCGGCACATGGGCCCCAAAGAGGTCCAGCGGGTCGGTGTGGCCATGGCGCAAATGGGCAACGTGCACCGCGAGCAAGTCGAGCAGGTGATGAGCGAGTTCGTCGAGATCGTCGGCGACCAGACCAGCCTCGGCGTCGGCTCCGACGGCTACATCCGCAAGATGCTCACCCAGGCGTTGGGCGAAGACAAGGCCAACGGCCTGATCGACCGCATTCTGCTGGGCGGCAACACCAGTGGCCTGGACAGCCTGAAGTGGATGGAGCCGCGTGCGGTAGCCGATGTGATCCGTTACGAGCACCCGCAGATTCAAGCCATTGTCGTGGCCTACCTTGACCCTGATCAGGCTGGTGAGGTGCTGAGCAACTTCGACCACAAGGTGCGCCTGGACATCATCTTGCGCGTATCGTCACTGAATACGGTTCAGCCAGCGGCGCTCAAGGAACTGAACCAGATCCTCGAGAAGCAGTTCTCGGGCAACTCCAATGCTGCCCGGACAACGCTGGGTGGTATCAAGCGTGCTGCGGACATCATGAACTTCCTCGACAGCTCCGTCGAAGGCCAGCTCATGGACGCGATCCGCGATGTGGATGGCGACCTGTCCGAGCAGATCGAAGACCTCATGTTCGTCTTCAACAACCTTGCCGACGTCGACGACCGTGGTATCCAGGCGCTGCTGCGCGAAGTGTCCTCCGACGTGCTGGTGGTTTCGCTCAAAGGTGCTGATGAGCGGGTCAAGGACAAGGTCTTCAAGAACATGTCCAAACGTGCCTCGGAGCTGCTGCGTGACGACCTTGAGGCCAAGGGACCGGTTCGCGTCAGCGATGTCGAAGCGGCACAGAAGGAAATCCTCACCATTGCCCGACGCATGGCCGAAGCCGGAGAGATCGTGCTTGGCGGCAAAGGCGCCGAGGAAATGATCTAACGACCCGCACGCCGGTGTCGGCCTTTTTCGGGCCGGCGCCAGCGGTGGGATCAATGCGATGCCGGTAGGTGCGCGGTGTCTGCATCGCTGGCACGCCAGTGCCGATACGGTGCTTTATTTTGAGCGCGTGGAATCATGTCGACCAACGAGCATTTAACTGAACTGATTCGCGCTGGCGACCTGGAAGCATTCGATCGCTGGGCTTTACCTTCGTTCGACCCGGAGCCAGAACCCGAGCCCGAGCCGGAACCCGAGATCGTCGAAGACGAGATCGAGGAAGTGCCGCTGGAGGAGGTCCAGCCGCTGACCCTGGAGGAGTTGGAGAGCATCCGTCAGGAGGCTTACAACGAGGGGTTCGCTACCGGTGAGCGTGAAGGTTTTCACAGTACCCAGCTCAAGGTTCGACAAGAAGCCGAAGTGGCCCTGGCCGCGAAGCTGGCCAGCCTTGAACAACTGATGAGCAACTTGCTTGAGCCGATTGCCGAGCAGGACGTCCAGATCGAAAAGTCCCTGGTGCACCTGGTTGCGCACATCACTCGGCAGGTCGTTGGTCGCGAGCTGCGCACCGACTCCAGTCAAATTACCCATGTATTGCGCGAAGCCCTGAAGCTGCTGCCGATGGGCGCGGAGAACATTCGTATTCACGTCAATCCGCAGGATTTCGAATTGGCCAAGGCGCTGCGCGAGCGCCACGAAGAAAATTGGCGCCTGCTTGAAGATGAAGCGCTGCTGCCAGGGGGGTGCCGCATCGAGACCGCCCAGAGCCGCATTGACGCGACCATGGAAACCCGTATCGAGAAGGCCTTGGCGCAACTGTTCGATCAGTTGCACGATCAGAGCCTGCACCCGGCAGCGCCAGACCTGACCATCGAGTTGGACACCCCCGATGCGCCTTGACCGTACCAGCTTCGGCAAGCGCCTTGGCACCTATGCCGAGGCAATTGCCTTGCCGTCACAGCCGGTCGTCGAAGGGCGCTTGTTGCGCATGGTTGGCCTTACGCTGGAGGCCGAGGGCCTGCGTGCTGCCGTCGGCAGCCGGTGTGTGGTCATCAATGACGACAGCTATCACCCGGTGCAGGTTGAGGCTGAGGTCATGGGCTTTTCCGGCGGCAAGGTGTTTCTGATGCCGGTAGGCAGCGTGGCGGGTATTGCGCCTGGCGCGCGGGTGGTGCCGCTGGCTGAAAGCAGTCGCCTGCCGATGGGCATGAGCATGCTCGGGCGGGTGCTTGATGGGGCCGGTCGTGCGCTGGACGGTAAGGGCGGCATGCGGGCTGAGGATTGGGTGCCGATGGACGGCCCTACTATCAACCCGCTCAACCGCGACCCGATCAGCCAGCCTCTGGATGTCGGCATCCGCAGTATCAATGGCCTGCTCACGGTGGGTCGTGGCCAACGTCTCGGGCTGTTCGCCGGTACCGGCGTGGGCAAGAGTGTGCTGCTGGGCATGATGACCCGCTTTACCGAAGCCGACATCATCGTTGTGGGGCTGATTGGTGAGCGGGGGCGTGAGGTCAAGGAGTTCATCGAGCACATCCTGGGTGCTGAGGGGCTGAAGCGCTCTGTCGTCGTGGCCTCGCCTGCCGATGATGCACCGCTGATGCGCTTGCGGGCTGCCATGTACTGTACGCGTATCGCCGAGTATTTCCGCGACAAGGGCAAGAATGTTCTGTTGCTGATGGATTCGCTGACGCGCTTTGCCCAGGCGCAGCGGGAAATCGCCCTGGCCATTGGCGAGCCTCCGGCGACCAAGGGTTATCCGCCTTCGGTTTTTGCCAAACTGCCTAAATTGGTGGAGCGCGCCGGTAATGGCGAAGCTGGCGGTGGTTCGATTACTGCGTTCTATACCGTGTTGTCCGAAGGTGACGATCAGCAAGACCCGATTGCGGATTCGGCGCGGGGCGTACTCGACGGCCACATCGTGCTGTCCCGGCGGCTGGCTGAAGAAGGGCATTACCCGGCCATTGATATCGAAGCCTCCATCAGTCGAGTGATGCCGCAGGTGGTCAGTCCTGAGCAGATGGGGCAGGCCCAGCAGTTCAAGCAGCTATGGTCGCGCCTTTCGCAAAGCCGCGACTTGATCAGTGTCGGCGCCTACGTTGCCGGGGGCGACCGTGAGACCGACCTGGCGATTTCGCTGCAACCGAAGTTGGTGCAGTTCCTGCGCCAGGGGTTGAACGACAACGTCAGCCTCGTTGCGAGCGGCGAGCAGTTGGCCAGTGTGTTCGCGCCTGTCGCGCCGGGCTGATAGATCATGGCCCAGCCCAGTCGAGCGGCGCGTCTTGCGCCCGTGGTGGAAATGGCCGAGAACAATGAGCGGCAAGCGGCTCAGCGACTCGGTCAGTTTCAGCAGCAGGTGAACATGGCGCAGGCCAAGCTTGCCGAGCTCGATCGTTTTCGCGAAGAGTATCAGCAGCAGTGGCTGCAGCGCGGCGGGCAAGGGGTCACGGGTAACTGGTTGATGGGTTACCAGCGTTTTCTTAGCCAGCTGGACGCGGCCATGGCCCAGCAGCATCAGAGCCTCACCTGGCACAAAAGCAACCTGAACAACGCCCGCGCTACCTGGCAGCAGGCCTATGCGCGGGTTGAAGGGTTGCGCAAGCTGGTGCAGCGCTACATTGACGAAGCGCGGATGGTTGAGGACAAACGCGAGCAGAAATTGCTCGACGAATTGTCCCAGCGCCTGCCTCGACATGATCGTTACTGATCTTTGACCGCGGTTCGGGTTGCCGTTGTAGGGGGCGGCTGCTACACCTTCTTGTGTCTGCAATTGCCATCATCGAAGGAATCGCAAAATGGCTGTGGAATCCGAGCTCTCCCGGGACGGGAAATTGACCATTCGCGTGAAGGGTCGGTTTGACTTCGGCAGGCATAGGGAATTTCGAGAGGCATACGAGCACCTGAACTCCGCTCCGCGCACTGTTGTGGTCGACCTCAAGGAGGCGACCTACCTCGACAGTTCTGCGCTGGGGATGCTGTTGCTGTTGCGCGACCATGTGGGTGGGGACGAATCCCGGGTCAGCATGGTCAATACCAGTTCGGATGTGCGCAAGATCCTGGCGATTTCCAACTTTGACAAGCTGTTCGACATCAGTTGAGCGTTAGTATGCCGAGCCAGGATATCTTGACGGTGCTGATCGCCGAAGACAGTGCGACCGATCGGTTGCTGCTGGCCACTATTGTTCGCAAGCAAGGGCATCAGGTATTGATGGCCGAAGACGGCGCGCAGGCGGTGGCTGTGTTTGCTGCGCAGCGACCGCACCTGGTACTGCTCGATGCGTTGATGCCGGTCATGGATGGCTTTGAGGCGGCGCGCAGGATCAAGCTTCTGGCCGGCGAAACCTTGGTACCTATCATTTTCTTGACCTCGCTGAGTGAAGAGCAGGCGCTGGTGCGTTGCCTGGAGGCGGGTGGGGATGACTTTCTGGCCAAGCCGTATAGCCAGGTGATTCTGGCGGCCAAAATCAAAGCCATGGAGCGCACGCGTCGTTTGCAGGCAACGGTGCTTGAGCAGCGAGACCAGCTTGCCCATCATCACCGTCACTTGCTCAATGAGCAGCGGGTGGCGAAGGCCGTATTCGATAAGGTGGCGCATGCCGGTTGCCTTGGCTCGCCGAACATCCGTTTCCTGCAATCCCCTTATGCGCTGTTCAATGGCGACTTGATGCTGGCTGCCTTTACGCCGTCTGGGGATATGCATGTGCTGCTGGGCGATTTCACGGGCCATGGCTTGCCTGCCGCCGTAGGCGCCATGCCCTTGGCGGAAGTGTTCTACGGCATGACGGCCAAGGGCTACGGCCTGGCGGAAACCTTGCGTGAGATGAATGCCAAGCTCAAGCGCATCTTGCCGGTGGACATGTTCTGCTGTGCCGTGCTGCTCAATATGAGTTTTCAGCGGCGTACGGTGGAGGTCTGGAACGGCGGGATGCCTGATGCCTACCTGCTGCGGGTCGGTGGCGGTGAGCCGTTGCCGCTGGTGTCGCATTTTCTGCCGCTGGGTGTTCTGCCGCCTGAGCAGTTCGATGAGCATACGCAGGTACTGCCCATGACGGTGGGTGATCGCCTGTTTCTGCTCAGTGATGGGGTTGTTGATACCCGTGATGAGAATGAGCAGTTGTTCGGTGTCGAGCGCTTGCGTGAGGTGCTCATTGCCAATCGGGTGCCGGAGCAGTTGTTTGACGATATTCAGATGGCGTTGGCACGTTTTGGTGGGCATCCACGTGATGACGTCAGCATGATGGACCTGTGCATGGTCGAGCATCACGCGCTGTCGCTGCCGCCGCTCGCGTACACCGACAGTGGGCAGTCCAGCCCGTTGGACTGGTCGCTCAATCTCGAATTTCGTGCCGAAAGCCTCAAGCGCTTCAACCCACTGCCTTTCCTGTTGCACCTGCTGCAGGAAATTCACGGTTTGCGCGCCCAGAGTAGCGAACTGCACAGTGTGCTCAGCGAGTTGTACTCCAATGCGCTGGAACACGGCGTGCTGGCGCTTGATTCAAGGCTCAAGCGCGATGCCTGTGGGTTTACCGAGTACTACCGCGAGCGAAACAGGCGTCTACAGGCCTTGCAGGAAGGCTGCATCCGCTTGCGTCTGCAGGTAGAGCCGGCCGCCTCGGGCGGGCGGCTGACCATCGAGGTCGAAGACAGCGGTGCGGGTTTCGATGTCGAGCGCGTCCTTGGCTGTTCGCAGGGAGGGCACGGGTTTTATGGCCGGGGCCTGAGCTTGATACGTGGTTTGAGCCAGCAGGCGCAATGGTTTGATGGCGGGCGTCGTGCGTGCGTAGTGTTCGCTTGGGTGTCTGAGGCATAATCAAGCTTGATCAAGGAGTGAGCAAGTGTCTGACAATCATATTGATCGCAAGGTACTGAGCGATTTGCAGGAAGTCATGGAAGATGGCTACTTGTACTTGCTCGAGACTTTTCTCTCGGACTCCGAGACGCGCCTCAGTCAGCTCCATGAGGCCAAGAACGCCGAGGAGTTGGGGATGGTTGCCCATAGCTTCAAAGGCAGTACCAGCAATATGGGGGCTGTGGCGCTGGCCGAGCTGTGTCAGCAGCTTGAAGAACGGGTCAAGCAACGTCCGCTCTACGGCATCGAGGACCTCATCAATCGTATTGATCGTGAGTATGCCGCGGTTCGTCAGCTGTATTGCGCGGAGCGTCAACGGGTTCAGATAGGGTGATGTGTGTGGCTGGCGTGGAGTGTTGCTGCGTCCTGGCGTGACTTTTGCAGTGCCTTTTCCATTCCTGTATCAGACACGCTGCCGCGGAGACTCTTTCATGCCTGTCGCCACAAACCCATTGCTGCAATCGGGCTCCGTCGCCAATTCATCGCGCGCATCAGGTGCGTCATCGGACAAGTCGCAGCAGGCGCTTGGCGACAAGGCTTCAGGCTTCTCCCAAGTGCTTTCGCAATCCAAGGACAAGTTCGCGGGCGGGCCTTCCGTCGACAAGCCGTTCGCGCCAGCCAACACCGCCAGCAGTGGCAATTCCAAAGTGGACGGGCAGCAGAAAGTTGCCGGTAGCGGCAAAAGCTTGCCTGCCGATAACGCGAGTAAAAAAGAGGTTCAGGGCCAGGATGACGCACAGGTTGCCGACACGGCGCCGGCGCAAGATGCTGTAGCTACAGAGGATTCAACCGATCAGGCCGACCCGCAGTTGCTTGATCCGAGCCTGGTTGCCGGCCAGGTCACCGATGCCCAGCCAGGGGCGCAATTGATTCAGGCTCAGGCCGAGGCGGTGGCGCCAGTGGTGCAGGCTGCGCAGCTTCAGGCGCAGGTGCAGGCGCCCGCCAGTGATAGTGCTCCACAAGAGCCGCCTTTCGATCCGGATGTCGATCCGCTTGCCGATCTGCCAACGCTGCGCCTGGCGCTGGAGCAGAGTGCTCAGGCCCAGGGAACCACATCGGTGAATGCCGCGCCAACGGGCAAGTCTGCTCAGGCACAGCCAGAAGCGACGCAGGGGCAGTCTGCCGTCAATACACTGGCGGCCATCGTCGACAAGCCGGGTGCTGAGGCGGAGCAGGGCGAGCCGGGCGAGAAAGCCTTTGGCGCGCTGATGGATGATGGCCTGAAAGATCTCAAGGGGGCTGCCAGCGACACGCGTGTCGATAACTTTGCCGAGCGCTTGAGCGCCTTGACCCAGGCGGCAACCGCCAAGACCGCCAATGCCGTGCCGGTTCCGGCCGCGCCCCTTAATCAGCCGCTGGCGATGAACCAGAGCGGCTGGACTGAAGGGTTGGTCAACCGCGTCATGTACCTGTCCAGCCAGAACCTGAAGTCGGCGGATATTCAGCTTCAGCCGGCTGAACTGGGGCGCCTCGATATTCGCGTCAACCTGGCGGCGGACCAGCCAGCCCAGATCACCTTCGTCAGTGGTCATGTGGTGGTTCGTGATGCGCTGGAAGGGCAGGTTCATCGTCTGCGTGAGTTGTTTGCCCAGCAAGGCCTGGCGCAACCGGATGTGAATGTTTCCGATCAGTCGCGCGGCCAGCAGCAGGGTGCTCAAGAAGGCCCGCGCCTGAGCGGCGTTGCCGGGCGACGCGGTGAGGCGGGTGATGCCGCAGAGCAGGCGGAGGCTGATGCTGGCGTCAAGGCTGTCGAGCGCCAGGTGGTGATCGGTTCCAGTGCAGTAGATTATTACGCTTGATGTGAGCCGCGGCGCCTCGCGTAAAGCCCCTGCAGGCGCCGCCCCTCCAGGGGCGATCTTGCCGGTGCGCCATGGATTCCATCACCTGTTCCGGGAAACTGGCATAACACTTGCTGAACCCTCGCCATCTGAGTGAAATCTCGTGTGAGTGACGGATTATTGGCATGGCGAAGAACGACGCAGTGAAAGACCCCGCCTCGAAAGGCAAACTCAAACTGATCCTGTTGTTGGTGCTGGCATTGCTCCTGGCGATTGGTCTGTCCGTGGGGGCAACCTGGTTCTTCCTGCACAAGGCCGACAGCAAACCTGAGGCAAGCCCTGCGCAGGCGACCAACGTCAAGCCGGCAGCGATCTACGAACCCCTGTCTCCTGCATTCGTAGTCAACTTCAACCAGAACGGTCGTCAGCGTTTCATGCAGGTGAGCATCACCATGCAGGGCCGTGACCAGGCTGCGCTGGATGCACTGAAAGTGCACATGCCGGTGATCCGCAACAACCTGGTCATGCTGTTCTCGGGCCAGGGCTTCGATACCCTGGCAACCCCGGTAGGTCAGGAAATGTTGCGCCAGAAGGCCACTGCCAGTGTTCAGGAAGTGGCGCAGAAGGAAGTTGGCAAACTGGTTGTTGACCAGTTGCTGTTCACCAATTTCGTATTGCAGTAGGAGCCCAAGATGGCCGTGCAGGACCTGCTGTCCCAGGATGAAATCGATGCCCTGTTACACGGTGTCGACGATGGTCTGGTGCAAACCGAAAGCGCCGCTGAGCCCGGTAGCGTCAAAAGTTATGACCTGACCAGCCAGGATCGGATCGTCCGCGGACGCATGCCGACCCTGGAAATGATCAACGAGCGTTTCGCCCGTTATACCCGTATCAGCATGTTCAACCTGTTGCGTCGCTCCGCCGACGTGGCGGTGGGCGGGGTTCAGGTGATGAAGTTCGGTGAGTACGTGCATTCGTTGTACGTGCCGACCAGCTTGAACCTGGTGAAGATCAAGCCGTTGCGCGGCACGTCACTGTTCATTCTTGATGCCAAGCTGGTATTCAAGCTGGTGGACAATTTCTTTGGTGGTGACGGCCGTCACGCCAAGATCGAAGGCCGTGAATTCACCCCGACCGAGCTGCGCGTGGTGCGCATGGTGCTGGATCAGGCCTTCGTCGACCTCAAGGAAGCCTGGCAGGCGATCATGCCGGTCAACTTCGAGTACATCAACTCGGAGGTCAACCCGGCCATGGCCAACATTGTCGGTCCGAGTGAGGCGGTGGTGGTCTCGACCTTCCACATTGAGCTCGATGGCGGCGGTGGCGACCTGCATGTGACCATGCCGTACTCGATGATCGAGCCGGTGCGCGAGATGCTGGATGCCGGCTTCCAGTCTGACCTGGATGACCAGGATGAGCGTTGGGTCAAGGCCCTGCGCGAAGACGTACTGGACGTCAGCGTGCCGTTGAGCGCGACGGTAGCCCGGCGTCAGTTGCGTCTGCGCGACATCCTGCACATGCAGCCCGGTGACGTGATCCCTATCGAATTACCCGAAGAGCTGATTCTGCGGGCTAACGGCGTGCCGTCGTTCAAGGCCAAGCTGGGCTCGCACAAGGGCACCCTGGCCCTGCAGATAACCGATCCGATCGAGCGTCGCTAAGCGGCGCTGCTGGTTTACCCCCCGAATTGATTGCCCGTCGAGGACAAAATGGCTGACGAAAACGATATCACCTCCATGGAAGATCAGGCGCTGGCCGATGAGTGGGCCGCTGCCTTGAGTGAAACTGGCGAGGGCGGTCAGGCCGACATCGATGCCCTGATGTCCGGCGGTAGCTCCACGCCTGCTTCGGGCCGCCTGCCGATGGAGGAGTTTCCTTCCTCGCCACGCAGCAATGAACAGGTCAGCCTTGAAGGCCCGAACCTGGATGTGATCCTGGATATTCCGGTGAGCATTTCCATGGAAGTCGGCAGTACTGAAATCAACATCCGTAACCTGCTGCAACTCAACCAGGGTTCGGTGATCGAGCTTGATCGCCTGGCCGGAGAGCCGCTGGATGTGCTGGTTAACGGTACGCTGATTGCGCACGGTGAAGTGGTTGTGGTCAACGAGAAGTTCGGTATTCGTCTGACTGACGTGATCAGCCCGAGCGAACGTATCAAGAAGCTGCGCTAAGTGAAAAACACTCTGCTCAAGGGCCTGGCTGCGGCCAGCCTGTTCTGCGTCGACGTGGCCCTCGCGGCGCAGCCGGCGGCGACAGCGTCCGCGCCAGCTGCGCCGGGAAGTGTCGGTGGGCAGTTGGCGCAGTTGGTGCTGGGCTTGCTGTTGGTGGTGGGGTTGATCTTCTTTCTGGCCTGGCTGCTGCGCAGGGTGCAGCAGGCTGCGCCGCGAGGCGATCAGGTCATTGAGATCATCGGTACGCGGGCCTTGGGGCCGCGCGACCGCCTGCTGCTGGTCAAGGTAGGCAATGAGCAGATTTTGCTGGGGCACTCGCCTGGCACGATCGAAGCGTTGCATGTGTTGCGTGAGCCGGTCGAAGTGCCGTCGGGTGCGCGACAGGCTACACCGGAATTCGCTCAGCGCCTGATGGAGTTGCTGGGCAAGGATCAGAAGGACAAGACGTAATGGGCGCATTGCGCATGATGTTGACGCTGCTGCTGATGCTGGCGGCGCCGTTGGCCTTGGCTGCCGATCCGCTGTCGATCCCGGCGATTACCTTGTCCAATGGGGCGAATGGGCAGCAGGAGTACTCCGTCAGCCTGCAGATCCTGTTGATCATGACGGCGCTGAGTTTCATCCCGGCGTTCGTCATCCTGATGACCAGTTTTACCCGGATCATCATCGTCTTCTCGATTTTGCGCCAGGCCCTGGGCTTGCAGCAGACTCCGTCGAACCAGATCCTTACCGGCATGGCACTGTTCCTGACCATGTTCATCATGGCCCCGGTGTTCGACCGGGTGAATCGCGATGCGCTACAGCCTTACCTGAACGAGACGCTTACCGCGCAGGATGCGATTGCCAAGGCCGAAGTGCCGCTGAAGGATTTCATGCTGGCGCAAACCCGGCAGAGCGACCTTGATCTGTTCATGCGGCTGTCCAAGCGTACCGACATTGCAACGCCCGACCAGGCGCCGTTGACGATCCTGGTGCCCGCCTTTGTGACATCGGAACTCAAGACGGCGTTTCAAATCGGCTTCATGATCTTTATTCCGTTTCTGATCATTGACCTGGTGGTCGCCAGCGTACTGATGGCCATGGGTATGATGATGCTCTCGCCGTTGATCATCTCGTTGCCGTTCAAGATCATGCTCTTCGTGCTGGTGGACGGCTGGGCGCTTATCATTGGTACCCTGGCCGGCAGTTTCGGCGGCGTCTAGGAGAATCGCGCATGACCCCGGAAGTCGCTGTCGACCTGTTTCGCGATGCGCTGTGGCTGACCACGATGATGGTGGCGGTACTGGTAGTGCCGAGCCTGCTGGTCGGCCTGGTGGTCGCGATGTTTCAGGCGGCCACCCAGATCAACGAACAGACCCTGAGCTTCTTGCCGCGGCTGTTGGTGATGCTGGTGACCCTGATCGTGGTAGGGCCGTGGTTGGTTCGCACGTTCATGGAGTACATCCTGTCGCTGTACGGCAGTATTCCGCAGCTGATCGGTTGAGTACGGCATGCTCGAGTTGACCGATGCGCAGATCAGCACGTGGGTGGCGTCGTTCATCCTGCCGCTGTTTCGCGTCGCTGCCGTACTGATGACCATGCCGATATTCGGTACCACCTTGTTGCCAGCCCGCATCCGGCTGTATTTCGCGGTGGCTATTACGGTGGTCATCGTGCCTGGCTTGCCGCCTCTGCCTGAGGTCAATCCCTTGAGCCTCAGTGGGCTGCTGCTGATTGCCGAACAGGTGATCATCGGTGCCCTGTTCGGTATGGCGCTGCAGCTGTTCTTCCAGGCCTTCGTGATTGCCGGGCAGATTGTTGCGATTCAGATGGGGATGGCGTTTGCCTCGATGGTCGATCCGGCCAACGGCGTCAATGTCGCGGTGGTCAGTCAGTTCCTGACGATGCTGGTGACCCTGTTGTTTCTGTCGATGAATGGCCATCTGGTGGTTTTCGAGGTGCTCACCGAGAGTTTCACCACCTTGCCGATTGGCAGCGGTCTGTTGGTCAATCATTTCTGGGACATGGCCGGGCGCCTGGGCTGGGTATTGGGCGCAGCACTGCTGCTGGTACTGCCGGCTATTACCGCACTGCTGGTGGTCAACATCGCCTTTGGCGTGATGACCCGCGCCGCGCCGCAGTTGAACATTTTTTCCATCGGTTTTCCCTTGACCCTGGTATTGGGGCTCGGGATTTTCTGGGTCGGTCTGGCCGACATTCTATCCCATTACCAGTCATTGGCCTCCGAGGCCCTGCAATGGCTGCGTGAACTGGCGAGGGCGCGCTGAGCATGGCTGAGAGCGAGAGCGGTCAGGATAAAACAGAAGACCCCACCGACAAGCGCAAGAAGGACGCTCGTGAGAAGGGCGAGATTGCGCGCTCCAAAGAACTCAATACGGTTGCCGTGACCCTGGCGGGCGCGGGCGGGTTGCTGGTCTTCGGCGGTGCGTTGGCGGAAACGCTGATGGAGCTGATGCGGATCAATTTCACCTTGTCCCGCGAGGTGCTCATCGACGAGCGCTCCATGGGGATCTTTCTGTTGGCCTCGGGCAAGATGGCCATACTCGCCACTCAGCCGGTGTTGCTGGTGCTGCTGCTTGCAGCGATCATCGGGCCTATTTCCCTGGGCGGGTTTTTGTTTGCCGGCAGTAGCCTGGCACCGAAGTTCAGCCGAATGAACCCGATGTCCGGGATCAAGCGGATGTTCTCCATGCATGCGCTGACCGAGTTGCTCAAGGCGCTGGCCAAGTTCTTTGTGATCTTGCTGGTGGCCTTGGTGGTGCTGTCTTCAGATCGCGACGACCTGATTGCCATCGCGCACGAGCCGCTTGATCAGGCGGTCATCCATAGCGTTCAGGTGGTGGGCTGGAGTGCCTTGTGGATGGCGGCGGGATTGCTGCTGATCGCCGCCGTGGACGCGCCATTGCAGCTTTGGCAGGCACACAAGAAGCTGTTGATGACCAAGCAGGAAGTGCGTGACGAGTACAAGGACAGTGAAGGTCGCCCCGAGGTCAAGCAGCGCATTCGACAGACCCAGCGCGAGATGTCGCAGCGCCGGATGATGGCGGCGATTCCCGAAGCCGATGTGGTCATCACCAACCCGACGCACTATGCCGTGGCACTCAAGTACGACCCTGATAAGGGCGGTGCGCCATTGCTACTGGCCAAGGGCACTGACTTCATTGCGCTGAAGATTCGTGAAATCGCGGGTGAGCACAAGATCCAGATTCTTGAGTCGGCGGCGTTGGCGCGTTCGATCTACTACTCCACCGAGCTTGAGGAAGAAATCCCGGCCGGCCTCTACCTGGCGGTAGCCCAGGTACTGGCCTATGTCTTCCAGGTCCGCCAGTACCGTGCTGGCAAAGGCAAGGCGCCGGAACCCCTCAAGGACGTACCGATTCCGCCGGATTTGCGTCGGGACTCCTGATCCTGCCCTGATGTGATGGCGTCCTGTGGCCAGCCGGCTTGCCTGCGATGACCGTACCGCATACGTTCTGATCCCCCTGAAAGCCTCTTATTGCGTGACAGACGCAAAGTTGGAAGGCTTCTTGCAAAGGCAGCGCCACGCGCCTTCGTGGCGTCAAAAGTTTGCTTGAGAGGAATACCGGTGGATCGCACTCAGTTAATCAACAGCGCCCGTAGCAACCTGGTCGGCCTTGGCCGAGGAAACCTGGGTGTGCCGCTGTTGCTGCTGGTGTTGCTGGCAATGATGATGTTGCCGATCCCGCCGTTCCTGCTCGACGTGTTCTTCACGTTCAACATTGCCCTGTCGATTGTGGTCCTGCTGGTGTGTGTCTACGCACTGCGCCCACTGGATTTTGCTGTTTTTCCGACCATTCTGCTGGTGGCGACGCTGCTACGGCTGGCGTTGAACGTAGCGTCGACGCGGGTGGTCATGCTCCATGGTCATGATGGTCACGCTGCGGCCGGTAAGGTGATTCAGGCCTTTGGTGAGGTGGTGATCGGCGGTAACTACGTGGTCGGTATCGTGGTCTTCGCCATCCTGATGATCATCAACTTCGTCGTGGTTACCAAGGGTGCAGGGCGTATCTCCGAAGTGAGTGCGCGGTTTACCCTCGACGCGATGCCGGGCAAGCAAATGGCAATCGACGCCGACCTCAACGCCGGCCTGATCGATCAGGCCCAGGCCAAGGCGCGCCGCTCCGAGGTGGCTCAGGAGGCCGAGTTCTATGGTTCCATGGACGGTGCCAGCAAGTTTGTGCGCGGTGACGCCATCGCCGGCCTGCTGATTCTGTTCATCAACCTGATCGGCGGTATGGCCGTCGGTATGTTCCAGCACAACATGACCTTCGCCGATGCGGGCAAGGTGTACGCCTTGTTGACCATTGGTGACGGTTTGGTGGCGCAGTTGCCATCGCTGCTGTTGTCCACCGCCGCGGCGATCATGGTGACGCGTGCCTCGGGTTCCGAGGACATGGGCAAGCAGATCAACCGGCAGATGTTCGAGTCGCCGAAGGCCTTGGCGGTTTCGGCCGGGATCATGCTGGTCATGGGCCTGGTGCCGGGCATGCCGCACGTTGCCTTTATCGGCCTGGCGGCGCTGGCCGGTGGTGCTGCCTACATGGTGTGGCGCAAGCAGAATCTGGCCAAGCTCAAGGCGCAGGAAATGGCCCAGATGCAGCAAGACCTGCTGCCGTCTCCGCAGCGAGCGATGGAAACCAAAGAGCTGGGTTGGGACGACGTCACGCCGATTGACATGATCGGCCTGGAAGTGGGTTATCGCCTGATTCCGTTGGTCGACCGCAATCAGGGTGGGCAACTGTTGGCGCGGATCAAGGGCGTGCGCAAAAAGCTCTCCCAGGACCTCGGTTTCCTGATGCCGACGGTGCACATCCGCGACAACCTGGATCTTGCGCCAAGTGTTTACCGCCTGACGCTCATGGGGGTCATCCTGGCTGAGGCGGAAATTTATCCTGACCGGGAACTGGCGATTAACCCGGGGCAGGTCTTTGGTACGCTCAATGGCATTGCCGCCAAGGACCCGGCCTTCGGCCTGGAGGCTGTGTGGATCGACGTGGGGCAGCGCAGCCAGGCCCAGTCGCTGGGTTACACCGTGGTCGATGCCAGCACCGTGGTTGCTACGCACTTGAACCAGATCCTGCACAAGCATTGTCATGAGCTGATTGGTCACGAAGAGGTTCAGCAGTTGCTGCAGGTGTTGGCCAAGGGCTCGCCGAAACTGGCCGAGGAGCTGGTACCGGGCATTATGTCGCTGTCTGGGTTGCTCAAGGTGTTGCAGGCGCTGTTGTCCGAGCAGGTACCCGTGCGCGATATCCGCAGCATTGCCGAAGCCATCGCGAACAACGCCGGGAAGAGTCAAGATACCGCCGCTTTGGTGGCTGCGGTGCGCGTCGGATTGTGTCGCGCCATCGTGCAAAGCATTGTCGGCACTGAGTCTGAGCTGCCAGTCATCACGCTTGAGCCAAGGTTGGAACAGATTTTGCTCAATAGTTTACAAAGGGCCGGGCAAGGTCAAGAAGAGGGCGTTCTTCTTGAGCCAAGCATGGCTGAAAAGCTTCAGCGTTCGTTAATCGAGGCTGCCCAGCGTCAAGAAATGCAAGGGCAACCAGCGATCTTGTTGGTCGCAGGGCCGATACGGGCAATGTTGTCGCGTTTTGGTCGCCTGGCAGTACCGAATTTGCATGTTTTGGCGTATCAGGAAATACCTGACAACAAGCAAGTCACCATCGTTGCCACAGTAGGCCCCAACGGCTGAGGTAGTGGGTTATGCAAGTTAAGCGTTTTTTCGCAGCCGATATGCGTCAGGCCATGAAGTTGGTTCGTGATGAGCTGGGGGCTGAGGCCGCCATCATCGGCAACCGACGGATTGCTGGCGGTGTCGAGCTGACGGCTGCGCTGGACTACAAGTTGTCTGCCTTGTCGCCACGTGTTCCCAATGTCGAGCTTGAGGACGAGCTGCGCAAGACTCAGTCGCGCATCGTCACTGCCCAAGCCGAATTGAGCAGTCGCGTCGAGGGTGACGAGACGGCGAATCGTCAGTTGTTCGCCGGCCTGCCACTGACTGCGTCGGAGCCGCTGATCGAGCCGCATGTCGATGAGCCGGAGCGCCCTCGGGTCGCGCCGGCGCCTGCGGTAGATCAGCGCCTGTTTGACTCGATGCGTAACGAGCTGTCCGGTTTGCGTGAATTGCTGGAAGTGCAGCTGGGTTCGCTGGCGTGGACTCAACTGCAGGGCAGCAAGCCGCAGCAAGCGAGCCTCTGGCGCCGCCTGCAGCGTATTGGCTTGTCGGGACCGCTGTCGCGCGAGCTGCTTGACCTGACCGCCGAAATTGAAGAACCACGCCATGCCTGGCGGATGTTGCTGGCCCACCTGGCGCGGATGATCAGCGTGCCGGAAGTCGATCCGATCGAAGAGGGTGGCGTGATCGCCATGGTCGGTCCGGCGGGTATGGGCAAGACCACTACGCTGGCGAAGTTGGCAGCCCGCTACGTGCTCAAGTACGGCGCGCAGAACCTGGCCCTGGTGAGCATGGACAGTTTCCGCATCGGCGCCCAGGAACAACTGAAGACGTTAGGGCGTATCCTTAATGTTTCGGTCACCCATGTCGATCCGGGGCAGTCCTTGGGGCAGGCGTTGGAGCCCTTGCTGCGCAAGCGCGTGGTACTGATCGATACCGCAGGTTTGCAGGCCAGTGATCCGGCCCTGCGCATGCAGTTGGAGACGCTGGCCGGTCGTGGTATCCAGGCGAAGAACTACCTGGTGTTGGCGACGACCAGCCAGAAACAGGTGCTGACGGCGGCCTACCACAGCTACAAACGCTGCGGGCTGGCCGGTTGCATCCTGACTAAACTTGATGAAACCGCCAGCCTTGGTGAAGTGTTGAGCCTGGCGATCAGTCATGAATTGCCGGTGGCCTATCTGACCGATGGGCCGCGCATTCCGGATGACTTGCACTTGCCGCGCCGCCACCAGTTGGTCAGCCGCGCGGTCAGTGTGCAAATGCAGGACGAGCCCAGCGAGGAGGCCATGGCCGATATGTTCGCTGATCTCTATCACGGCCCCAAGCGTGTTGGCTGAGGTGTCGGTGAAGACGTTGCAAAGTATCTACATCAATGGTCTGCCAGGCATTTTTCAGGTGTTTGAAAGTGCAGCCAGTCATGTGGCCTCGGTCTAAGCAAGACAAGGTAAAGAACAAACATGGGTAGCATGCATCCCGTACAGGTGATCGCCGTGACCGGCGGCAAAGGTGGCGTTGGCAAGACTAACGTGTCAGTGAACTTGTCACTGGCGTTGGCCGAGCTCGGCCGTCGCGTCATGCTGTTGGACGCCGACCTGGGCCTGGCTAACGTCGACGTGTTGCTGGGCCTCACGCCCAAGCGAACCCTGGCCGACGTTATCGAAGGGCACTGCGAGCTGCGCGACGTGCTGCTGCAGGGGCCGGGCGGTGTGCGCATCGTGCCTGCCGCTTCGGGTACGCAAAGCATGGTTCACCTGGCGCCCGCTCAGCATGCCGGCCTGATTCAGGCGTTCAGCGATATAGGCGACAACCTCGATGTGCTGGTGATCGACACCGCTGCGGGTATTGGTGACTCGGTGGTCAGCTTCGTTCGAGCAGCCCAGGAAGTGTTGCTGGTGGTCTGTGACGAGCCGACCTCGATTACCGACGCCTATGCGTTGATCAAGCTGCTTAACCGTGATTACGGCATGAACCGCTTCCGCGTGCTGGCGAACATGGCGCAAAGCCCTCAGGAAGGGCGCAATCTGTTCGCTAAGTTGACCAAGGTCACGGATCGCTTCCTCGATGTCGCCCTACAATACGTCGGTGCAGTGCCGTATGACGAGTGCGTGCGTAAAGCCGTGCAGAAGCAGCGAGCGGTCTATGAAGCCTTTCCGCGTTCCAAGTGCGCGTTGGCGTTCAAGGCCATCGCCCAGAAGGTCGATAGCTGGCCGCTGCCAGCCAACCCACGCGGCCATCTGGAGTTCTTCGTCGAGCGTCTGGTGCAGCCGACCAGTGTGGGGCCTGCTCTATGAGTGCCAGCGGTTTCCGGATGTACAGCAAGGCTTCGCGCGACGCGCAGTATGAGTTGGTCGAACGCTACGCGCCGCTGGTCAAGCGCATCGCTTACCACCTGTTGGCGCGTTTGCCCGCCAGTGTTCAGGTTGAAGACCTGATTCAGGCCGGCATGATCGGTTTGCTTGAGGTGGCGAACAAGTATGACTCAAGCAAAGGTGCCAGTTTTGAGACCTATGCCGGTATTCGCATCCGCGGTGCGATGCTGGATGAGGTGCGCAAGGGGGATTGGGCGCCGCGTTCGGTTCATCGCAATACCCGCATGGTCAGTGATGCAATTCGCGCTGTTGAAGCAAAAACAGGTCGTGACGCTAAAGATCATGAGGTTGCTGCCGAACTTCAATTGAGTCTCGATGATTATTACGGGATTTTGAATGACACCTTGGGCAGTCGCCTGTTCAGCTTCGACGACCTGTTGCAGGACGGCGAGCATGAAGGGCTGCACGAGGACGGCGCCAGCGCCCAGGTCGAGCCTTCGCGCGATCTGGAAGACGAGCGCTTTCAGGCAGCGTTGGCAGATGCGATTGCCAACTTGCCTGAGCGTGAGCGGCTGGTGCTGGCGCTGTATTACGACGAAGAGCTGAACCTCAAGGAAATCGGCGAGGTGCTTGGGGTCAGTGAGTCGCGGGTCAGCCAGTTGCACAGCCAGTGTGCTGCACGCTTGCGTGGGCGGCTGGGAGAATGGCGCGCGCGTTGATTGCTGGGTTTCATGCAGTCGTGAAAATGTTGTGCCGGATTTGATTGAGTGCGCGTTCAGCGCTGAGCGCGTTAAAGACTGCTTGGAGGTCTAATTGGACAAGAACATGAAAATCCTCATCGTTGACGATTTTTCGACGATGCGGCGGATCATCAAGAACCTGTTGCGTGACCTGGGCTTCACCAATACCCAGGAAGCGGACGACGGCGTCACTGCACTGCCAATGCTGCACAGCGGTAACTTCGATTTTCTGGTAACGGACTGGAACATGCCTGGCATGTCCGGCATCGACCTGCTGCGTACGGTGCGCGCTGACGAACGCCTGAAACACCTGCCGGTGCTGATGGTAACGGCAGAGGCCAAGCGTGATCAGATCATTGAGGCGGCTCAGGCTGGCGTTAATGGTTACGTGGTAAAACCATTCACGGCTCAGGTGTTGAAAGAAAAGATCGAGAAGATCTTCGAGCGCGTCAATAGCTGAGGTACGCCACGGGGGCGCTTATGGAGCATAAACAATCGTCGTTGGGCGACTTCGAGTCGACACTGAAGAAACATGCCAACGAGCTTGTCGATAGCCTTGAACGAGGTAAATTCGGCGACGCGGTACAACTGATCCATCAGCTGAACCAGACCCGTGATCGCGGCCTGTATCAGGAAGTCGGCAAGCTCACCCGCGAGTTGCATAGTGCGATCGTCAGTTTTCATATTGACCCGCAGATGCCGCAGGCTGAGGAAGTGTCGCAGATCACCGATGCCACCGAGCGCTTGTCCTATGTGGTCAAGCTCACCGAGGGCGCGGCTAACCGGACCATGGACCTGGTCGAGCAAAGTACGCCGGTGCTTCAAGAATTGAGTGCCGAGGCAAGTACCTTGAGTGCCGACTGGCAGCGTTTCATGCGTCGAGAAGTGGCTGCGCCGGAGTTTCGCGAGCTGGCGCGTCGCGTTGACAGTTTTCTGACGCGCAGCGAGGCCGGCACCCGTGAAGTGGCAGGCCACCTCAATGACATTCTGTTGGCTCAGGACTACCAAGACCTGACCGGCCAGGTGATCAAGCGCGTCACGCAACTGGTTACCGAAGTAGAAAGCAATCTGCTCAAGCTCGTATTGATGGCCAGTCAGGTCGACCGCTTTGCCGGTATTGAACATGACCACCAGCAGCTACGTGCTGAAAAAGATCAAGAAAAACATCCGACTCGAGGTGAAGGTCCGCAGATTCATGCCGATAAGCGTGAAGACGTCGTGTCCGGTCAGGACGATGTCGACGATCTGTTGTCCAGCCTGGGTTTTTAGGGAGCACGTTTAATGAGCTTCGGCGCCGATGAAGAAATCCTCCAGGATTTCCTGGTAGAAGCCGGCGAAATTCTTGAGCAACTGTCCGAGCAATTGGTCGAGCTGGAAAGCCGGCCTGATGATGCGGATCTGCTCAATGCAATCTTTCGCGGCTTTCACACTGTAAAAGGGGGCGCCGGCTTCCTCCAGCTCAATGAGCTGGTGGAGTGCTGCCATATTGCCGAGAACGTGTTCGACATTCTGCGCAAGGGTGAGCGTCGCGTTGACTCCGAGCTGATGGACGTGGTCCTGGAAGCCCTGGACACGGTCAACAGCATGTTCGGCCAGGTCCGCGAGCGCAGCGATGTGACGCCGGCCACGCCAGAGCTTCTGGCTGCGCTGGCACGCTTGGCTGAGCCGGCTTCGGCCCAGCAGGCCGCTGCACCCGAGCCAGAGCCAGAGCCGGTTGCCGAGGTGCCCGCTGAGCAAGCCTCTGGCGACATTACCGATACGGAGTTCGAGCAACTGCTCGACTCGCTCAACGCCGTCAAGGCCGAGGCCGAGGCGCCTGCTGCTCCGGCAGCAGCGGCGGGTGATGAAATCACCGATGCCGAATTTGAGTCATTGCTCGACCAACTGCACGGCAAAGGCCAGTTTGCTGCCGACAGCCTTCCCACACCTGCTGCGCCTGCGTCGGCAGCGGTTGTCGAGGCAGGCACTGAAGCCAGCAACGAAATTACCGACGACGAATTTGAAGCGCTGCTGGATCAGCTTCATGGCAAGGGTACCTTTGCTGTGGATGCACTGCCGGCCGCGGCTGTCGAGCCCGCTGCTACCGAAGCGTCTGGCGACCATATTTCCGAGCACGAGTTCGAAGCGTTGCTCGATCAGATCCACGGCAAAGGTAAATTTGCCGAGGGCGCAGCAGCAACGGCCTCGGTCGCAGATGCGGCAGTAGCCAAGCCTGAGGCCAAACCTGCGGCCAAGCCCGTGCCCGCTGCAGCACCTGCACCTGCTCCCGTCGCCAAGCCTGCTGCCGCTGCAGCGGCAGCACCTGCGCGTCAGGCCGCTCCGGCGTCAGCCGACAAGCATGCCGCCAGCGAAGCCGAAACCACGGTGCGCGTCGATACTGCCCGCCTCGATGAGATCATGAACATGGTCGGCGAGCTGGTACTGGTGCGTAACCGCCTGGTTCGCCTGGGCTTGAACAGCGGCGATGAGGCCATGTCCAAGGCAGTGTCGAACCTTGACGTGGTCACCGCTGACCTGCAAACCGCGGTCATGAAGACCCGCATGCAGCCGATCAAGAAGGTCTTCGGGCGCTTCCCGCGCCTGGTTCGTGACCTGGCGCGCCAGTTGAAGAAAGAGATCAACCTGGAGCTGGTGGGCGAAGAGACCGACCTGGACAAAAACCTGGTCGAGGCCTTGGCCGACCCGCTGGTTCACTTGGTGCGCAACGCTGTCGACCACGGTGTCGAAACACCGGAAGAGCGTGAAGCCGCAGGCAAATCGCGTGGTGGCAAGGTCGTACTGTCGGCTGAGCAGGAAGGCGATCACATCCTCTTGTCGATCTCTGACGACGGCAAGGGCATGGACCCCAACGTGCTGCGCGCCAAGGCGGTGGAAAAGGGCCTGATGGACAAGGATGCAGCCGATCGCCTGAGCGAGTCGGACTGCTACAACCTGATCTTCGCCCCGGGCTTTTCCACCAAGACCGAGATCTCCGATGTGTCTGGCCGTGGTGTCGGCATGGACGTGGTGAAAACCAAGATCTCCCAGCTCAACGGCTCGATCAACATCTACTCGGCCAAGGGCCAGGGTTCGAAGATCGTGATCAAGGTGCCGTTGACCTTGGCGATCATGCCGACGCTGATGGTCATGCTGGGCAATCAGGCGTTCGCGTTCCCGCTGGTCAACGTCAACGAAATTTTCCACCTCGACCTGTCGCGTACCAACGTGGTTGACGGCCAGGAAGTGGTGATCGTACGCGACAAGGCGTTGCCACTGTTTTACCTCAAGCGCTGGTTGGTCAGCTCTGCCGCTCATGAAGAGCAGCACGAAGGCCATGTGGTGATCCTCTCGGTGGGCACTCAGCGGATCGGCTTCGTCGTCGATCAACTGGTCGGCCAGGAAGAGGTGGTCATCAAGCCGCTGGGCAAGATGCTGCAAGGCACCCCTGGGATGTCGGGCGCCACCATTACCGGTGACGGGCGCATTGCGCTGATCCTCGACGTTCCGAGCATGCTCAAGCGTTACGCTGCCCGGCGTATTTGATCCCGGTGGCGCGGTCTTTCGACCGCGCCCCGTAATGGAGTGTTTATGGCAGTCAAGGTCCTGGTGGTGGATGATTCCGGTTTCTTCCGCCGCCGTGTCTCGGAAATTCTTTCAGCGGACCCGACTATCCAGGTCGTGGGCACCGCGACCAACGGCAAGGAAGCGATCGACCAAGCACTGTCGCTCAAGCCTGATGTGATCACCATGGACTATGAAATGCCCATGATGGATGGCATCACTGCCGTTCGGCACATCATGCAGCGTTGCCCGACGCCGGTGTTGATGTTCTCCTCGCTGACCCATGAAGGTGCTCGCGTTACCCTTGATGCACTGGATGCCGGTGCGGTGGATTACCTGCCGAAGAACTTCGAGGACATCTCGCGCAACCCGGAAAAGGTCAAGCAACTGCTGTGCGAAAAGGTTCATACCATTTCCCGCAGTAACCGCCGCTTCAGCAGTTTCGCCACGCCAGCACCGGCTCCAGCGCCCAGCGCCCAGCACAGTGTCAGCAGCATGGCGTCGCCAGGCCTCTCGCGCCCAGCGCCTGCTAGCGCGCCAGCACGTGCGGCCGCACCCAGCTCGCCTGCACCCAAACGCAAGTCCTACAAGCTGTTGGCCATCGGCACGTCGACAGGCGGCCCGGTTGCCCTGCAGCGCGTACTGACCCAGCTGCCGGCAAACTTCCCGGCGCCGATCGTATTGATCCAGCACATGCCGGCGGCGTTCACCAAGGCGTTTGCCGAACGCCTGGACAAGCTCTGCAAGATCAGTGTCAAGGAAGCCGAGGACGGTGACGTGTTGCGTCCAGGCCTGGCGCTGCTGGCCCCTGGTGGCAAGCAGATGATGGTTGATGCGCGGGGTACGGTGAAAATCCTCCCGGGCGACGAGCGTCTGAACTACAAACCGTGCGTGGACATCACCTTTGGTTCTGCCGCGAAGTCCTACGGCGACAAGGTATTGGCCGTGGTGTTGACCGGCATGGGCGCTGATGGCCGCGAAGGTGCTCGCCTGCTCAAGCAGGGCGGCAGCCAGGTCTGGGCTCAGGATGAAGCCAGCTGCGTGATCTATGGCATGCCCATGGCGATCGTCAAGGCCAATCTGGCGGACGCGGTGTACGGCCTGGATGACATCGGTCGGCATCTGGTCGAGGCGTGCGTCTAATGGATGTCTTGAGCCTCATCGGGATCATCCTGGCCTTTGTTGCCATCATTGGTGGCAACTACCTGGAAGGCGGCCACCTGTCTGCGTTGATCAACGGCCCTGCGGCGCTGATCGTGCTCGGCGGCACGTTGGCGGCTTCGTTGCTGCAGTCGCCGATGAGCGCTTTCAAGCGCGCGATGCAGATTGTCATCTGGATCCTGTTCCCGCCACGGGTTGACCTGGCCGGTGGTATTGATCGGGTAGTCAACTGGAGCCTGACGGCGCGCAAAGAGGGCCTGCTGGGCCTGGAAGGGGTGGCTGACGCCGAGCCCGATCCCTATGCGCGCAAGGGCTTGCAACTGCTGGTCGATGGTGCGGAGCCGGAAGCGATTCGCAGCATTCTCGAGGTGGATTTCTACACCCAGGAAAGCCGCGATATCCAGGCTGCAAAAGTGTTCGAGAGCATGGGCGGCTATGCGCCAACCATCGGCATCATCGGTGCGGTAATGGGTTTGATCCATGTGATGGGCAATCTGGCCGACCCGTCCCAGCTGGGCAATGGCATTGCCGTTGCGTTCGTGGCGACGATCTATGGTGTTGCCAGTGCCAACCTGATCCTGCTGCCGGTCGCCAACAAGCTCAAGGCGCTGGCCCTGCGTCAGTCGCGTTACCGGGAAATGCTCCTGGAAGGCCTGTTGTCGATTGCAGAAGGTGAAAACCCGCGTTCGATCGAGTTGAAGCTTCAGGGCTTCATGGAGTAATACATGGCTCGTCGTCGCGCCCCCGAGGAACATGAGAACCACGAACGCTGGCTGGTGTCGTACGCCGACTTCATTACCTTGTTGTTCGCCTTCTTCGTGGTCATGTACTCGATCTCCTCGATCAACGAGGGCAAGTACAAAATAATTTCCCAGGCCCTGCTCGGGGTTTTCAATGACCCCGAACGGAGCATGCGGCCGATTCCGATTGGCGATGAGCAGCCGCTCAGCGTCAAACCAGCCGAACCGCTGATCCGCGATAGCGAACAGGTCGATGCCGGGCTTGCTCAAACCAACAGCGATCCACTCAAGACCATCACCAACGATGTTCGGGACGCCTTCGGTGATTTGATCAAATCCGATCAGATGACGGTGCGCGGCAACGAGTTGTGGGTGGAGATCGAGTTGAACTCTTCGCTGCTGTTTGGCAGTGGCGACGCCATGCCCAGCGACGCGGCCTTCAATATCATCGAAAAAGTGGCGCGGATCCTGAAGCCTTTCGCCAACCCGGTGCATGTCGAAGGGTTCACCGACGATTTGCCGATTCGCACGGCGCAGTACCCGACCAACTGGGAGCTGTCGTCGGCGCGTGCGGCCAGCATTGTGCGCCTGTTGGCGATGGAAGGCGTTAACCCCGCACGCATGGCGTCGGTGGGCTATGGCGAGTTCCAGCCGATTGCCAGCAATACCACGGCAGAAGGGCGTGCGCGCAATCGTCGGGTGGTGCTGGTGATCTCGCGTAACCTGGAGGTGCGCCGCAGCCTGACCGGTACGGGCAGTGCCAATGCCACGCCAGATGCAGCAATGAAGCGAGCTGGCACACAAACTGCACCGCGAGTGGTATCACCGACGGTCGGGGCCAGCCCCGTCAATTCCCCGTCACCGACCTTATAACCGATCCCGGTAGGGCAGGTTGCCGTAGCGGGAGGAAGCAGCGCAATGAGAGTCTGGGCAGTAGCCAATCAAAAAGGTGGCGTCGGCAAGACCACCACGTCCATCGCCTTGGCCGGTTTGCTGGCTGATGCGGGCAAGCGCGTGGTCGTGGTTGACCTCGACCCTCATGGGTCCATGACCAGCTACTTCGGGCACAATCCCGATACCCTGGAGCACAGCAGCTTCGACTTGTTCTTGCACAAGGGCACTGTCCCCGAAGGCTTGCCGGGGCAGCTGCTGCTGCCGACCAGTCACGACAATATCTCGTTGTTGCCATCGAGTACCGCCCTCGCCACCCTGGAGCGTCAGTCTCCCGGGCAAAGCGGCCTGGGCCTGGTGATCGCCAAGAGTCTGGCGCAGCTGTGGCAGGATTTCGACTACGCCATCATCGACAGCCCACCGTTACTCGGCGTGTTGATGGTCAACGCCCTGGCTGCCAGCCAGCAACTGGTGATTCCAGTGCAAACCGAATACCTGGCGGTCAAAGGCCTGGAGCGCATGGTCAGCACGCTTGCGATGGTGAACCGCTCACGCAAGCAGGCGTTGCCGTTCCATATCGTGCCGACGTTGTTCGATCGGCGTACCCAGGCTTCCATGGGCACGCTGCGGGTGCTGCGTGACAGTTACCCGGAACATATCTGGCAGGGCTACATCCCGGTTGATACGCGCCTGCGTGATGCCAGCCGGGCCGGTTTGACGCCTTCGCAATTCGATGGCAAAAGCCGTGGCGTAACCGCTTACAGGGCGCTGCTCAAGCAGTTGCTTACCCACAACGCTGCAGCGCAGGTGGCTTGATGACTCGCCCCGCGTTGATCGCCACCCGGCCACAACTGGCCCTGCAATCCTACCTGGATGGCTTGTTGCAGGAAGCGACCGAAGAGCTGGAGCCGCCGCGTGTTGAAACGCTTCGCCCGCCTGTCGAAGTGCCAGCGGAACTGGACGAATTTCAGGCTGCCGTGCTTGAAGAGCAGGTGCGTGATGCCAAGCGCCAGCCGTCTGTATCGGTAGAAGTCACCACAACGGTCTTTGCCGAGCCGAGCCCGCTGGTAATGCCTGTTATCGCGCCACCGCTGGAGGTCGCGGTAGCACCAGCGGCTCCGGTGGTTGAGGCGCCAGTGCCGGTTGAACCCTTGGTTGAGGTTCATCTGCCGCCTGCGCTCAATCCGCCAGTGCCTCCGGCTACCACAGACGGTCGCCCAGCCTGGGCTGCCGAACCGTTTGAATGCCTGTTGTTCGATGTCGCCGGGCTGACGCTGGCCGTTCCGCTGGTCTGCCTGGGCTCGATCTACTCGCTGGCGGGTCAGGAACTGACACCGTTGTTCGGCCAACCTGACTGGTTTCTTGGCATTCTGCCGAGCCAGGCCGGCAACCTGAAAGTGCTGGACACTGCCCGTTGGGTCATGCCGGACCGCTACCGCGATGATTTCCGTCAGGGGCTGCAGTATGTGATTTCGGTGCAAGGCTACGAGTGGGGGCTGGCGGTGCATCAGGTCAGCCGCTCGCTGCGCCTGGACCCCGGCGAAATCAAATGGCGTAGCCAACGTGGCCAGCGGCCATGGCTGGCCGGTACCGTGATTGAGCATATGTGCGCGTTGCTGGATGTCGCCGAATTGGCTGAGCTGATTGCCAGCGGCGCGGTCAAGCAGATGCACAAACAACCATAAATGATGGCCGCACCGCGTGCGGTCACACTGAGCACACCGCCAACGGCGGATTTTGAGGGTTAGGGGAATGAAAAAGACATCTGCACAAGGTTCCGAAGATCCGATTCTGCAGTGGGTGACCTTCCGCCTGGACAACGAGTCCTACGGCATCAATGTGATGCAAGTGCAGGAAGTGCTTCGCTACACCGAGATTGCGCCTGTGCCGGGTGCGCCGAGTTACGTGCTGGGCATCATCAACCTGCGCGGTAACGTCGTCACCGTGATCGATACGCGTCAGCGCTTTGGCCTGGCACCGACCGATGTCAGCGACAACACCCGTATCGTCATCATCGAAGCGGACAAGCAAGTCGTTGGTATTCTGGTCGACAGCGTTGCCGAAGTGGTTTACCTGCGCCAATCGGAAGTTGAAACCGCGCCGAATGTGGGCAACGAGGAATCGGCCAAGTTCATTCAAGGCGTATGCAACAAGAACGGCGAGCTGCTGATTCTGGTTGAGTTGGACAAGATGATGACCGAGGAAGAGTGGTCAGAGCTGGAGAACATCTGATTTGATTTTCGAGGTTGCAGTCATTTTTCTGGCGCTGCTCTGGGCGGTGAGCCTGTGGCTGTTTCTGGGGTATAGCAAGCGCCAGCGTGAGCTGGCCTCGCAACAGGCCCAGGGGGATGCGCTGCGCGATCAGCGCATCAAGGACCTGGCCAAGCGCCTGGACGACTACCAGAATGGCACCGTGCGAATGGGCGAAGCCCTGCATGAGTTGCGTGCGGTCGTGGCACCGTTGCCTGACAAGCTGATGCAGTTGGAGCAGCGTGACCCCAACAGCCTGTCGTTTGCCCAGGCCGAGCGCTTGGTCGGCATGGGTGCCAGCGTTGACGAACTGACCCAGTCCTGCGGCCTGACCCAGGCCGAGGCAGAGCTGATGAGTAAGCTGCACCGCGGCTAAGCACCCAATCAGCTGCATCAAGGCCAAGATAAACCGCCGTTTACCTTCACGGATAAGCGGCGAGTTCCTCCCTTATCCCGACAACCGGCCCTGCGCTACGTGAAGCCTTCGCGGACAAGCGAAGCAGCGAGCATCTGCGAGTGCTTTGCTGGTTAGTGCGCGGAATGTCAGGCGCTGCAAGGCGTCCCTTCAGGAGGCTGAGTGGAGCCATCGCGTAGTGGGGTGCGAGGCATGGATGCCTCGCAAGTGCTGATGGGCCATGGATGGCCCGTCGGCGCGTCCACACGGGAGCGATGGCGTAAGGAAGGAACCCGAAGCGCAGCGTAGGGCCGGATGTCGGGACAGGGCGTTTTGCCCACTTTTGTGCCGTTCAAAAGTGGGTCGCCGTAAAAGGCGAAACCAGCCGGTGGTGCCGCTGCAGGGAATGGATATGTCCGCGAGACAAGTGCCACAAATCACAAACCTGTATCGCCGCTAATGCAAGCAGGCATATCCATTCGCGATGTCGGGCCTGATACCCCGTTCCGCCTTTACGGCGTGTCACTTTTGTCGGGGCAAAAGTGACCAAAACCCCTCGTCCCAACATCCGGCCCTACGCTGCGCTGCGGGTTCTCTCACTCCGGCAGTGCTCCCGCCGGGGCCGTGCTGAAGGGCCTTCCTGGCCCTCAGCCCTTGCCAGGCTCCCTGCCTGGCACCCGACTACGCACTGCCTGCGTTCGACCTCCTGAAGGGACAATTTGGCGGCGCCTGCGAGTTCAGTGCATAAAAAGCAACGCTGAAAAGCCCAAAATCTTCGCAGGCAGGCAAAACAGCGAGCCTCTGCTTGTCGGTGCGCGGAATGTCAGGCGCTGCAGGGCGTCCCTTTGCAGGGAATGGATAAGTTCGCGAGACAAGTGCCAAAAATCCCCCGTTTCCCTTTACAGCGGTGCCTGTAGGCCCAGTGCCTGTGGCGTTACATCCCGTTCCTGCGGTCCCTCATCTACAAAATCCACCGGCACCTTGCCTTTGAGTTGCCAGGCGAAGGCGATGATTTCGGCGATGGTCAAGTACAGCGCTTCGGGTATACGGTCGCCCAGTTCCATCCGTGCCAGCAGTTTCACCAGGTCGGCGTTTTCATAGATGGGCACTTCGTGCTCGCGCGCCAGGGCCAGGATCGCCTCGGCCAGTGCGTCATCGCCTTTGGCCGTGAGGGTGGGCGCTTGTTGGCCGTCGTAGCTCAGGGCAATGGCCTGGCGGGGTGTTTGCTCAGTCATGCGTTTTCATCTACCCAACGTTGTTCCAGGCGTGTACGCGGCCCTTGCGGCGGCGTGCCGTGATGACAGTTCAGCTCGCCGACGCTCAGCCCCCGTGCTAGTAAACGAGTGCGCAGCTCGCTCAGCTGGCTTTCGATCAGGCGCACTGTGCTGGGCAGCTCGGCCCACAGCTGGCTCGACAGGCAGCCCTGGGCAAGCTGCGCCTGCACTTGCAACGGCCCCAGCGGGCTGAGGTCGAACGACAGCTCAATCTTCCAGAGCATTTCCAGAGGGTCGCGCTTTTCACGTTCCGGGTCGGCCTGTTGCTCAGGCGTTTCTTCGCGTTGCAGCTTGACCTGCAAGGGCATGAAGTCCTGGCCAGTGCGCAGCGGAATTTCCAGTTGCCAGGTGGTCTGCAGGGTGCCGTCGGCGGTACTGCCGGTTTGCTCCAGGCTAGCCAGTTGATGGCTTTGCAGTCGAGAGACGGCCGCCGCCGCGAGGCGCAGCACGTGCTCAAGGTCGCCTTCGCCCTCCAGGCTCTGCAGCAGCCGCGAGGGCAGGGGGAAGCTGGAAGGGGTGATCCGTGCACCCACCTGGCCGAGCATGCCCAGTGCGTTGCGCAGCATGCCCGGCATGGCCTGGGACAGGGTGGTCGCTGCGGTGGCGGGGTTGAATGGAGTGCTGGTGGGCAGCCCCGGCAGTATCTGTGCGATCAGGCGTACTACCTGGGCCTTGAGGTCCGGTGCAAGGCCGCTTGGCAGGCCGTTGAGCAACTTGGCTTCCAGAAACAGGCCGCTGTTGTTCATGGCGTGGGCCAGGCCCTTCGCATCGCTGAGCTGGCGTACATCCGGCAGGCTGGCGAGCAGCGTGTCGATACGGGTACGCAATGGGGCAGGTTGTTGATCATCGCTGGCGATCCGCTGCAAGGCCGCCAGCAGGCCTGGTAATGATGCCTGGCGGGTTTGCTGGCTGCTCAGGTGTTGGGCGATTGCCAACTGGTCCTGGCGACCACTCAGCGGCATGAACGACAGCTGTTGTTCACCGCGTACGACGGCGCTGAGCAAGCTGCCCAGCGGCAGCGGGCGCGGGCTGTCCACGGCCAGCGTGGCGCCTGCCTGGACAGTATTGAGCAGGCTCACCAGTGAGCGGAACACGCTGGCCTGGCCGTTGGCCTGGGGCAGGGCCTGGCCGTTGGCCTGGGGCAGGGCCTGGCTGGTCAGTACCTTGCCTTGCAGCAGGGTGCCGACCGGCAACTGGCGGGTGTCGATCTGGGTCAATGTGGTGACAGTACTGGCCTTGGCCTGTTGCACGCCAATAGCCAGGGCCGAGGCGCTGGGCTGGCTGACGGTAAGCTGGGTGCCTTGGGCCAGCGGCTGGCTGCTGTTGGCTTGTACATTGGTTTGCCGCCCGCTGTCCTGGGTCAACTTGATCAATAGCTGGAAGTCTTGACCATTCTGCTTCAGCGAGAGAACTTCGGCGTCTGCCGTTTCGCCGGGGGCCAGCAGGCCCTGCTGAGGCTGCAAAAGCCTTAGCAGTTCGCCGGTCATGGCGGCACCGCGCGCCTGTGGATTGGCCAGTGCCTGCGTGCCGACGCTGTTGATTTCGCCTGTCATCAAGTTACAACCTGTCGAAATAGCCCTCTTTGCAGTAGGACATGGCATGTATAATGCGGCCCGAACTTTCGGGGAGCCTTGAGCTCGCGGTCTGGTGCTCTTTTGAACAGACCAGTCGGCCGCGTCACCGTTCCAGTATAACGGCCGCGCCGGGACCGACTTGAGACAGTCATCCGAACCAATAAGGCAAACCTGTGACCCCTCAACTCGAAGCGGTGGATCTGGCCTGCGAGCGCGACTGGCGAATGCTCTTCGAGCATCTCGATCTGCAGTTGGCCGCCGGCGACATGCTCCAGATCAGCGGCCCCAACGGCAGCGGTAAAACCAGCCTGTTGCGGTTGCTGGCCGGTTTGATGCGCCCGACCAGTGGCCAGATCCTGGTTCAAGGCAAGCCCTTGGCTGAGCAACGCGGCGAACTGGTCCGGCTGCTGCTGTGGATCGGCCATGCGGCGGGGATCAAGGACCTGCTGACGCCAGAGGAGAACCTTGCCTGGTTGTGTGCCTTGCACCGCCCGGCCGGGCGCGAGGCGATCTGGCAGGCACTGGCGGCGGTTGGCCTGCGTGGCTTCGAGGACGTGCCTTGTCATACCCTGTCGGCCGGTCAGCAGCGTCGCGTGGCCCTGGCCCGGTTGTACCTGGACAGCCCGCCGTTGTGGATTCTCGACGAACCGTTCACCGCACTCGACAAGCAGGGGGTGGCCCAGCTCGAAGCGCATCTGGCACACCACTGTGAAACGGGTGGCATGGTGATCCTCACCACGCACCACACGCTGGAGCGCAAACCCTCCGGTTACCGTGAACTGAACCTGGGGCAGTGGGCCGCATGAGTGTATTTGTCCTGTTGCTGAGCCGCGAAGCGCGGCTGCTGTGCCGTCGTCCGGCCGAGCTGGCCAACCCCTTGGTGTTCTTCGCCATCGTCATTGCACTGTTTCCTTTGGCGGTCGGTCCTGAGACACAATTGTTGCAAACCTTGTCACCTGGGTTGGTGTGGGTGGCTGCACTTTTGTCCGTCCTGCTCTCGCTGGACGGGCTTTTTCGCAGTGATTTCGAGGATGGATCACTGGAACAGTGGGTCCTTTCGTCGCACCCCCTGCCTCTTCTGGTATTGGCCAAGGTGCTGGCACACTGGGCCTTTTCCGGCCTGGCACTGGTATTGTTGGCACCGCTGCTGGCCTTGATGCTCGGCTTGCCAAGTGCCAGCCTGCCCGTGCTGCTGGCATCACTTTTGCTCGGCACCCCGGTGTTGAGTCTGTTGGGCGCTGTGGGTGCAGCCCTGACAGTCGGCTTGAAACGTGGTGGCCTGCTACTGGCGCTGCTGATTCTGCCGTTGTATATCCCGGTGTTGATTTTGGGCAGTGGCGCGTTGCAGGCGTCGCTGCAAGCGATGCCGGCGACCGGTTATCTGCTCTGGCTTGGTAGCCTGACCGCCCTGGCAGTAACGTTGGCACCCTTTGCAATAGCGGCTGGCCTGAAGATCAGCGTCGGCGAATAATGAGGTCTGGGCTCGCTGCCCAGCAAAGACCCTGGATGTACCGTGATGAAAAGCAGCGCAATCAGCTGGACGTGGTTTCATAAACTGGGTTCGCCCAAGTGGTTCTATTCCATCAGTGGGCGGATGCTGCCTTGGCTGGCGATCGCCGCCGTGCTGCTGTTGACGGTCGGTGTGGTCTGGGGCCTGGCCTTTGCCCCTCAGGATTACCAACAGGGCAACAGTTTTCGCATCATCTACATCCATGTGCCCGCCGCCATGCTGGCACAGTCCTGCTATGTGATGCTGGCAGTGGCCGGCGTGGTCGGCCTGGTCTGGAAAATGAAGATCGCCGACATTGCATTGCAGTGCGCTGCGCCCATTGGCGCCTGGATGACCGCCGTGGCGCTGGTTACCGGCGCCATCTGGGGTAAGCCGACCTGGGGCAGTTGGTGGGTCTGGGATGCCCGACTGACGTCGATGCTTATCCTCCTGTTTCTGTACTTCGGTCTGATTGCCCTGGGGCAGGCGATCAGCAATCGTGAGAGCGCGGCCAAGGCCTGTGCAGTGCTGGCGATTGTCGGGGTGATCAATATCCCGATCATCAAGTATTCGGTGGAGTGGTGGAACACCCTGCACCAGGGCGCAACCTTTACCTTGACCGAGAAACCGGCGATGCCGGCGGAAATGTGGTTACCGTTGCTGCTCACGGCACTGGGTTTCTACTGCTTCTTCGGCGCGGTACTGCTGATGCGCATGCGCCTTGAAGTACTCAAGCGCGAAGCCCGCAGCAGTTGGGTGAAAAGTGAAGTCATGAATACCCTGGGTCGGGAGTTGGCACGATGAGTTTCACCTCCTTCAGCGATTTTCTCGCCATGGGCCACCACGGCCTGTATGTCTGGTCGGCCTACGGCATTAGCCTGTTAGTGCTGGCGATCAACGTCGCGGCGCCGATCCTGGCCCGTCGCCGTTACCTGCAAGAAGAGGCGCGCCGTCTGCGCCGGGAGAGCAATCAGTGAATCCGCAACGCAAGAAGCGCCTGTTCATCATTCTCGGCCTGCTCGCCGGCCTCGGCGTTGCCGTGGCACTGGCATTGAGTGCCTTGCAGCAGAACATCAACCTGTTCTACACCCCAACCCAGATCGCCAATGGCGAGGCGCCCCTGGACACCCGTATCCGTGCGGGTGGCATGGTTGAAAAAGGTTCCCTGCAACGTTCCGGTGATTCGCTGGACGTGCGTTTCGTGGTCACCGACTTCAACAAGTCCGTGCCCATTACCTACCGCGGCATTCTTCCGGATCTGTTTCGCGAAGGGCAGGGCATTGTCGCACTCGGCAAACTGAATGCCGAAGGTGTGGTAGTGGCGGACGAAGTGCTGGCCAAGCACGATGAAAAGTACATGCCGCCAGAAGTGACCAAAGCCCTGAAGGAAAGCGGTCAGGCTGCGACTGACGCTGGCCAGGCCGGAGGCAAACCATGAACGCCGCTTTGGTAATCCCCGAACTGGGCCAATTGGCCATGATCCTGGCGCTGTGCTTTGCCTGCGTCCAGGCCAGTGTGCCATTGCTGGGTGCCTGGCGCGGTGACAGCCTGTGGATGAGCCTGGCACGGCCTGCGGCCTGGGGCCAGTTCGCATTCCTGGCCTTCGCCTTTGCCTGCCTGACCCACGCCTTCATGACCGATAACTTCTCGGTTGCCTATGTCGCCAGCAACTCCAACAGCGCCCTGCCTTGGTACTTCAAGTTCAGCGCGGTGTGGGGCGCTCACGAAGGGTCGCTGCTGCTCTGGGCGCTGATCCTCGGCGGCTGGACCTTTGCCGTGTCGATCTTCTCCCGGCAGTTGCCACAGGTGATGCTCGCCCGCGTGCTGGCGATCATGGGCATGATCAGCGTGGGCTTCATGTCGTTCCTGATCGTCACCTCCAACCCGTTCCAGCGGCTGTTGCCGCAGGTGCCGACCGATGGTCGTGACCTCAACCCGCTGTTGCAGGATGTGGGCCTGATCGTTCACCCACCCATGCTCTACATGGGCTATGTCGGTTTCTCGGTCGCGTTTGCCTTCGCCATCGCTGCGTTGCTCGGCGGTCGTCTTGATGCGGCCTGGGCGCGCTGGTCGCGGCCCTGGACCATCATCGCCTGGGCCTTTCTCGGCATTGGTATCACCCTGGGCTCCTGGTGGGCCTACTACGAGTTGGGTTGGGGCGGCTGGTGGTTCTGGGACCCGGTAGAGAACGCCTCGTTCATGCCGTGGCTGGTCGGCACTGCCCTGATCCACTCCCTGGCCGTGACTGAAAAACGCGGCGTGTTCAAGAGCTGGACGGTACTGCTGGCCATTGCCGCATTCTCGTTGAGCTTGCTGGGTACCTTCCTGGTTCGCTCGGGCGTGTTGACCTCGGTGCATGCCTTCGCTTCCGACCCGGAGCGCGGTGTGTTCATCCTGATGTTCCTGCTGTGCGTGGTCGGCGGCTCGCTGACCCTGTTCGCGCTGCGTGCGCCAGTCGTCAAGAGCCAGGTTGGCTTTGCCCTTTGGTCGCGTGAAACCCTGCTGCTGGCCAACAACCTGATACTGGTGGTCGCGGCCTCGATGATCCTGCTCGGCACGCTGTATCCGCTGGTGCTCGACGCGTTGACCGGGGCGAAGCTGTCCGTCGGCCCACCGTACTTCGATGCGCTGTTCCTGCCGCTGATGGCCCTGTTGATGGTGGTGTTGGCCATAGGCGTTCTCGTGCGCTGGAAAGACACCCCCGGCAAATGGCTGCTGGGCATGCTCACCCCGGTACTGGTCGGCAGCGCCATTCTGGCGCCGATCGGCGGGCTGATCGTGGATGACTTCGATTGGCCAGTACTGACCACCTTTGCCCTGGCGGCCTGGATCGTGCTTGCCGGCGTGCGTGACCTTCTCGACAAGACGCGCCACAAGGGTGTGTTCAAGGGCATGCGAAGCCTCACCCGCAGCTACTGGGGGATGCACGTCGCTCACTTCGGCCTGGCGGTTTGCGCGCTGGGTGTGGTGCTGTCGAGCAACAACAGTGCCGAGCGCGACCTGCGCCTGGCGCCGGGCGAGTCAGTGGAACTGGCGGGCTACCACTTCATTTTCGAGGGCGCCAAGCATTTCGAGGGGCCGAACTTCACCTCCGACAAGGGCACGGTTCGGGTGGTCAAGGATGGGCGTGAGATCAGCGTCCTGCACCCGGAGAAACGCCTCTACACCGTGCAGCAATCGGTGATGACCGAAGCGGGCATCGATGCCGGCTTCACTCGCGACCTCTATGTTGCTCTCGGCGAACCGCTGGACAACGGCGCCTGGGCTGTACGGGTTCATGTCAAACCGTTCGTGCGCTGGATCTGGCTGGGCGGTCTGCTGACTGGCCTGGGTGGCCTGCTGGCCGCGTTGGATGGGCGTTATCGGGTCAAGGTGAAAAGCCGTGTACGTGAAGTACTGGGCATGTCTGGAGCAACTGCATGAAGCGTTGGATCATGGTGCTGCCGCTGGCGGTGTTTCTGCTGGTGGCGGTCTTCCTCTATCGCGGGTTGTACCTGGACCCGGCTGAACTGCCTTCGGCAATGATCGGCAAGCCGTTCCCGCATTTCTCCCTGCCAGCCGTGGAGGGCGAGAGCACCCTGACCCAGGCCGACCTGCTGGGCAAGCCGGCACTGGTCAACGTCTGGGGTACCTGGTGCGTGTCCTGCCGGGTCGAGCACCCGGTGCTGAACAAGCTGGCCGAACAGGGCGTGCGGATCTACGGGGTCAATTACAAAGACGACAATGCGGCGGCGCTGAAGTGGCTGAAGGACTTCCACAACCCGTATCAGCTCAATATCCGCGATGAGCAGGGCACCCTGGGTCTGGACCTGGGTGTATACGGCGCGCCGGAAACCTTCCTGATCGATGCCAAGGGCATCATCCGTCACAAGTTCGTGGGTGTCGTCGACGAGACTGTCTGGCGCGAGCAACTGGCGCCGTTGTACCAAGGCCTTGTCGACGAGGGCCGGCAATGAAGCGCTGGCTAGCAGCGGCCTTACTGGGCCTGAGCCTGGCCGGCGTGGCCCAGGCGGCAATTGATACCTATCAGTTTGCCGATGATGCTGAACGTGAGCGTTATCGCGACCTGACCAAGGAACTGCGTTGCCCCAAATGCCAGAACCAGGACATCGCAGACTCCAACGCACCCATTGCCGCCGACCTGCGTCGGGAAATTTTCCGGATGCTGGGCGAGGGCAAGAGTAACCAGCAGATCATCGACTTCATGGTTGACCGTTACGGTGATTTCGTCCGTTACAAACCGGCTCTGACTGCGCGTACCTGGTTGCTGTGGTTCGGCCCCGGTGCACTGCTGCTGGGCGGCGTCGTGGTGCTTGCGGTGATCGTGCGCAAGCGCCGCGCCCCGGTTGTGAACGGCACCGCCGACCTTTCTCCCGAGGAGCGTGAGCGCCTCGCCAAACTGTTGGAAAAAGAACAGACCCATGACTGATTTCTGGCTTGCTGCAGGCCTGCTGTTACTGGTAGCCCTGAGCTTTTTGCTGATCCCGGTGCTGCGCGGACGTCGTGCGCAACTGGAAGAAGACCGTACCGCACTGAACGTTGCCCTGTATCAGGAGCGCGTCGCCGAGTTGCAGGCGCAACAGGCTGCCGGTGTACTTAGCGCCGAACAACTGGCGAGTGGGCGTGACGAAGCGGCCCGCGAGCTGCTCGACGATACCGAAAATGCCGAGCCTGCACGGCTGGCTCGCCTTGGCAAACCGCTGCCACTGCTGGCTGCGGTATTGGTGCCATTGATGGCCCTGGGCCTGTACCTGCATTTTGGCGCCAGTGACAAAGTGGCCCTGACCCAGGAATTTGCCCAGGCACCGCAGTCGCTGGAAGAAATGACCGCACGCCTGGAGCGCGCCGTTGCTGCCCAGCCTGATTCGGCCGAGGGCCTGTACTTCCTTGGTCGTGCCTACATGGCGCAAGAGCGTTCCGCCGATGCCGCCAAGACCTTCGAGCGTGCCGTGGGCCTGGCCGGGCGCCAGCCCGAGCTGCTCGGGCAGTGGGCGCAGGCGCTTTACTTTGCCAACGGCAAGCAGTGGACCCCGCAGCTGCAGGGGCTGACCGACGAAGCCCTCAAGGCTGATCCGCAGGAAGTCACCAGCCTTGGGCTCTTGGGTATTGCCGCGTTCGAAGGTCAGCGCTATCAACAGGCCATTGATTACTGGAACCGCCTGTTGGCGCAACTGCCTGCCGGTGATGCCTCCCGTGCGGCGCTGGAAGGCGGCGTGGCACGTGCTGCCGACAGGCTCAAGGCCAGCGGTGTTGAGCCCGTAACAACCCCTGCCGTCAGCGACAAGGCACCGGCGCGGCTCAAGGTACGGGTCGAACTGGCGGCAGCGCTGAAGGACAAGGTTCAGCCAGGTGACAGCGTGTTTATCTTTGCCCGTGCGAGCGAAGGCCCGCCCATGCCGTTGGCAGTGAAGCGGGTGACGGTGGCCCAGTTGCCCATCGAGGTCGAATTGGCGGATAGCGACGCAATGATGCCGAGCATGAAACTGTCGAACTTTCCTGAAGTCCAACTGGTTGCGCGCGTCTCTCGCGCAGGCCAGCCGACCAAGGGTGAGTGGATCGGCCGCAGTTCGCCGCTGGCCAGCAGTACCGAGGCGCAGCAGCACCTGACCATCGACAGCCCGGATCCTTAAGCGAGTAGCCTCATGAACAGCACCGTACGCCTCACCCTGATTACCCTGTTTCTGGGCCTGAGTGCGTGTACGGTGCAGCAGCCTTCGACTTACCCTGAACCGCCCATAGGGCGTCAACCACCAGGGCCGGTGATCAAGCCGACGCCGCGCCCGGGCACAGTGCCGAGCAAGCCAACCGTTACCCCTTCGCAGAAACCGATGCCGCGCACCTCGGCCAGCTTCGCACCGCCACCCGGCGGTGCCAGCCACTGGGACCCGCGCCTCGGGGTTTACGTCCTCGAAGGCCAGACCAACACCTTCTACCGACAGCGCACCTACTACCGCTGGAATAACGGCTGGAGCTGGTCGACCAGCCTCCAGGGGCCTTGGCAGGAAACCGACAGCAGCGGTGTTCCGGGTGGTCTGGGACGGGCCTTTTCCAACTAGTCCGTGCTGGCGCACAATGCGCCCTCGCGGACAGTTCTGGAGCAAGGCATGACAAAGACGGTACTGGTGCTGGTAGAAACGGTCGACGACTACCTGCACCTGCTGCGCAACAACGGTTTCAACCTGATTCTTGCGCAGACGCCAGCGCTACGGCGCGAGGCCATTGCTCGCCATGGCAGTGAAATCGATGTGGTGCTTACGCGCGGGCCGCTGGGCCTGCATGCCGATGAAATGGCGGCATTGCCACACCTGAAAATCATCTGCGTGATTGGTGCCGGCTATGAGCAGGTTGACCTTGCGGCAGCGGCAGGACGCGGCATCACCGTCACCAATGGGGCGGGCGCCAATGCATCGACGGTGGCTGACCATGCCATGGCCCTGCTGTGTGCGGTGGTTCGTGATATCCCCCGTGCCGATGCTTCAACCCGTCGTGGCGAGTGGAACCGGGTAATCAGCCCATCGCTGGCCGGCAAGCGTCTGGGCATTCTCGGCTTGGGGGCAATTGGCCAGGCCATCGCCAAGCGTGGCGCTCTTGGTTTCGACATGCAGGTCAGTTATCACAGCCGCCAGCCACGTAGCGGCCTGTCCTACACCTATTGCGACAGTGTGCTGGCGTTGGCACAGGCCTCGGATTTTCTGGTGGTTGCCACGCCGGGTGGTGCCAGTACCCGGCACCTGATCGACGCCACGGTGCTGGAGGCATTGGGTGAAGCGGGCTTCCTGGTGAACATCGCCCGCGCCAGCGTGGTCTGTACCGCCGACCTGGTCGATGCGTTGCAGCGAAAGCGTATCGCCGGTGCTGCGCTGGACGTTTTCGATGAAGAACCTGCGGTACCTGAAGCGCTCAAGGCACTGCCGAATGTGGTGTTGACCCCGCACGTTGCCGGGCAGTCGCCGGAAGCGGCGGGTGACACGGTGCGTCTGGTGCTGCAGAACCTGCAGGCGTTCTTTTCCGGTAAGCCTGTTCTGACCCCGGTCACCGCCTGATACGCACCACGCAGTAACACGCGGGCGTGGTCAACCGTTCGCCATCAGCCAGTCAGCAAAGACCTTCGCCGCAGGCGAAGGCATCACCTGTTTGTCGTGCACCAGGTAGTCAGCCTGCCCGGTATGCACGACAAAGTCCGAAACCGCGCGGATCTGCCCACTGTCGATCCGCTCGCGCGCCATGAACTCCCAGCCCAATCCCACACCCATGCCCTGCATCACTGCATCGAACACCAGATTGACCTGGTTGAATGTCACCGCGTCGGCCGGTGCTTTGTAGCGCACGCCCTGATGGTTGAACCAGTCGTGCCAGTCCAGGCAGTTCCAGGCTGAGGCGTCCAGTTGAATCAGGGGCAAGGCCTGCAGCTCACTGAGTGAGTGCACCGCTGGCAGTGGGCGTTGGGCACTGACAATCGGATAGATGCATTCGTCAAACAGCTTGTTGGCCTGCAGCGAGCGCCAGCGGCCATGACCGTAGAGGATGCCGAAGTCGTAGTCGGCGATCACGCTCTCGCTGATCTCGTTGCTGGCGTGAATGTTCACCGTCAGTTCGGGGTGTTGTTCGTTGAAGCGCAACAGGCGCGGGAACAGCCAGTACTGCGCCACAGCGTGTGTACAGATAACGCTGACATTGCGGCTGCCATGACCGCTCTTGAGCCGCAGCACATTAGCCAGCAGGCTCTCCAGCAGGGGTTCGACGATGGCATTGAAGGCGGTACCGGCCTGGGTCAGGGCAATACCGCGTGCGCGCCGCTCGAACAACGGCGCCGACAAGTGATCCTCCAGCACCTTTATTTGCTTGCTGACTGCGCTTTGCGTCAGGCATAGCTCGCTGGCAGCGCGGGTAAAGCTGCCAGTGCGGGCGACCGCTTCAAAGGCAATCAAGGTGTCGAGAGGCGGCAAGTGTCGGTTGAAGCGGCTCATGTTCCAGGCCTGCGTTTACGGAATGCCCTGATCATAAGATCGAAGGCTGACGGGGGAAAGGTATTCCATATGGGAATGGCTGCATGCCGAATGATCTTTTGTCGAGGGGCGTGTGAGCGGCTAGCCTGCCCGCATCAATCCATCAAGAGGTGTGTGCGGTGAAACGGGGTGTGGCCTATGCCGGCGTGGCCGGAGCGATGTGGGGAATGGTACTGATGGTGCCGCAGTTGTTGCCGGAGTTCAGCCCGGTGCTGCTCAGCTGCGCACGCTTCGTACTGTTCGGGGTGATTTCGCTGGTGCTTGCCATTCCCCTGCGTCAGGCCTTGCGCAAATTGACCCTGAGCGACCTGTGGATGCTCACGCGGCTATCAGTGATCGGCAACCTGATCTACTTCATTTGCCTGGTGGCCGCGATTCAGCGCCTGGGCGTGGCGCCAGCTTCGCTGATTGTCGGGGTACTGCCCTTGACCATCACCCTGTACGGTCGCCATGACAGCGGCGCAATTGCCTTGTCGCGGCTGGCCGGCCCATTAGGTTTGATCCTCGCCGGCATGCTCTGTATCAACCTGCAAACCTTCGCCGTAGAGCCGGGCGCCATGGCTGACAAGTTTATCGGTGTGCTGTACGCCTTGGGTGCGCTGCTGAGCTGGACCTGGTACGCCGTCCACAACAGCCGCTACCTGAAGCAGTCCGGGCATTTCGACAGCCACCAGTGGTCGGTGTTCTGTGGTGTGGCCACGGGCCTGTTCAGCTTGCTGCTGGTCGCTGCGATCTGGCTGTGGCAACCGGCTCAGTTGCACGTCGAGGCGCCGGCTGGCCGCTGGAGCCTGTTCTGGCTTTACAGCCTGGGCAGCGCCTTGTTTGGCTCGTGGTTGGCCGCCTTGCTGTGGAACGCCGCGTCCAAGCGGATGCCGTTGACCATGAGTGGCCAGTTGATCGTATTCGAAACGCTGTTTGCCCTGCTGTATGCCTTCATCTGGCGGCACAGCGGCCCGAGCGTGCTGGAAGCCGCCGCGATTGTGCTGGTGATTGGCGGCGTGTGCTGGTCGATGCGTCAGCATGAACCCCAGCGGGCGGTAAGCGTTGCCTGAACTGAGGGTGTTGCCGGCTTACAGATTGCCGAGATCGGCTGGGACAATGGGGGATGGTGGCACTCGTGCAGAGCGTGGATTTCCTGCGTGGGCTTTGTTTTTCAGTGCGCGAAGTAGCAAGTGCTGATGGGCCATGGATGGCCCGTCGGCGCGTCTACACGGGAGCGATGGCGTAAGGAAGGAACCCGAAGCGCAGCGTAGGGCCGGATGTCGGGACAGGGCGTTTTGCCCACTTTTGTGCCGTTCAAAAGTGGGTCGCCGTATAGAGGCGAAACCAACCGGTGGTGCCACTTCAGGGAATGGATAAGTTCGCGAGACAGGTGCCACAAATTACAAACCTGTATCGCCGCTGGTTTTTGTCGGTGCTTGCCAAACGTGCGCATTCCTGAGAAAAGGCTGCGGCAATAGCGTACGTACGTTTCAACGAGGACAAGCATGAGCAGCGAACTGCAAATTACCGATATCCAGGTGGGCGAAGGCAAGGCCGTGGTAAAGGGGGCCTTGATCACCACCCAGTACCGCGGCTTTCTCGAAGACGGCACACCGTTCGATTCTTCCTATGAGCGGGGCAAGCCGTTCCAGTGTGTCATCGGCACCGGGCGCGTGATCAAGGGCTGGGACCAGGGCCTGATGGGCATGAAGGTTGGCGGCAAGCGCAAGCTGTTCGTGCCATCTCACCTGGCCTATGGCGCACGCAAGATGGGCCCGGTGATCAAGCCTCACTCGAACCTGGTCTTCGAGATCGAATTGCTGGAAGTACTGACCCGCGACGATTGACCGCGGGCCCAGGCTGGCACGGCCATTACCCACCCGGCTGTGCCAGTGCGTGCCCACTCTACCAGCCATCTGTTTTTAGGTTTCTTGCCCCTCCTTTGAGCTGATTTTTTGTCTGTCTGTAGGACAAGATTGGTAGCATAGTGCTATCGACTTGGTCTCGTTGCTCGCGTCTTCGGACACTGGGTTCTTGCTCGGTCGACGTGTTAATGGACGATTGGCGGCAATGAGTGCAATGACCCTAGATAATTCAGATGTGATGTACAGGTTGCTGGTGCAGGGTGTGGTCGATTATGCGATCTACATGCTAAGCCCAGAGGGTACCGTGGCGAACTGGAACGCCGGTGCCGAACGCGCCAAGGGGTATCGGCAAGAGGAAATAGTCGGTCGGAATTTCGCGTGCTTTTACTCCCCGGAGGAACAGGCCGCAGGTGTGCCTCAGCGAGGGCTTGAGATCGCACGTCGTACGGGCCGCTTCGAGGCCCAGGGTTGGCGTTTTCGCAAAGACGGAAGCGCGTTCTGGGCGAACGTGGTCATCGACGCCATTTACGATGAACAGGGCGCGTTCATCGGCTTCGCCAAGGTCACCCGTGATATCACGGAGTTGCGTAACCGAGAGCAGCAACTGCTCGAGGCCAAGGAGCTGGCTGAACGTTACAGTGAACAGATGGCATCAATGTCGATGTTCCTGGATACGGTGATTGCCAATATCCCCTCCAGCGTTGTGGTTCAAGATGCCGTGACGCGGCAGATCCTGTTGGCCAACCGACAGGCTGAAACACTGTTCGATTGCCCGCACGCGGACATGGTCGGTAAACGCAGTGAGGAATGCCTGGCCCCGCAGATAAGCGAATATTTTGAGCAGCTAGCGGACATAGCCCTGCTTACCGAGGTTGCACACCGTTCTGAGGACCAGCTTGAGACACCGCGAGGTACTCGCACGCTGCGCTCACGAGCACTGAGCATTCATGGCCATGAGTCAGGCAAGCGCTACTTGATGTTGATTGCCGATGACATTACCGAAGAGAACGCGGCCAATGAAAAGATTCGCTTTCTGGCGCATCACGACATCCTGACGGGCTTGCCCAACCGCGTGCAACTGCGCCAGCGGCTGCACGACGCGTTGCTCCTCGATAACCTGATGTCATGTGTGACAGCAACCCTTTGTCTGGACCTGGACAACTTCAAGAACGTCAATGATGCCCTCGGGCATCAATACGGCGATGAACTGCTGCGCCAGCTTGCCGAGCGATTGCGCAAGGTGTTGCGCGGCCACGACACCCTGGCCCGTCTGGGTGGGGATGAGTTTGCGGTAATTCTTCCGGGCCTTTCAAAACCTGCTGATGCAGCGGAAGCGGCTCAACGGCTGATCGAGGCGGTAGAGCCGGAGTTCCTGATCGATGGGCATCGCGTATCGGTGGGGATCAGTGTGGGGATCGCCTTGGCTCCGGGTGATCACACCACCCCGGAAAAGCTGCTGCGTTATGCCGACATGGCGTTGTATGAAGCCAAGCGCAATGGGCGTAACTGCCATGCGTTTTTCCGGTTGGATATGGATGAGGCGGCGCGTAACCGGCGCACCATCGAACTGGAACTGCGCGATGCGATTGCCAACGAACAGTTGCAGTTGTACTACCAGCCGATCACGGATCAGGACCACACTGAGGTGGTGGGATACGAAGCGTTGATGCGTTGGCGTCATCCTGTCAACGGTCTGGTCGGGCCCCTGGATTTCATACCGATCGCCGAAGAGTCCGGCCTGATTCACGAAGTGGGAGCATTGGCGCTGAAGGAGGCATGTCGTGAAGCCGCCAGTTGGCCGGGCCAGCAGACGGTGGCGGTAAACCTGTCACCCATGCAGTTCAGAAACAGCCAGTTCGTCGCGCTGGTTGAACATGCGCTGAAGAGCTCGGGCCTTGAACCTCATCGGCTGGAACTGGAAATCACCGAATCCGTGTTGTTGGAAAATTCGCTGGGCAACATTGAAGCCCTGCGGCAGATCAAAGCCTTGGGCGTACGTATTGCCCTGGATGATTTTGGTACGGGTTATTCGTCATTGGGCTATCTGCGCTCGTTCCCGTTTGACAGAATCAAGATCGACAAAACCTTTACTCAGGATATGGAGCGCAGCCGTGAGGCGCTGGCCATTGTCAGTGCAATCACCGGTATTGGCAGAAGCCTCGACATCCAGACCACCGCTGAAGGTGTCGAAACCCGTACCCAGTTCAAGGGCCTCGTAGAGCAAGGCTGTTCTCACTTCCAGGGTTATCTGTTTGGCCGGCCTGAGCCTGCCGAACGGCGCCTGGAGAGCATTTCCTCACTGATCTGACGCAATGGAGACGTATCGCATGGATGCTGTTGTACAGCAGGAACCTACCGGATGCGGCATTGCCGCCTGTGCCGCCCTGGCACAGATTGATTATGGTCAGGCGCGGCAGGTGGCCAATGCGCTGGGTATCTTTGCCGAGGACCGCGCGCTGTGGTCGGACACTCACTATGTTCGCCGTCTGCTCGGCGAACTGGGTATCGTTGCGGCCCCTGAGCAGCACCCCTTTGACGGGTGGGAGGCGTTGCCCGACCGCGCCCTGTTGGCGATCAAGTGGCGGCTGGTGGCTGGCCGGCCTTTTTGGCATTGGGTTGTCTTCGTGCGCGATGCAGAGGGCTGTTTTGTGCTGGACTCAAAAAAAGCCCTCAAGCACAACCGGCGCCAGGATTTCGGGCGCATGAAGCCCAAGTGGTACATCGCCGTGCCACGTTGAGGTTGATGGCCCTTTGCCTGTTCTGTGACCGTTAGTGTGTCAGGAATGTCGAATAGGGGAATTGTTTCCCTTGTTGGCGATCTCGCCAGGTTAGTCGGGCGTGAAACAACACCCTGAGCGGCATTACGGGCAGTTGCCAAGAGGGCAGCGTACGGCCGAGGCAGGGTTTCAGGGTCGTTTTGCATCAGTTAAAGGATGAGTGTTGATGCTTTCGATTTACCACCTCAAACCGCGCTTCCAGCGCGTACTGCGTCCGTTCGTCACCCGCTTGCAGCAGCGCGGCGTGACGGCCAATCAGGTCACTGTGACGGCGGCAGTTGTTTCCTTGCTCATTGGGTTGCTGGTGGCACTGTTTGCCAGCCGGGCCTGGCTGTTTGCCCTGATACCGGTGTGGATGTTCCTGCGCATGGCCCTCAATGCCGTGGATGGCATGCTGGCCCGTGAGTTCGGTCAGCAGTCCAGGCTGGGGGCTTACCTCAATGAGCTGTGCGATGTGATCGCCGACAGTGCCTTGTACCTGCCGTTTGCCCTGCTGGTTGGGGTGTCGCCATTGCTGGTGGTGTTGGTGGTGGTGTTGGCCGTGATCAGTGAATACGCCGGGGTACTGGGCCTGATGGTCGGGGCTGAGCGCCGTTACGACGGGCCGATGGGCAAGAGTGACCGTGCGTTTGTTTTTGGCGTGCTGGGCGCAGGTGTCGCCAGCGGCCTGTTGAGCAGCGTCTGGATCAACGGCCTGTTGGCCCTGGTATTGGCCCTGCTCGTGTACACCATCGTCAACCGTGTCCGCCAGGGGCTGGCACATCCTTGCACCTCCATCAATCCAACGGAATGAATCAATTGATGCGCGAAGCCCTGCAGCAGTCCTTCAGTACCCATGACAACGTCAGCCTGTTTTACCGCCACTGGCCGGCGGTTCAGCGCGATGAGGCCACGCCTCGCCGAGCGCTGGTGCTGTTCCACCGAGGGCATGAACACGGTGGCCGGATGGCTCACCTGGCCGATGAGCTGGACCTGCCGGACTTCGATGTGTTTGCCTGGGATGCACGTGGTCATGGCGAGTCGCCAGGTGCGCGAGGCGACAGCCCTGGCTTTGCCACCAGCGTGCGCGATGTACAGACCTTCATCGAGCATATCCGTGACCAGTACGGTATTGCGGTTGACCACATGGCGGTGGTTGCGCAAAGCGTCGGTGCGGTATTGATCGCGACCTGGGTTCACGACTATGCGCCGCCAATACGTGCACTGGTTCTGGCTTCGCCGGCCTTCAAGGTCAAGCTGTATGTACCGTTTGCCCGTACGGGCCTGAAGCTGATGCGCGCCTGGCGCGGCAACTTCTTCGTCAACAGCTACGTCAAGGCCAAGTTCCTCAGCCATGACCCGCAACGCATTGCCTCTTACGAGAGCGATCCCCTGATTACCCGACCGATTTCGGTCAACATGCTGCTGGGGCTGTATGACGCCGCCGAGCGGGTGGTGGCTGATGCGCAGTCGATCCAGACACCGACCCAACTGCTGATCTCCGGTGCCGACTTTGTCGTGCACCGCAAACCGCAGGAGCAGTTCTTCGACCGGCTGGGCAGTGTGTGCAAGGAAAAACACATCCTGCCAGGCTTTTTCCACGACACCCTGGGTGAGCGTGAGCGCGCACAGGCTACCCAGCGTATGCGCCGTTTCATTTTGCGCAACTTCGCCGAGCCTATCGTCAGGCCGTCATTGCTCGACGCCGACCAGATCGGCTGGAGCTGCGCCGAGTCCGAAGCCCTGGCTGCCCCCCTGCCGCTGAACTCGCCGCGTGAACTGTATTGGCGGGCGACTCGTGCCGGGCTGAAACTCGGCGCTACCCTCAGTGCCGGTGTCAAGCTGGGTTTCGACACCGGTTTCGATTCGGGCAGTACCCTGGACTACGTCTACCGTAACCAGCCCACCGGCAACTCGCCGCTGGGCCGCCTGATCGACCGCAACTACCTGAACGCTATTGGCTGGCGCGGTATCCGCCAGCGCAAGGTGCACGTCGAGGAGCTGTTGCGCCAGGCGATGGCATCGTTGCGTGAACAGCAGCGCCCCGTGCATATCGTCGACATTGCTGCCGGGCATGGTCGCTATATCCTCGAATCGTTGGAGCAGGGCGCGCAACGGCCTGAGTCGATCCTGCTGCGCGACTACAGCGACCTGAACGTACGTGATGGTTCGGCCCTGATCGAGCAGAAAGGGCTGGGTGATATCGCCCGCTTCGTCAAAGGCGATGCCTTCGACCGTGAGGACCTAGCCGCGCTGGAACCCAAGACCCTGGCCGTGGTTTCCGGGCTCTATGAGCTGTTCGCCAGCAATGCCATGGTGAGTGATTCGCTGGACGGTCTGGCCGCTGCAGTGGAAGAGGGGGGTTACCTGGTGTACACCGGGCAGCCTTGGCACCCGCAACTGGAATTCATTGCCCGCGCCTTGACCAGCCACCGTGAAGGGCAGGCCTGGGTGATGCGTCGGCGCAGCCAGGTTGAAATGGACCAATTGGTTGAGCGTGCCGGTTTCCGCAAGGTGACCCAGCGTGTGGACGAGTGGGGTATCTTCACCGTGTCTCTGGCTCAACGGGTGTCGTGATGGCGCCTGTTGAGGCAAGGGAGGCCGGGCTTTGGAAGCGCGGTGTGCTCTGGCTGTTACTGCTCGGGCCACTGTTTTTCGCCAGTTACGGCTTCGCCAACCGGTTTACCGGCCAGCGTGATGATGTTGGTAGCCTGGTCTTTGCCTGGGAACAACACCTGCCGTTATGGCCCTGGACAATCGTGCCTTACTGGTCGATTGACCTGCTGTACGGTTTGTCATTCCTGCTACCGGCCAGTCGCCGCGAAATGGACCGGCATGGTCTGCGGCTGCTCAGTGCGCAGGTGATCTGCATTGCCTGTTTTCTTCTCTGGCCCCTGCGTTTCACCTTCGAGCGCCCGCCACTGGAAGGGACGTTCGGGCTGATGTTCGACCTGCTGATGGGCTTCGATAAACCCTTCAATCAGGCGCCTTCGCTGCACATCACCTTACTGGTCGTGCTCTGGGCCTGCTTTGCCCGGTATGCCCGTGGCGTCTGGCGCGTTCTGTTGCACGGTTGGTTCGTGCTGATTGGTCTGTCGGTCCTGACCACCTGGCAGCACCATTTCATTGATGTGCCGACCGGTGTGGCCGGGGGCTTGTTCTGCCTGTGGCTCTGGCCCAGCGAGGGGCAAAGCCCCTTGCGTACGCTGCAGCGGGCGACCGACCCGAAACGCCGGCTGTTGGCTGTGCGCTACGGTCTGGGCAGCGCGGTGCTGGTGGCGCTGGCCTTGACCCTGAAAGGCAGCGCACTGTGGCTACTGTGGCCGGCGCTGTCGTTGCTGTTGGTGGCGCTGAACTACGGCCTGTTCGGTGCCGAAGGCTTTCAGAAGCGTGCGGACGGGCGCCTGTCAGCCGCTGCGCAAGGGTTACTGGCGCCTTACCTGCTGGCTGCCTGGGTCAACTCCCGGGTATGGACGCGGCAGCACCCACATCCCGTTCAGGTCGCTGACAACGTCTGGCTTGGGCGAATTCCAGCCGCCGGGCAGGCCCAACCGTTTGCCGCGATCGTAGACCTGTGTGCGGAATTGCCGGTCGACAGCCGTGGCAAGGCCTATCGCAGCTTCCCGGTGCTCGACCTGACGGCGCCAAGCGCAGCCCGCTGCGAGGCGGCGGCGCAGGCCATCGAGGCCTTGCGCCAACAGGGGCCGGTACTGGTGTGCTGTGCGCTGGGTTACTCGCGTAGCGCAACGGCGGTGGCGGCCTGGTTGTTGTACACCCGCCGTTGCCGCGACATCGACAGCGCCCTGGCCTGTGTGCGCAAGGCTCGACCGCAGGTGGTGCTGGCCCAGGCTCAGCGCCAGGCCCTTATGCCTCTTGCAACGGTGGTGTCCGATGGCTACTGAGATGCACCTGAAACTGGTCGTCAACCTGCTGCGCCGGGGGCGTGACCTGGACCGGTTTTCCACGGTGCTGACAGGGGTAGCGCTGCTTGTCGGGTTGGCGCCGTTGTTTGGGGTTGCACCTTCGTTGTTTGCTGCGCTGCTGGCCTCAGCCTTGCTGTTCTGTGGGGTGGTACAAAAATACTTCGCCCTGCGGGTTGCCTTGGATGCCGACCTGTTCACCTGCCTGGCACAGCCGCCACAGGCCTTTGACCTGAAGGCCGAGGCCCTTGATAGCGCATTGCACGAGCTGGGCTTGCAGCCTGTGGCAACGGATTGCAGAAGCCTGTTTGAACGTAGCCGGGGCGCATTGCGCTTGCTTCGGTTCCAGGCGTTCTGGGTGTGTGCGCAATGCCTGATCGTGCTCCTGGCGTGCCTGTGCATGCCGTGGTTTTCCCTCATCGCGTAAGGAATTCTCGATGCTTGTTTCTCTGGTTGCCTTCGCCATAACCTCCGGTGCGCGGCTGCTGACCGGCGCACGTGCACTGTGGCTGGGGTGTAGCCCTGAGCCGGTGCAACGTATCTACTTTGCCAACCACAGCAGCCACGGTGACTTCGTGCTGTTCTGGGCCTCGCTGCCCGCCCATTTGCGTCAGCGTACCCGCCCTGTGGCCGGTGCCGATTACTGGCTCACTGGGCGGTTGCGGCGTTTCCTGATCCAGCGGGTGTTCAACGGCGTACTGATCGACCGCCAGCATGCGCTTCCAGACAGCCAGCCGTTGCAGGCGATGCTTGATGCGCTGGAGCAGGGCGACTCACTGATCCTGTTCCCTGAGGGCACGCGCAACCTCAGCGACGAAACCTTGCTGCCGTTCAAAAGTGGCCTGTACCACCTGGCGCGGCAACGACCGGACATCGAGATCATTCCGGTGTGGATCGCCAACCTCAACCGTGTGATGCCCAAAGGCCGGGTGTTGCCGTTGCCACTGTTATGCACCTTGAACTTCGGCGAACCGATTTCGCTGGCGGCGGATGAGAGCAAGGCCATGTTCCTTGAACGATCACGGGACGCCTTGTTGGCCCTGGCAAAGGAGGGGGTCTGAAATGGACAGCACAACACTGCAACTGTTTGCCGGTATTGGCGGCATTCTGGTTCTGGCCACGGTCGTCGGCCAACTCCTGAAATGGCGGGCCTCGGCACCTAACCCGGTGATCGACAACCTTAATGCCCGCATCAATGCCTGGTGGGTGATGGTCGCGGTGATCGGCATCGCCTTCATGATCGGTCAGGTTGGCGTGATCCTGCTGTTTTATGGCGTGTCGTTCTATGCCCTGCGCGAGTTCATGACCCTGACGCCTACCCGGCGTAGCGACTATCCGGCGCTGGTGGCCGCGTTCTACTTTGCCTTGCCGGTGCAGTACCTGTTGATCGGGATGGACTGGTACGGGCTGTTCTCGATCTTCATCCCGGTCTACCTGTTCCTGCTGATGCCGATCCTGTCGTCACTGGGCGGCGACACCACGCACTTTCTGGAGCGCACCTCGAAAGTCCAATGGGGCCTGACGATTGCGGTCTACTGCGTGTCCGCCGTGCCCGCGTTGCTGACCCTGGATATTCCAGGCTATGAGGGGCGCAACCTGTTGCTGATCGCCTGGCTGATCCTGGTGGTGCAGCTGTCGGACGTGTTGCAGTACGTCTGCGGCAAACTGTGGGGCAAGCACAAGATTGCGCCTAACCTGTCGCCGTCGAAAACCACCGAGGGCTTCTTCGGCGGCATCGCGCTGGCGACCCTGATCGGTGCGGCGCTGTACTGGATTACCCCGTTTGCGCCCTGGCAGGCCGCGCTGCTTGCGTTGGTGGTGTGCCTGCTGGGCTTTGCCGGTGGCCTGGTGATGTCGGCCATCAAGCGTGATCGTGGCGTCAAGGATTGGGGGCACATGATCGAAGGCCACGGCGGCATGCTCGACCGGCTGGATTCCGTCTGTTTTGCCGCCCCAGTGTTTTTCCACCTGGTGCGCTACGGCTGGAGTTGAACCGGCCATCGGCCATTCAATTAATTCATCGGCGGTAAACGGCGCTTGACCGGGGTCTTCTTGACGATGGCGGTGTTGGTCTCGGCATGGCTGTTGAGGCGGTCGAGCAGGGTGTCGAGCTGTTCCATCGAGCGCACATGCAGGCGGGCAATGAAGCAGTCGTCACCCGTGACCTTGTCGCATTCAGTGAATTCGGGGATGGCCTGGATCTGCCGTTCGACCTCCTGCAACTGACCGGGCAGGGGGCGGATACGCACGATGGCCTGCAACTGGTAGCCAAAACTGCGTGGGTCGACGTCCACCGTATAGCCCTTAAGTACGCCGCGCTCCTCCAGGCGGCGCAGGCGCTCACTGACACTTGGCGCCGACAGCCCGCTGAGCTGGGCCAGGGCCTTGAGCGAGCGTCGAGAGTCTTCCATCAGGGCGTTGATCAGCAGTTGGTCGATGTCGTCAGTCATATCCGCCTCGTTAGGCAAAAAGGAAAAAGTGCCTTGATAAAAAAGGTTAACGCCAAGTTTAGCCTGCTTTTTCCGCTGGAATGGCCACCTCGGCGCTCGTCATACTTTGTCCATCGTATCGGAGGTGAGTGATGGACAGTTCAATACGTCGTGGGTCGTTGGAAATGGTCGCCGCCATGTTGATTTCGGGGACCATCGGTTGGTTTGTGCTGGTGTCCGGGCAACCGGTGCTGGATGTCGTGTTCTGGCGTTGCGTGTTCGGTGCCGGCACCTTGCTGGTGATTTGCGCGCTGTTTGGTTTCCTGCGCCCGGGCATCCTCAGCTGGGCTACCTTCGCCTTGGCGGTGCTCAGTGGCGTGGCCATCGTCGGCAACTGGGTGTTGCTGTTCGCCTCCTATTCGCGGGCGTCGATTGCCATTGGTACAGCGGTGTACAACGTCCAGCCGTTCATGCTGGTGGCACTGGCCGCAGTGTTTCTCGGCGAGAAGATTACCCTGCCGAAAGTGTTCTGGTTGAGCATTGCCTTTGCCGGCATGCTGGCGATTGTCAGCGCTCATGGTGCTCAGCAAGGTTCGGGGGATGACTACCTGGCGGGGATTGGCCTGGCCTTGGGGGCAGCATTCTTGTATGCCGTTGCCGCGTTGATCATCAAGCGTCTGAGCGGCACACCACCGCACCTGATCGCGTTGATTCAGGTCGGCACCGGCGTGTTGCTGCTGGCGCCCTGGGCCAACACCAGCGGGTTGCCGCACGAAGCGAGCGAGCTGGCCAGCCTGGTGACATTGGGTATGGTTCATACCGGGCTGATGTACGTGCTGCTGTACGGCGCCATTCAAAAACTGCCAACCGCCCTGACCGGCGCCTTGTCGTTCATCTACCCGATTGCGGCGATCTTCGTCGACTGGCTGGCCTTTGACCATCGCCTGAGCCTGCTGCAGTGGCTGGGTGTCGCCGCGATCTTGCTGGCGGCGGCCGGTATGCAGCAGCGCTGGTGGTCCAAGCCGGCAAGGCCTGCGCCCGGGGTGGGGGAGTCGGGTTAGAATAGGCCGCTTTACAGCCTCGATCCTTGCCATGACTTCTGTTATCGACACCCTGCGCGAACACCTGCTCGACGCCCTCAACCCCGCTCCGGCGGAAACCCGGCGCCTGTTCCATGGCCGCGGTCGCTGCTGGCTGGGGCTTGAGCAGATCACCGTCGACTGGTTGCAGGGCGTGTTGTTGGTGTCATTGTTTCGCGAACCGCCTGAGGGCCAGTTGCCGGCCCTCGAGCAGATGCTGTTGGCGCTGGCGGCAGGCCCGCAGTGGCCCGGGCAGGCGATTCTGATTCAACACCGCTATCTGCCGGACAGCCCGGGGCATTGGTTGTTGGGTACACCGAGCGAGCATTGGCTGATCGACGAAGACGGCCTGCGCTACAAGCTCGACCTGGGCCTGAAGCAGAACACTGGGCTGTTTCTCGACATGCGCCATGGCCGTCGCTGGGTACGTGAGCAGGCAGCGGGCAAGCGCGTATTGAACCTGTTTGCCTACACCTGCGGCTTTTCCGTGGCGGCGATTGCCGGTGGCGCCGAACAGGTGGTCAACCTCGACATGGCCAAGGCCGCCTTGAGCCGTGGGCGCGAGAACCACCGGTTGAACGAGCATGAACTGGCGCGGGTAAGCTTCCTCGGCCATGAGTTGTTCAAGTCCTGGGGCAAGGTGCGCAAGGGCGGCCCCTATGACCTGATCATCATCGACCCGCCGACCTTCCAGCGTGGCAGCTTTGTCCTGACCCACGACTACAGCAAGATCTTGCGCCGCTTGCCAGAACTGCTGACAGAGCAGGGCGTGGTGCTGGCGTGCGTCAACGATCCGGCCATTGGCCCTGAGTTTCTCATCGAAGGCATGGCCGCCGAAGCGCCACAACTGCATTTCGTCGAGCGCCTGAGCAACCCGCCGGAGTTTCCCGACAACGACCCGGCGGGCGGCCTCAAGGCACTGGTGTTTACCCGAGGGGGCTAGTGGTTTTGCGCGTCACGGTGCGCGTTCAGGTTGTGGCTTTCGATGCCGTCGAGCACGGCATCGACCAGCCCTTTGGCCATTTGCACGGAATGTAGTGTGCTCCAGGCAAAGCCACGGCCCGTTTCATCGGTGTACTGCACGGCCTGAGGGCACGTGTCGATGGCGCACTTGAGGTAAAGCGCTGCATGGACCAGTGCGTCTTCAGCACTGATGCCCGGCCGCACGGTAAACAACGGCGGGTGGCCTTCGCACTCGCCAAAGGTGGTTTCGGCTGTTTTGGCGAAAAGAAACGCGGGGGGATCGGGGACGATTTTTTTCACGATGAACTCCTGTATTGAACTGGAGCTACCACCTGAATCGTCGCCAAACGAAAGGGTGGCAGCTGTACGCAGGTTGGCGAACCGGTCAACACAGGAAATCCGGCAGGGCCGAAGCCCTCCCGCGCACAGCCACCATAAAAACGACGCAGACGTCTAACACGCCAACCATCGAAATCGGGGCATCTCTGCATATATTCCCGGGTCGCCAAACCCGATCGCTGAAACGTCAGCGACCATTCGAGACTACGTGCGAAGCGCTTCCCCGTGCAATCATTCGAGGTGGACAGAGGTTGTAGGATAATTCCTATGGCTGGGTTCAGCCAATAAGGTGAGAGGGCATATGCGTACCTTGTTGGAGTTGGCTTGCCAACGATGCCGACACCGCGCACTCGTTGGCACCCCGTCAAAGCCATCGCAGGCAAGCCAGCTCCAACAAAGACCGCACCAGCTGTTGTGGGAGCGGGTCTTGCCCGCGATGCAGGCACCGCGTACTTGCAGGCAAGCCTGCTCACACAGAACGCAGTGTTCTTCGCTTACTGCCCGGTGTAGATCTGGTCGAAGACGCCGCCGTCATTGAAGTGGGTCTTTTGCACGGTACGCCAGTCACCGAAGGTCTTCTCTACCGAGAGGAAGTCGACTTTCGGGAAGCGGTCGGTGTATTTGGCCAGTACGGCAGGGTCGCGTGGACGCAGGTAGTTGTTGGCGGCGATTTCCTGGGCCTCGGGCGACCATAGGTACTTCAGGTACTCTTCGGCGGCGGCACGGCTGCCTTTCTTGTCGACCACCTTGTCGACCACGCTCACTGGTGGCTCAGCTTCGGCGGAAACGCTCGGGTAGATCACTTCAAACTGATCGCGCCCAAACTCCCGGGCAATCATCTCGGCTTCGTTCTCGAAGGTTACCAGCACGTCGCCAATCTGGTTGGTCATGAAGGTGGTGGTGGCGGCACGGCCGCCGGTGTCGAGCACTGGCGCCTGTTTGAACAGTTTGCCGACAAAGGCCTTGGCCTTGTTCTCGTCGCCACCGTTCTTCAACACATAGCCCCAGGCCGAAAGGTAGGTGTAGCGGCCGTTGCCCGAGGTTTTCGGGTTAGGCACGATGACCTGTACGCCGTCTTTGAGCAGGTCTGGCCAGTCTTTCAGGGCTTTCGGGTTGCCCTTGCGGACGATGAACACGGTGGCCGAGGTAAAGGGCGCACTGTTGTTCGGCAGGCGGGTCACCCAGTTGTCCGGGACCAGTTTGCCGTTGTCGGCCAAGGCGTTGATGTCGGTGGCCATGTTCATGGTGATGACATCGGCAGGCAGGCCGTCGATCACCGAGCGTGCTTGTTTGCTCGAGCCGCCGAAGGACATCTGTACGGCGATTTTCTCTTTGTGCTCGGCTTCCCAGTGCTTCTGGAAGGCGCTGTTGTAGTCCTTGTAGAAGTCGCGCATCACGTCATAGGAGACGTTGAGCAGGGGTGGCGCGGCCTGGGCCAGGTTGCCCAAGGCCAGGCCTGCGGCGAGAAGCGAGGCACTGAAGAGTTTTTTCACTGCGCATTCCTTGTTCTAGTGGGGTTAGCGGCATTATGCCTGCGACTATAGCGGTTCGGCCTTAGTCGATAAAAGATTAAAAAGTGATTTGTTTATTCGCTTTTCTTGAACAGTGCATTGCCACAGCGTGAGCAGAATGCTGCGCTGTTTTCATGGCTGTCCTTGCGGCATACCGGGCAGGGGTGCTGCAGCTTTTCACCGCGCATGGCGTTGGCCAGCTCGGCAGTGAAGATGCCTGTGGGCACGGCAATGATCGAGTAACCGGCAATCATCACCAGTGATGAGAGCATCTGCCCTAAAGGGGTCTTCGGCACGATATCGCCGTAGCCGACGGTGGTCAGTGTGACGATGGCCCAGTAGATGCCTTTCGGGATGCTGGTAAAGCCACGGTCCGGCCCCTCAATCACGTACATCAGGGTGCCGAACACCGTTACCAGGGTCGACACGCTGAGCAGGAACACGATGATCTTCTGGCGGCTGCCTTGCAGGGCCGCGAGCAGGTAGTTGGCCTGCTTGAGATAGGGCATCAGTTTGAGTACCCGGAAAATCCGCAGCATTCGGATCACGCGGACAATCAATAGGTACTGCGCATCGCTGTAGTACAGGGCAATGATGCCAGGCACGATCGCCAGCAGGTCTACCAGGCCGTAGAAGCTGAAGGCATAGCGCAGCGGTTTGGGCGAGCAGTACAGGCGCAGAATGTATTCGACCAGGAAAATCGCGGTGAAGCCCCACTCGAGCGTCGTCAGCAGCCCAACGTAGTCGCGGTGTATCTCGTCGATGCTGTCCAGCACCACGGTGACCAGGCTGGCGAGGACGATCAGCAGCAGGATGCTGTCGAAGAGCCGGCCCGCGCGGGTGTCGGTTTGGAAAACAATGATGTAGAGCCGCTCTCGCCAGCTCACAGGGGTGTCCATAGGCTCGTTCCGGTAATTAACGGAGCAGAGCCTAGGGGTTGGGTCTTAGCTGTGCAAGCGATGTGAGCCTTGGGCGTGCGGCTGGCGCACTACACGAATACCGATATGCAGCAGCCAGCACGCCAGCACGAACGGTGCAGTCAGGCCCGGTATGGCGAGGTGGGTGAAGCACGGCTGCAGCAGGATTGCCAGGATGATTGCCAGCAGTGGGCGCCAGGGCTGGCTTCGGGTCTGGCTGAAGGCGAGCGCGGTGAGTGCGGCGTTGAAGCCATAGAGGCCATTGAAGGCCGCATGGGGTTCACCGCCAACCAGCAGTGCCACGCTGCCGCCGAGGGCTGAGCCAAGCAGGGCCCAGGCTGCGGCGTAACGGTTGGCGATCAGCAGGCCGAGGGCAATCAGCAGGCCGGCCAGAGGCTGGTCGAGCAGGAAGATCTGGCCCATGCCACGGGCGAGGGCGAATAACAGGTTGCTATCGACCGCTGTGTTGCTCACGGCCGGCTCGCTAAGCGCCAGTGTGGCCCAGCCGAGCAGTACGAACGGTGCGGTATAGGCAGGCAGCCAGCTGTTGGGGCCCGCGCGCTTGAGCCACTGGTGGACGAGTATGCTGCTCATGCCGCCTGCGGCAATGATCAGCGGCGGCAGGATTGCCGTCCAGGGCAACGCGTGGCTGAGCAGCAGGCCAATCAGGACGCCGTTGTAGCTGTACAGGCCCGCTTGGCGGTCGCTGCGGGTGTAGCCACGGCGCTGGGCAGTGAGCAGCCCGGCCAGCGCTCCCAGCAAGGCGCCGCCAATCAGGTCGGGGGCCGTCAGCAGGATGGCCAGCAGGCAGAACAGGCCGCACAGCGGGTTGCGCTGCAGCAGTACCTGGCTGAAGCCGTTGAGCAAGGCCGTGGCCCAGTCGGGGCACGGGTTCACGAAATTCTTGGTGTACATGGCAGTCGGTCTGGGTGAAACGTATTTTGGGGTTGCTCTATCGCAGACAAGCCTCGCAGGCAAGCCAGCGCCAACACACAGGTAGGCGCTGGCTTGCCTGCGATTTGCTATCAGATCAGGGTTTCGATCCGCAGTGAGTTAGTCGATCCTGGCTTGCCGAAAGGCACACCGGCGGTGATCAACAGGGTGTCGCCACGCTCGGCCATGCCCTGCGCCTGGGCGATTTCCAATGCGGTGGAGCAGACTTCGTCAACCTGGCGCAAGCGGTCGTTGACCACCGAATGCACGCCCCAGGCAACGGTCAGGCGGCGTGCGGTGTTCAGGTTCGGGGTCAGGTTGAGGATCGGTGAGCGTGGCCGCTCGCGGGCCGTGCGCAGGGTCGAGTTGCCCGACTCGCTGTAGTTCACCAGGACGGCAATCGGCAGGATGCTGCTGATGCGCCTGATTGCGCAGCTGATGGCATCGGACACGGTCGCCTCGGCCTGGGGCCGGCCAACATCGAGCTGGGCCTGGTAGTCCGGGCCGCTTTCCACCTGGCGGATGATCTTGCTCATCATTTGCACGGCTTCGAGTGGGTAGTCGCCCGATGCGGTCTCGGCGGAGAGCATCACCGCATCGGCGCCTTCGGCTACCGCATTGGCAACGTCGGTGACTTCCGCACGGGTCGGTGCCGGAGAGAAGCGCATCGACTCGAGCATCTGCGTGGCCACAACCACGGGTTTGCCCAGTTGTCGGCAGGTGCCGATGATGCGTTTCTGGATGTGCGGCACGCTTTCGGCGGGCACTTCTACACCCAGGTCTCCCCGGGCAACCATGATCGCGTCACTCAGTTCGGCGATGGCCTGCAGTTGGGTGACTGCCGAGGGCTTTTCGATCTTGGCCATCAGGTAGGCGCGGTCGCCGATCAGTTCGCGGGCTTCGCGGATGTCCTCGGGACGCTGTACGAACGACAGGGCCACCCAGTCCACACCCAGGTCGAGGCCGAAGGCCAGGTCGCGGCGGTCTTTGGCGGTCAGCGGGCTCAGGTCCAGCACGGCCTGTGGCACGTTGACGCCTTTACGGTCGGATAACTCGCCACCGTTGAGCACTTGGGTTTCGATGGCGTCGGCGTGCTTGGCGGTCACTTGCAGGCGCAATCTGCCGTCGTCGACCAACAGGTCCATGCCCGGCTCCAGCGCGGCGATGATTTCCGGGTGTGGAAGGTTGACCCGGCGTTGATCGCCCGGGGTTGGGTCCAGGTCCAGGCGCAGGGCCTGGCCGCGTTGCAGCTGGACCTTGCCTTCGGCAAACCGGCCAACACGCAACTTGGGGCCCTGCAGGTCCATGAGGATGCCCAGCGGGTAGTTCAGCTGTTGCTCGACTTCGCGGATCCACTGGTAGCGTTGAGCGTGGTCGGCATGTTCACCGTGGCTGAAGTTGAGACGGAAAATATTCACCCCGGCCTCGACCAGTTGACGAATGTCGTCGATGCCGTTGGTCGCAGGGCCGAGGGTGGCGAGGATTTTGACTTTTTTGTCAGGCGTCATGTTGGGCAGTCTCAAGAATCAGGATGGCGCGGAAGTCGTTGACGTTGGTCCGGGTCGGTTCGGTAACGATCAAGGCATCGAGCGCGGCGAAGTAGCCGTAGCCGTTGTTGTTGTCCAGCTCGTCGGCAGCCGACAGGTCCAGGGCCTCGGCGCGGGCATAGCTGTCGGGGGTCATGAAGGCCCCGGCGTTGTCTTCCGAGCCGTCGATGCCGTCGGTGTCGCCCGCCAAGGCGTAGACGCCAGGCAAGCCCTTCAGGCTTTCGGTCAGGCTCAGGAGAAATTCGGCATTGCGCCCGCCACGGCCATTGCCGCGCACGGTCACGGTGGTTTCACCGCCAGAGAGGATCACGCACGGTGCCGGCAATGGCTGACCATGCTGGACGATCTGCCGGGCGATACCGGCGTGAACCTTGGCCACTTCCCGCGACTCGCCTTCAAGGTCGCCTAGGATCAGTGGGTTGAAACCGGCCTGGCGGGCTTTGACCGCGGCCGCTTCCAGCGACTGCTGGGGGCGCGCGATCAACTGGAAGTGGCTGCGGGCCAGGGCGGGGTCACCGGCTTTGACGGTTTCCGAGGCGGGGTTGTTCAGCCAGTCGATGACCGCGGCCGGTGCCTGGATGTTGTAGCGCTTGAGAATCGCCAGCGCTTCTGCCGAGGTGCTGGGGTCGGCCACGGTGGGGCCGGAGGCGATGACCGTGGCCAGATCGCCCGGTACATCGGAAATCGCATAGGTGTACACCGTGGCCGGCCAGCAGGCCTTGGCCAGGCGGCCACCCTTGATCGCCGAGAGGTGCTTGCGCACGCAGTTCATCTCGCCAATGGTGGCGCCGGATTTGAGCAGGGCCTTGTTGATCTGTTGCTTGTCGGCCAGGGTCAGGCCGTCTGCTGGCAGTGCGAGCAGGGCCGAACCACCGCCAGACAGGAGGAATATCACCCGGTCGTCGGCACTCAGGTCACTGACCATCGCCAGCACACGCTTGGCCACTGCCAGGCCGGCTGCATCAGGTACCGGGTGGGCGGCTTCGACTACTTCGATTTTCGAGCAGTTGGCGCCGTGGCCGTAACGGGTGACGACCAGGCCTGAGACGTCGCCTTGCCAGTTTTTTTCGACCACTTCGGCCATGGCGGCGGCGGCTTTGCCAGCGCCGATGACGATGACGCGACCGCTGCGATCGCTGGGCAGGTGGGGCTCAAGGACATGGCGCGGGTGGGCGGCTTCGATGGCCGTGGCGAACAGTTCGCGCAGAAAGTGTTGCGGATCGACCGACATGGCAGGCTCCCAATCGTGTTGTTCTGTGTCTGTCTGAGAGGGCGGTGTCGTCTGCAATCGCCGCCAGGGCCGGCGCAGGTAGGGCGGCCTTGGCGGCGGTGAGGGCCGTAGTGACGACACCTCATCTCACGGTAGAGCAGGTCTTACTTGTCGCCACGGATCGAGAAGTTGGCCATGTGCTCCAGGCCTTTGATCAGTGCCGAATGGTCCCAGTTTGCACCACCGATGGCGGCACAGGTGCTGAACACCTGTTGGGCGTTGGCAGTGTTTGGCAGGTTGATCGACAGCTCTTTGGCGCCTTGCAGGGCCAGGTTCAGGTCTTTCTGGTGCAGGCTGATGCGGAAGCCTGGATCGAAGGTGCCCTTGATCATGCGCTCGCCATGCACTTCGAGGATCTTCGAGGAAGCAAAACCGCCCATCAGCGCTTCACGCACCTTGGCAGGGTCTGCGCCGTTCTTGGCGGCGAACAGCAGCGCTTCGGCAACGGCCTGGATGTTCAGGGCGACGATGATCTGGTTGGCAACCTTGGCGGTCTGGCCGTCACCATTGCCGCCGACGCGGGTGATGTTCTTGCCCATGGCCTGGAACAGTGGCAGTGCGCGCTCGAAGGCATTCGGGCAACCGCCGACCATGATGCTCAGGGTCGCGGCTTTGGCACCGACTTCGCCGCCGGAGACCGGTGCGTCGAGGTAGGTGGCGCCGGTGGCCTTGATTTTTTCTGCGAAGACTTTGGTTGCGGTCGGCGAGATCGAGCTCATGTCGATGACGACTTTGTTCGGGCCAACACCCTGAGCCACGCCGTTTTCACCGAACAGGACGGCTTCGACCTGCGGGGTGTCCGGCACCATGACGATGATGAATTCAGCTTCCTGAGCCACTTCTTTCGGGTTGGCCAGGGCGACGGCGCCAGCGGCGAGCAGTTCAGCCGGGGCCGCGTCGTGGTGGGTGGAGACGAACAGGCTGTGGCCCGCTTTCTGAAGGTTCTGAGCCATTGGCAGGCCCATGATACCCGTGCCGATAAATCCGATTTTAGCCATGAAAAATGCCTCTTGTAGTTGTATGCATGCGGCCGGCGCACAACGCCTCTGGGGTGTGAGTGCGCGTTAGAGTGCGTTGTGGGTCTTCAGCCAGACCAGGCCTGCTTCAGTGGTGGTCAGTGGCTTGTACTCAGCGCCGACCCAGCCCTGGTAGCCAATACGGTCCAGGTGTTCGAACAGGAAGCGGTAGTTGATTTCACCGGTACCCGGTTCGTGACGGCCCGGGTTGTCGGCCAACTGGATGTGGTTGATGCGCGACAGGTGGGTTTCCATCGTGCGCGCCAGGTCACCTTCCATGATCTGCATGTGGTAGATGTCGTACTGCAGGAACAGGTTGCTGCTGCCCACGGCGTCCTGGATTTCCAGCGCCTGTTGGGTGGTGTTCAGGTAGAAGCCGGGGATGTCGCGGGTATTGATCATCTCCATCACCAGCTTGATGCCTTCGGCCTGGAGCTTGTCGGCCGCGTACTTCAGGTTGTCGATGAAGGTTTTCTTCACCGTGGCGCAATCCGGGCCTTGTGGGCGAATGCCGGCCAGGCAGTTGACCTGGGTGTTGCCCAGTACCTTGGCGTAAGCGATGGCCAGGTCGACACCGGCACGGAATTCTTCAACACGGGCCGGGTCGCAGGCGATTCCGCGGTCACCCTTGGCCCAGTCGCCGGCCGGCAGGTTGAACAGCACCTGGGTCAGGCCGTTGGCGTCCAGTTGCTGCTTGATTTCAGCCGAGCTGTAATCGTACGGGAACAGGTATTCGACCCCGGTGAACCCGGCATCGGCGGCCGCTTTGAAGCGGTCGAGGAAGTCCTGTTCGGTGAACAGCATGGACAGGTTGGCGGCGAAACGTGGCATGGTTGTCTCCTTGCAAAGTAGGGCCCGCTGCCACGAGGGCAGGGGCCGCTTGTGCGATCAGTCGAGCAGCGAAATCGCAGTCGGTGCATCGTTGCCGACCAGCGCCAGGTCTTCGAATTCGTTGACGGCGTTGATTTCGGTACCCATGGAAATATTGGTCACACGCTCGAGAATCACCTCGACCACAACCGGTACCCGGAACTCTTCGGCCATCTTCTGGGCCTTGAGCAGGGCTGGTGCAATCTCGCCCGGCTCAAAGACGCGGATCGCCTTGCAACCCAGGCCTTGAACCACGGCAACGTGGTCAACACCGTAGCCGTTGAGCTCCGGCGCGTTGAGGTTCTCGAACGCCAGCTGTACACAGTAATCCATCTCGAAGCCACGTTGGGCCTGACGGATCAGCCCCAGGTAGGAGTTGTTCACCAGTACGTGGACGTAAGGCAGATTGAACTGCGCGCCGACGGCCAGTTCTTCGATCATGAACTGGAAGTCATAGTCGCCGGACAGTGCGACCACCTTGCGGGTCGGATCAGCCTTGACCACACCCAGCGCGGCCGGAATGGTCCAGCCCAGTGGGCCGGCCTGGCCACAGTTGATCCAGTGACGTGGCTTGTAGACGTGAAGGAACTGGGCGCCGGCGATCTGCGACAGACCGATGGTGCTGACGTAGCAGGTGTCTTTGCCGAACACCTGGTTCATTTCCTCGTATACGCGCTGTGGCTTGACCGGCACGTTGTCGAAGTGGGTCTTGCGGTGCAGGCTGGCTTTGCGCTGTTGGCAGTCTTTCAGCCACTCGCCACGGCACTTGAGCTTGCCGGCGGCTTTCCACTCGCGGGCCACTTCCAGGAACATGTCCAGCGCGGCGCCCGCGTCCGAGACGATACCCAGGTCTGGGTTGAACACGCGGCCGATCTGGGTGGGCTCGATGTCGACGTGGATGAAGCGACGACCTTCGGTGTAGACGTCCACGGAACCGGTGTGGCGGTTGGCCCAGCGGTTACCGATACCCAGCACCATGTCGGACTTCAGCAGGGTGGCGTTGCCGTAGCGGTGCGAGGTCTGCAAACCGACCATGCCGACCATCTGTGGGTGATCGTCAGGGATGATGCCCCAGCCCATCAGGGTTGGAATCACGGGAATGCCGGTCAGTTCAGCGAACTCAACCAGTTTCTCGCTGGCGTCGGCGTTGATGATGCCGCCACCGGCTACCAGCAGTGGGCGCTCTGCGCTGTCGAGCATGGCCAGGGCCTTCTCGATCTGCACGCGGTTGGCCGCAGGCTTGTGCACGGGCAGTGGCTGGTAGGCCTCGATGTCGAATTCGATTTCGGCCATCTGCACGTCGAACGGCAAGTCGATCAGTACCGGGCCTGGGCGACCGGAACGCATTTCATAGAAGGCTTTCTGGAAGGCGTAAGGCACTTGGCCGGGTTCCAGAACGGTGGTCGCCCACTTGGTTACCGGCTTGACGATGTTGGTGATGTCGACGGCCTGGAAGTCTTCCTTGTGCAGGCGAGCGCGAGGTGCCTGGCCGGTGATGCAGAGGATCGGGATCGAGTCTGCCGAGGCGCTGTACAGGCCGGTGACCATGTCGGTACCGGCTGGGCCGGAGGTGCCGATGCACACGCCGATGTTACCGGCCTTGGTACGGGTGTAGCCCTCGGCCATGTGCGAGGCGCCTTCAACGTGGCGAGCGAGGACGTGATCGATACCGCCGACTTTTTTCAACGCCGAGTACAGCGGGTTGATCGCTGCGCCCGGGATGCCAAAAGCGGTTTCAACACCTTCGCGGCGCATCACCAGAACGGCTGCATCAATTGCTCTCATTTTGCTCATGGTTTTGTGCCTCATTGGTTTTGTAATTGTATACAAATGGCTTTGCGTCAGAGTGTATTCACGGTATGTGGCTCTGGTCAATCCATTTTCATCGGCTGCCAGTGCTTTGCTCGTCGTGCCGCTAGAAAAGGCATTTTGTCCGATTGTGATCATCTGGCGAAAATTATTGTATACAAAAATATTCTCCATTGTGTTCTATTTGTCGTATTGGATTTTCACTTGCCCCTCTGGGCTTCTAACAACAAGAGGACCTGTCCATGAACGCTCTGACCTTGAAAGTCGCTGTCAGCCTGGTAAACGGCGCCATTGCCGCCGGGCGCAAGATCTCGGCTGCACCTTTGACCATTGCGGTGCTCGACAGCGGTGGTCATCTGCTGGCCCTGCAACGTGAGGACGGTGCCAGCCTGCTGCGTCCGCAGGTGGCAATGGGGAAGGCCTGGGGCGCCATTGCCCTGGGCAAGGGCTCGCGCTTGCTGGCGCTGGACGCGCAGCAGCGCCCGGCGTTTTTCGCCGCGCTCAATGGCCTGGGCCAGGGCGCCGTGGTTCCGGCGCCGGGTGGGGTGCTGATCCGTGATCAGAGGGGCGTGGTGCTGGGAGCTATCGGTATCAGTGGTGATACCTCGGACATCGACGAACAGTGCGCGATCAGTGCGATCGAGGAGGTTGGGCTGACCGCGGATGCGGGCGTGGCAGCCTGAGGGTAGCGGCGGGTTGTCAGCGCGTGCGCGGCGCCCGTCTGGTGAGCTGCTCCCAGATCAACCGGTGGTATGGGTGTCGGGTGCGCAGCCCTTGAGTACCAGACGAATGATGGTCTGTGCCGCGGCTTCATAGTCGGCATCGTCCAGCTTGGCTTTGCCGGTGACGACGGAGATCTGCCAGTCGAAATCGGCGTAGGTCTGGGTTGCGGCCCAGATGCTGAACATCAGGTGGTGTGGGTCGAGCGGGGCGATCTGGCCGCGGTCGATCCAGCGCTGAATGCACGCGATGTTGTGCCGGGCCTGCAGGTTGAGTTGTTCGACCTGTGTCGGGCTCAGGTGCGGCGCACCGTGCATGATTTCACTGGCGAAGACCTTGGAGGCAAAGGGCAGGTCGCGTGATATGCGGATTTTTGAGCGAATGTAGGCGCTCAGCACCTCCTCAGGCTCACCCTCGGCATTGAATGGGGTGGAGGCCTGCATGATCGGCTCGATGATGCTTTCCAGCACCTCGCGGTAGAGGTTTTCCTTGGACTTGAAGTAGTAGTAGACGTTGGGCTTGGGTAGCCCGGCCTTGGCCGCGATGTCGCTGGTCTTGGTGGCGGCGAAGCCTTTTTCGGCGAATTCTTCGCTGGCTGCGCGCAGGATCAGCTCTTTGTTGCGCTCGCGAATGCTGCTCATGATTGGCGCTGTTCCTTGTGTCGGGCCGCAGGCGGCCCAGGCCTGGGCAGGCGGTGGCGCATGGTAGCACCGGGTTTGCGCGAGGCTCAAGGCTGCCACTTTCACGCACAGTCACGCTATGCTTTGGGCCTTTCAACTCTCTGGATACGCAAGCATGGCAGGAAGCAGTCTACTGGTGCTGATCGACGATATCGCCACCGTATTGGACGATGTCTCGGTGATGACCAAGGTAGCGGCGAAAAAGACCGCCGGGGTTTTGGGTGACGATCTGGCGCTCAATGCTCAGCAGGTCAGTGGCGTGCGCGCCGACCGGGAGTTGCCCGTGGTATGGGCCGTGGCCAAGGGCTCGCTACTGAACAAGGTGATTCTGGTGCCTGCGGCGTTGGCAATCAGCGCCTTCATTCCGTGGGCGGTGACCCCATTGTTGATGGTCGGCGGCGCCTACTTGTGTTTTGAGGGGTTCGAGAAGCTGGCGCACAAGTTTCTTCACAGTGCAGCCGAGGACGATGCCGGGCATGCCGCCCTGAGTGAAGCGGTGGCCGACCCTTCAGTCGACCTGGTGGCCTATGAGAAGGATAAGATCAAAGGTGCCGTGCGTACCGACTTCATCCTGTCGGCAGAAATCATCGCCATCACCCTGGGTGCGGTCGCTGGCGCGCCGTTGTCACAGCAAATCGTCGTGTTGTCGGGTATTGCCTTTGTCATGACCGTAGGGGTGTACGGGCTGGTTGGCGGTATCGTCAAGCTGGATGACTTTGGCCTGTGGCTCACGCACAAAACCGGGCGTGCCGCCCAGACGATCGGCAACGGCATTCTGCAGGCCGCACCGTACTTGATGAAGGGGCTGTCGGTCGTTGGCACGGCGGCGATGTTTCTGGTGGGTGGCGGGATTCTGGTGCATGGCGTTGCGCCGCTGCATCACGCTGTCGAAGCCTTCAGTGAAGGGCGGGGCGGGGTACTGACCTCAAGCCTGCTCAATGCGGGCATCGGTATTCTTGCTGGTGCTGCCGTACTGGCCGTGGTATCGCTGGCCAGCAAGCTCTGGCGGGCTGCAAGAGGCTAAGTGCGGCGCCCTGTTCACGGGCGCCGCGTCAGCTCAGTCAGTTTTTACCGGCTGTCTTTTCGCTGTCTTCAGGCACCCAGTCGAGCAGGTGGTGCTTGAAGCCGTAGCTGGCTGCCTGGTAGTAGGTAATGGCGCGCTTGATCAGCGGGTTGTTGCTGTCACCCACCACCTCACGGCTTTCGCCCAGGGCCTGCTCATGAAGGCGCAGGCCATCGCGAGGGCTGAGGATGGCCAGGTCCTGGCCATCGAACAGGCCCAAGTGCTGGTAGTTACCAATCAGTACGCGCGGTGGCAGTGTGTCTTCAAGCATCAGGTTACGGCCGAAGAACGTCGAGGTGTAGCTCATGTTCAACAGGCCAAGCAGGGTAGGCGCCAGGTCGATCTGGCTGGCCAGTTTCGATTCCTCACGCGCTTCGATCAACTTCGGCCCGTAGATGAACAGCGGGATCTGGTAGTTGCGCACCGGCAGGTCCTCTTTACCTGCGCTGCCAGCGGTATGGTCGGCAACGAAGATGAACAGGGTGTTGTCGAACCACGGCTTGCTGCGGGCCTGCTCAAGGAAACGACCGATGGCGTAGTCGGTGTATTTCACTGCACCTTCACGGCCATCGCCAGACGGGATATCGATACGGCCGTCAGGGTAGGTGTACGGGCGGTGGTTGGAGGTCGTCATCAGTTGCAGGAAGAACGGCACCTGATTGGCGAAATCGGCGTCTGCCAGCTGCATGGCCTGGTTGTAGAGGTCTTCGTCGGACATGCCCCAGGCGTTCTTGAAGCTGATGTCGCTTTCTTTCACGCTGCTCTGGTCAACAACCCGATAGCCGTTGCCGCTGAAGAACGCGTTCATGTTGTCGAAGTAGCCACGGCCACCATAGACGAACACGCTGTCGTAGCCCGCTTCACTCATGTGCTGGCCAAGGCTGGCGAAGCCGCTTTCACGGCCCACGCGCTTGACGATCGAGCGGCCAGGGGTTGGCGGAATCGACAGGGTAATGGCCTCCAGGCCACGGTCGGTGCGGGTGCCAGTGGCATAGAAGTTGTTGAAGTACAGGCTCTGTTTGCGCAGGGCATCCAGGTTTGGGGTCAGGTTGCGGTTATCGCCGTTGCTGCCCATGTACTTGGCGCTGAAGCTCTCAATGGTCACCAGGACCACGTTGGGTGTACGCGCCGGTGCGTTGCTGGTGATGGTGCGGCGAGTATCCAGGGGTTCCTTGCCGACGAAACTTGCATCGGGTTGGCGCAGCTCGCTCTGGATCTGCGCGTTCACATCCTGCTCAGGCAGGCTGCTATAGAACTGCGGGTAATCGAGTTCGTTGTTGCGGAACGCGGCGAAGAACTGGTAAGGGCCGTTGCTGGCCAATTCATGTTGGTAGGCATTGCCGCCTTGGCCACGCGGGCGGTCCTGGTCGATCACCTGCACGCACAGCCCTGCCAGCACGGCCAGCACGGCAAAGCTCATCAGGCGCTGGCGAAAAGCGGGCACCGGTGCATTCAGGGCCCGCTTGAGCGGTGCGCGCAGTGCCAGGCTCAGGGCAATGGCGATAACGGCCAGGATGCTCAGCAGCAGGCCGATCGGGTAGGACTCGAGGATGTTGTTCAACACTTCATCGGAATAGACCAGGTAGTCGACAGCAATGAAGTTGAAGCGCACGCCGAACTCGTCCCAGAACAGCCATTCGGCGACAGCAGTGAACAGCATCACGAACACACTGAGCACCATGATGCCCTGCAGGAACCCCTGATGTGCTCGCGAGCGCCACAGCCGCGCAGGGCACAGCAGCAGGTAAAGGCCCAGTGGCAGTGCGGCATAGAGCAGGAAGCTCAGATCGTACAGCAGCCCGATACCGAAGATCGAGAAGACATTGCTCCCGGCCTCGTTCAAGTGGCTGAAAAACAGCACGCCTCGGGTGAGCAGAAAAATCGCCAGCCATACTGAGGTCAGTAGCAAGAGGTAGCGTTGGGGCGCTGATTGTGGAACGCGCATATGAATTCCTTTTGTCTCTCTTCATGCCTGGCCACTACAGGCACAGCAGTGGTGCACCCGCTGTAAATACATTGTGGTGTCGAGTGTTTGTGGTCGCGGCGAAAAGTAGCGACTGCGAAGAGAAAAAAACGTCAAAGCAATGCTAGGCGCGTGTGAAAAGCTGAACGACGACGCGTTAGGCGTAACAAGCACCCATCGCTTGCACGCTCTGTTTGTATAGCAGTGACATCGATGCGTGCCAGGGCTGCGGTGTTAAACGCTTTGGCCCTGGCTGTCGCGGCTCAACCGATCAGAAGTGCACTTTGACCAGCAGGCTGGTGGTGTTCTGGTTGGTGTCGAAGGCCGGGGTGTCTTCGATACCGTACTTGTCTTTCCAGTAGTCGTATTCGACACCCACGTACAACTGCTTCTCACCCAGGCTCAAGGCCTTGCCCAGGTCGTATTTGATCTGTGGGTTGAAGTGCAGGTTGGCGTGGTAGGTGCCACGGTTGCGGGTTTCGTCGTTGTCCACGACCCAGTCCATGTAGCCATCGATCAGAACGTCGGATTTGCCCATCGGGATGGTGTAGGACCATACCGGGGTAATTTGCCAGACGTTATCGCCTGCGCGGCTGCCTTCGGTGTTGCGCTGGTAGAAGTTCAACTGGAAGTAGTCGAAGCCTGGAATCGCCAGGTCAAAGCCCGGGCCGATCAGGTACGACTCGTTGTCGCCTTCACCGAACTCGTAGGTCATGGCCAGCAGCACATCCTTCACTGGGCCGAACTCAAGTTTCTGGTCGAAGATCTTGCCGAACGACAGGCGAGGGGTGAATTCGCCGTAGTAGGTGTTAGGGCCGGCGTTCGAGTCTTTCTTGCCGTTGTAGAAGATCTTGTCGATGAACAGGAAGTTGTCGCCGTACTTCCAGGCGTCCGCATGTTCAAAGGTAAAGGTTTGCTGGATCTCCGGGTTAACGGTGAAATCCTTGCCGTACAGGTAGGTCAGGCTGTTGTTCTGCCATTGCAGCAGGTCGCCGGCCATGGCGCTGCTGGCAGCCAGCAGGCCGCCGGCAAGGATCAGGCTATTACGGGTACGCATGGTGTGCTCCAAAGGTTGATTTCTCGTTGTTCTGTTGTCGGCATTCTCGAGTGATGCCGTTTGTTGACTTAATGGTCGGTTTTTCGGTTCGGCGCAGCGATACAGCAAGGGTTGCGCCAACCTTTCGGGGCGCGCGCAATCAGCGTGTTCGACCGTGCTGTGAACCGATGGAAAAGAGGCGCTTCAAGCGGGCAAGGCGTCTGTCGAACGCCTGTGTTTATTGACGGGTGGGTCAGCAAACCCGGGCGCATGCCGTCTTGCCCTGTGTAAAAGGGCGCGCAGATTACTGGCTGGGCGGATAGCTGTCCACGCTGAAGTGATGGATGTCGCGAGGGTGAGGTGCGTAGAGGCACCCGTTGACGGCGATATTGACTGAGCCGTCAGCAAACGAGGGCAGGATGCGGCCTGCCCTCGATTGAAGGGCGCGCAGCGTGGGGCTGTCGCGCCGGCCCTTGAATGCCCTGTTCAGGGGCGCAAGGGGTTAATACTGTGCACTCAGTCAGCTTTTAGAAGTGCATTTTCACCAGGAAGCTGGTGACGCTCTCGTTGGTGTCAAAGCGCTGAGTGTCCTCGATGCCGTACTTGTCTTTCCAGTAGCTGTACTCCACGCCCACGTAAAGCTGCTTGGCGCCCAGGTTCAAGGCTTTGCCCAGGTCGTATTTGACCTGTGGGTTAAGGTGCAGGTTGGCGTGGTAGGTGCCACGGCGAGTGCTGTCGTTGTCAACGACCCAGTCCATGTAGCCGTCGACGAGGATGTCGGACTTGCCTGCGGGGATGGTGTAGGAGAACGTCGGTGTGATCTGCCATACGCGATCGCCCGGGCGGCTGCCCTCGGTGTTGCGCTGATAGAAGTTCAAGGTGAAGTAGTTGAAGCCGGGAACTGCCAGGTCAAAGCCTGGGCCGATCAGGTAGGCCTCGTTATCACCTTCGCCAGACTCATAGGTCATGGCCAGCAACACGTCCTTGATTGGGCCGAACTCGAATTTGCGGTCGAAGATCTTGCCGAACGACAGGCGAGGGCTGAATTCGCCATAGTAGGTGTTGTTGCCTTTGTTACGGTCGGTTGCGCCGTTGTAGAAGGTCTTGTCGACGAACAGGAAGTTGTCGCCGTATTTCCATTTGTCGGCGTGCTCGAAGGTCACCGTTTGCTGGATGGCGGGGTTGACGGTGAAGTCTTTGCCGTACAGGTAGCTGATGCTGTTGGTTTGCCAGAGCAGCATGTCTCCCGCGACTGCAGGCAAGGCTGCCAGCAGTCCGCCGCCCAGCAGGAGAGATGAAGTGATCCGTTTCATGGTGTGATTCCCGGCTGTTGTTATTGTTTGTTTGCGGTTTTTTGGCGCAAAGCGCCCCGATCGACCCGCTTCTACGGGTCGACGGTCGTGCTCGAGGTATGCCGGGCGGCGAGCGCCGCCCGCCGGTTCAATGCTGGTGGGCAGTTTCGTTATGGGCTGCGCGCTCGACACCACCGAGGATGTTGAACAGCAGGTTCAGGATCAGCGCACTCACGGTGGCCATGGCGATTCCGCTGTGGGTGATAGGCTCCATCCACTGTGGCATTTGTGCAAAAAACTCCGGACGTACCACCGGGATCAAGCCCATGCCGACGCTGACGGCCACCAGCAACTGGTTGCGGCGGTCGCCGATGTCGGCTTCCTGAAGAATCTTGATACCCGTGGCGGCTACCATGCCGAACATGGCAATGGAGGCCCCCCCCAGAACGGCGGGCGGAATCGAGGCGATCAGGAATGCAGCTTTGGGCAGCAGGCTGAGCATGATCAGGAAGGCGCCTGCAACGATGGTGACGTACCGGCAGCGCACACCGGTCATTTGCACCAGGCCGATGTTCTGGGCAAACGAGGAGTGGGTGAAGGTGTTGAAGAAACCCGCGATGAAGGACGCACCAGCATCACACAACAGGCCGCGACGGAGCATGCCCGGGGTGACTTCACGGTCGGTGACCTTGCCCAGTGCGAGGAACATGCCGGTGGACTCAACGAAAATGATCACCACCACCAGGCACATGGACAGGATTGGCGCCAGGCTGAATGTCGGCATGCCAAAGTGCAGGGGCGTCACCACCTGCAGCCACGGCGCTTGGTCCAGCCCGGAAAGGTCGACCATGCCGATGGAGCCGGCCAGCATGTAGCCAACGCCCATGCCGATCAGCACTGACACATTGACCCAGAAACCACGCATAAAACGGTTGATGAGCAGGATGATTGCCAGCACCAGGCCAGCAACCATCAGGTAGACCGGTGAGCCGAAGGGTGCGGCACTGGCGCCGCCACCGGCCCAGTTCACCGCGACCGGGAACAGCGACAGGCCGATGGAGGTGATCACGGTACCGGTTACCAGAGGCGGGAAGAACCGCACCACCTTGGACATGAACGGCGCGATCAGCATGCCGAAGAAGCCGGCAGCGATGGTCGCACCGAATATTCCCTGCAGGCCTACACCGGGCATTCCGGCCATGGCGACCATGCTGCCGACGGCGGCGAAGCTGGCGCCCATCATGACCGGCATGCGGATACCCACGGCACCAATGCCGAACGACTGAATGACGGTAGCGACACCGGCAACCAACAGATCGGCATTGATCAGAAAGGCGACTTCTTCACGGGTCAGGCCACAGGCCTGGCCAATGATCAGCGGCACCGCGATGGCGCCCCCATACATCAGTAATACGTGTTGCAGACCCACCAGGATGAGTTGCGGCAGTGGCAGTGGCTGTCGTGGGGGCGCAACGGGTATGGACGCCTTGCGTGACTTTGACATGCAACACCTCGGTTTTGTTTTTATTGTTCATTGTTCTGCGACGCCGAGCAGGACGCCGGTGGGCGGCTCTTGCGAGCCGCCCGGTGCATCAGTTGGTTGGAGCGCCCTTGGCGATCCAGGCGCCGATCAGTTCACGTTCTTGCTGGGTCATCTGAGTGATGTTGCCCAACGGCATGATCTGGCTGGCGACGGCCTGGGCCTGGATGCGCGGTGCCAGTTGCTGGATTTGTTGCGGGGTGTCGAGCATCACGCCCGCAGGCGCAGTGCTGAACAGTGGGCTGGTCGGCTTGGCCGAGTGGCACACGGTGCAGCGTTCCTGAATGACATTGTGGATCTTGTCGAAGTTCGAGGTTTCTACCGAGGCGGTGGCAGGCTTGGCCGCTTCCTCGGCTTTGGCCGGAGCCGGCTCGGCGGCTTTCTCAGCAGCAGTCTTGCCGCCCAGTGCGGTTTCCGGCAGCGGTTGGTACTCGATTTTCGCTGCAGCCTGCTCAGGCGCTTTCGGCATCGGCGAAGGGCCGGTGACATAGGCCAGGCAGATCATTGCCAGGGCGCCGACAGGCAGGGTCCAGGCGAACTTGTTGCTGTCGTGACGGGTGTTGAAGTAGTGACGTACCAACACCGCAGCCACCGCGATACCCGCCAGGATCAACCAGTTGTACTGGCTGCCGTAGGTGCTCGGGAAGTGGTTGCTGATCATGATGAACAGCACCGGCAGGGTGAAGTAGTTGTTGTGACGCGAGCGCAACAGACCCTTGGCCGGCAGCACTGGATCGGGGGTGCGGTTCTGCTCGATGGCCGCGACCAGCGCACGCTGGGCCGGCATGATGATGCGGAACACGTTACCGACCATGATGGTGCCGATGATCGCACCGGTGTGCAGGTACGCACCACGGCCGCTGAACACCTGGCTGAAGCCGAAGCAGGCCGCGATAACCAGCACGAACAGTACCAGGCCCAGCAGGGCAGGGCGTTTGCCCAGTGGTGAGTCGCAGAGGAAGTCGTAGATGAACCAGCTGGCGATCAACGAGCCGACACCAATGGCCACGCCTTCTGCGCCACTCAGGCCGCTGCCCGGTGCCAGCAGGTACAGGGTCGGGTTGGAGTAGAACACCACGCACAGCAGGGCCACGCCCGACAGCCAGGTGAAATACGCTTCCCATTTGAACCAGTGCAGGTTCTCCGGCATTTTCGGTGGAGCCAGCTTGTATTTCTCCAGGTGGTAGATACCACCGCCGTGGATGGCCCAAAGGTCACCCGACAGGCCCTCGCGCGGGTTGGCGCGGTTAAGGTTGTTTTCCAGCCAGACGAAGTAGAACGATGCACCGATCCAGGCGATACCGGTGATCATGTGAACCCAGCGCACGCTCAGGTTTAGCCACTCGAACAGATGTGCTTCCACAGTATGTACCTCTTTCCGATCACCGATTTCCGATGACCAGTCTTCTCTTATTGGTGGGGGTTGAGGATCAGCAGCTCATCCTCATTGAAGAAATGTTCGTCGCAGTTGTTGCCGGAACCACTGCGATCAACCACCAGGAAGTCATCCCGCTTTTCGATCGTCAGCACCGGGTGGTGCCAGACGCCGCGATGGTAATTAATGCCCTGCCTGCCATTACTGGCAAAGGCACGGACCAAGCCCGATACAGGTGCATCGCCAAGTGGCGCGACCACGATCAGAAAGGGATTGCCGAGCAGCGGAATGAACGCTTGGCTGCCCAGCGGATGGCGCTCCAGCATGCGGACGGTCAGGGGCATTTCCAGCGCGTCGGCGCGGAAGATGCTGATGATCGCCTTGTCGTCGGGCTGCGCGGTTTCTACCGTGGCCAGACGATGGAAGCGCATGGTCGAGCCGTTGTTGATCATGAAGTGGTCGCTGCCGTCGGTTTCGATCACGTCACCGAAGGGGGCGAAGGCTTCTTTGGTCAAGGGCTCAATCACTAAAGTGCGCATGCGGATCTGTCTCTAATTCTATGTTGTTGGGGCTGTCGCTCTTGCCCACAACGCCGGCTCTCGGGAGCCGGCGTTGTGGGTGATCAGGGGCAGCGCTTACTTCGCGACTTTGCCCAGTACGCGCAGACGGCTGATGCCGCCATCCGGGAACACGTTGATCCGGATGTGGGTGATCGGCCCCAGGTCATTGATCTGCTCCTGGAAACTGTGCTCGGCGTGCATCTGCAGCTTCTGGCTTGGCAGCAGTTCGCGCCAGAACAGGCTCTGGGTTTCGATCTGGCTGTCGGTACCGCCCTTGACGAATGCGCCCTGGATCGAGCAGCTGTCGGGGTAGTTGCCTTTGAAGTGCAGGGTGTCGACGACAACCTGCTCGACCACGCCGGCATGGCCCAGGGCAACGATGACCCAGTCATTGCCTGGGGTGCGGCGGCGCGCGGTTTCCCAGCCGTCGCCCATGTTGATGCCACGGCCCGGGTTGAGGATGTTGCTCATGCGGCCGAAGTGTTCGTCGGAGCAGGCCAGGGCACGGCCACCGTTCAACGCTGCTGCCAGGTCGACTTGCTCGTTGTCGCCTACTGCCGACCAGTCACGGAATGGCACGCCGTAGACACGCAGACGGGCAACACCGCCGTCCGGGTAGATGTTGAAGCGCAGGTGGCTGAAGGCCTGGTCGTTGTTGATTTCGTGGTAGTGGTGGCTGTTGCCTTGCAGCTCGACGGCCGACAGCACTTCAACCCACTGGGTTTGTTCGGTCGGGTCGCCTTCAGCGACGAAGCAGCCTTCCAGGGACGCCGAAGGTGGGAAGTTGCCGGTGAAGAACGAGGTGTCGATGTCGACGCCCTTGATGGTGCCGGGAACGCCCAGGCGGATCACCGCGCTGTCGAAGCCTTCGAAACGCTTGCGGCGCGTTTCCCAGCCGTCCATCCACTTGCCGTTGTCGTCGAACACACCCTCCTTCCACACGGCCGGTGTCGGCTGGAACAGGCGCTCGGCAGCGGCGAACCACTCATCGGTGACCGAAACGATCTTGGTGCCCAGGCGCGCGTCGGCCAGGTTGACGAATTTCTCGAAGGGTACGGCGTATGCTTTCATTTTTTCTTGTCTGCCTTGAATGGGTGGCTGGGGATGCTTGCAAGGCCCTGGGTACGCGCTGCGTTCATGAGCGCACTCGGGCCACGCTCACTAAAGCTGCAGTAATCGGAACAGGGCGATCAGGTTGATCTGCGCCAGCGCTTCCTTGAACTCGGCCTCGACCGAGTTATGGATGCGCGTTTCGAACGCGGCGAGGATCTGATGCCGGTTGCTGCCTTTTACCGCCATGATGAAGGGAAACTTGAACTTGGCTTTGTAGGCGTCGTTCAGCTCGGTGAAGCGTTGGAACTCTTCGGCCGTGCATTGGTGAATACCGGCGCCAGCCTGTTCGTGAGTGCTGGCTTCGGTCAGTTGGCCCTGGACGGCCGCTTTGCCGGCCAGGTCCGGGTGAGCGTTGACCAGTGCCAGCTGGCTGGCAGGGTCGGCGCTCAACAGGATATCGCTCATGCGTTGGTGCAGATTTTCGATCTGGTCCAGCTCCTGGCGCTGGCCCAGGTCGAATGCCTTCTCGGCAACCCATGGCGAATGTTCGTAGATATCGGCGAAAGCTTCGACGAACGCGGTGCGGTCGAGGGTCGAAGGCTTCAGCGTCTTGAAGTCGGTCATTATGCGTTCTCGGCGTTGAAAGGGTGGGTGGCATGCCAGTGGCGGGCGATGTCCACGCGCCGGGCAAACCAGACCTGCTCATGGCTTTGTGCGTATTCGACAAAGCGCTTGAGGGCTGCCAACCGGGCAGGGCGGCCGACCAGGCGGCAGTGCAGGCCGATGGAGAGCATCTTCGGTGCCTCGGCACCTTCGGCATACAGCACGTCGAACGCGTCCTTGAGGTACTGGAAGAACTGCTCGCCACAGTTGAAACCCTGAACCTGGGTGAAGCGCATGTCATTGGTGTCCAGGGTGTAGGGGATCACCAGGTGTGGCTTGCCGGTCGGGTTGTTGGGTTCCCAATAGGGCAGGTCGTCGTCATAGGTGTCGCTGTCATAGAGGAAGCCACCTTCCTCCATCACCAGGCGGCGGGTGTTTGGCCCGGTGCGGCCGGTGTACCAGCCCAATGGGCGCTCGCCGGTCAGTTCGGTGAGGATGCGGATCGCTTCGAGCATGTGCTCGCGCTCCTGGGCCTCGTCCATGTACTGGTAGTCGATCCAGCGGTAGCCGTGACTGCAGATCTCATGGCCGGCTTCAACCATGGCACGGATCACTTCCGGGTGGCGCTGGGCGGCCATGGCCACGGCAAACACGGTCAGCGGAATGCCAGTGTCCTTGAACAGTTTGAGCAGGCGCCAGACGCCTGCGCGGCTGCCGTACTCGTAGAGCGATTCCATGCTCATGTTGCGTGCGCCCTGCAGCGGCTGGGCGGCAACCATTTCAGACAGAAATGCTTCCGACTCTTTATCACCGTGGAGGATGTTGCGTTCGCCACCTTCTTCGTAATTGAGCACGAAAGACAAAGCGATGCGGGCGTTCCCCGGCCAGCGCGGATGGGGTGGAGTATTGCCGTAACCGATCAGGTCGCGAGGATAATCAGCGCTCACTGCAGTCTTCCTTCTTGTACGTGAAAACGGGGGTAGAGTGGCCTGTGTGGTGTATCGACCACGCTGATGGAGTGATTGTATACAACTTTATTGTCAGTTTGTAAGCCTGTTTTTTCGGATTTCTTTCCTGGCCCGCCACCCCATGCCCCTGCAATAAATCTGCCGGAATGGTCAGATAATGACGTGCTCGTCATTGTTCTGCTTGGGTTTGCGACTGATGGCCTGTTTGCTGGGCGAGGTGGCTAAGCTAACAAAGAAGTCGGAATTATTGTGTACAATTTTCAATAAAAATGTCTTAATAATCCAACAGCCGTACGCTGCCGTGCTTGCATGCGGTGCGATACGGGTATTTTTTGCCCACAGATCAAGAAGAGGCGAGCAACCTTATGGGACGTTTGACCACGCATGTACTGGACGCCGCGCATGGCTGCCCTGGCAGCTCGATCAAGGTCGAGCTCTACCGCGTCGAAGGCCAGCAGCTAGAGCTGGTGACCACTGCCCTGACCAACAGCGACGGTCGTTGCGACGCACCGTTGCTGCAGGGTGACGATTACCGCAGCGGTGTCTACCAGCTGCAGTTCAGTGCCGGTGACTACTACCGTGCACGCGGCGTGAAGTTGCCTGAGCCTGCGTTCCTCGATGTGGTCGTTCTGCGTTTTGGCATCAGTGCCGAGCAGGATCATTACCACGTTCCATTGCTGATTTCGCCTTACAGCTACTCGACCTACCGCGGAAGCTAGCAGGTCAGCCAACAGAATCTTCGTAGGTCCTTGCCCGCTCACACTGCGGGCTTTTTTTTGCCTGAAGGAAAAGCATTATTTATCTCACATGGTTTGAGCGGCTGTTTTGAAATGTCGGCTGGGTCGCTTGCGCAGGGTGTGCAGGCGCCATTCGATAGCAGGGACACAGACCATGGATGTAGCAATTCCTCCTCACTTGCTCAGCAACACTGAGGCGTTGGCAGCGTTGGAAAAGGCTGCGGCGCTCTGGACACAACAGGGCAGCGCGCTGCCGGACATTGTGCCGCTGCTCGCAACGGCCTTTGATGATGAGCTCAAGCGTCAATACCCGCAGCTTGAACTGGATGCGCGAAACACCTGGGTAAAAACCTTTTCGCTCACGGATAACCCGGAGCACTGCACCTTGCAGACGAACAAGACCCTCGAGCAGGTAATGCGCGAGCGCCTGGTGGGTGCCGCAACGGTGTATGACGAGGGCTTGTCAGGGATTTACGCCGATGGTCGCGAGGATGATCAACCCGGAACGCGCATGGCCGGCACGCGCGGGCTGGAGGGGGCCATCGACACGTTGACGCTCAAGCTGGGTTATCTGTATCGGGATGCAGTCACTGCCTACTGGAACGCCGCGACAGCGGAGCACACCTCACGCGACCAGCAACTGGCTGATGCCCTGGCGCAGGCGTTGTACCTCGACGCGGCACGGCGCTTGAGTAAGGACGAGCAGGCGTTGTTGAGCAGCGCGCTGTCGACCCCGGCGGACAGCCGCAGGGCTTTTTTTGCCTACAGCCTTAGCCTGTTGTTCGAGGGGGCAGAGGCCGCGCACCTGGCCGGTGCATTCATTCTTCGCAGGCAACCGGTGGCCGATGCGTCGCAGGCGGACGCTGTTCCGACGCTGCTGTACCTGCCGGGTGACGGGCTTTCCAGCCATGGCTCATTGGGCGAACTGTTCGATGCACTCTTGCCGCGCCGTGAACAATGGTCGGGCTTGCTGAGCTTGAGCCATCAACGCGCACTGGATGGCCAGCGTCGTATCGAATGGCAGTGCCGGGAGATCGCCGCCCACCTGCTGAGTGACGTTGTACAGGCCCAACTGAAGTGTCAGCAGGCAGATATCATCGACATTCTGCAAACCCGCCGCACGACCTTCGCGTCGTATCAGGTGCTGTTCGAAGCGCTGGCAGCGGCTACCCAGCGGATCATCGTCAACGGCCCACCCGGCATGGCCGTGGTGTGGCACGCAGAGCACGCGGCCTATGAGGCCTACCGGCAGTTACCGTATTGGATGAAACTGTGCAGTACCGAAGAGCGGCAGCGCTACGTCGACAAATTGCAGGCCTATCAATACGCTCAGGAGGATCTGTGTCAGGCGCTGGGCAAGGCCGAGTCGCCAGAGCAATTTGCCCGTGTCACGGTGGCGTTGCGCCTGCGCGAAGCGCTGGGCGTTGACCTGGACCCCGATCAACTGTGGGTCACCACCGAGCGTCGTTTGCCGGTAACCCGTGAGGTCTATACCGAGCAGGCATCGTTGAGCAGCCTGGCCCTGTACGGGCTGCACCCTGGGGATGAAGCCCAGGCTTCTGATTTCATCACGGGCAGCACCTTGCAGTATCAAGGCCTGCCGGTTGAGCAGGTATTCGAAGGGTTGACCCCTGCAACGCTTGCCCCAGTGCTTGCCCCGCTGCAACTGAGGAGCACATTTTCTCAACAGTGGCGTGAAGCGATCACGCCAGGTGTTCTCCAGCGCATGCAGGTCGTGATGTCGCTACGGCTACAGGCCTCGCTCTGCGCTGCGGGGTTTCAAGGCATCCTGGCCGAGGATCAGGTTCAGGCAGTCGGGGTGTTGCACACACCGTTTGTCGAGCAGACGGCGCTTCGTGCGACGGCTTACCTGTTAAAGATCAACGGCGCCGAGTTGGCGGATGTCATGGTCTTTTGCTTGACCCAGGCCGATGGCGAAGCTGCCGGCCTATTGCTTTATGCCCCAGATGTGCCTGGCCGCGAGCCGTGGCTGAAGGTGCTGGATGAGCGCCGCTTGTTGCACGAAATTGTCGGTTGGACCGCTGTGCCGGCACTGCGTGACTACCTGTTGGCACGCGTTCCGCAAGCCGCGCGTAACGCCTTGGACAACGTGTTGATTGCCCTGGCGCAGAAGCCGGCTGCCGAGGCCGATTTTCTTACGCTCTCGCCTCAGGTCGACTATCCGACGGCCTTGCAACGCTTGGTCGCGCTAGATGTCGAGCTCACCCAGGCGCGCTTTGACGCTCACACGCCGGCCTGGTACCGCGATGCGCCGCTGGCTGAGCGGCAGCAGTTGCATGCACTGGAGACGCAGGTCGCCGCTGCCTCGCAACGGTTTACCGAGCAGTCCTTGCTGCAGGTTCCGGATTTTGAAAGCTTCGTCAAAGCCCAGGCTACGGAAAAAATCAATCAGCTGCTGGGTACACCCGCGGGCACGGTCGACCCGGACACGATCATTATCACCTCGCCCCGGGAGCGGGCTACGTTCACCCACTTGTTGCGCAATGGCTATGACGACTCGATCAGCCTGACGCAAGCCACGCTGGACACTTCTGCGACGTTTGAAGGCCCGGAAGGTGTTGACCTCTCGCCCCTGCGGCCGGAGAACGTCTCGGGCGCTATTCGCGGCCAATGGGTGGCGGACCGCTACATTCAAGTGCTGCGCGATACGCTGCTGAACCCTGAGCACGAGGGCTATGCCACCCGCCGACAGGCCAGTGTCACGCTGACACAGTTGCAGATGTCGGTTGCAGCCCTGCGCAGCAAGCTGATGGGGCAGATCACTGGCGAGCAGTACGCTTGGTTGAGTCAAACGTTGAGTTCTTTTCAGCGCGAGGATGCGCCGACACGCCTGGCGCATCCGGTGCATCTGCTGAACTTCAATCTTGAGGCGGTATTCAATACCGCTGAGTACCCCTGGCTGGCGTACCTGGGCCATCTGTCGTGGATGAACGAGCACTTGGGGACGGTGGAAACCGTCGAAGGCAACTACGTCATGCTGGCGCCGGAGAACACCGGGCAGCCCGCCTTGTTGTACACCCCCGATGCGCCGGATGGCCTGGCATTCCGTGAGTTCCAGTCATTCGAGGCGTCCCTGGCCCATGCCGGCATGGGGGATTATTACAAGGACCGCATGCGCCACAAGCTGGGTCGCTGGATGTCCTATAGGCTGCACGCCGTCAGGCGTGGCGCAGCTACGGGGCCGGTGCTGTCGAGTGCGCCAGTCATGAGCCTGCAGAAGGCCTTCCATGACCAGCGAATCGAACGCAAGATGACCGATGTGGCGGACCTGGAGCTCGGTCGGGCCGACATGATCTGCCGTATTACCTGGACTGGGGTCGAGTTGGTTGCCACGGCAGTAACACTGCCATTTCCACCGGCCAGCTTTGCGGTGGGTGCGTTTTTTGCCCTCAAGGAGTCGGCCTCGGCGATCAAGGCACTGGCCGATGGTGATCGCGCCAAGGCCGTGCAGCACGCACTGTCGTCGGCCTTCAATACCTTGGGGGCCTTGGGCGACATGAAGCACGGGTTCAAGGGGCTGGGCAAGCTCTGGAAAATGCTGCCTCATGCCTCTGACGTCAGCACCACGCGGATCGCCTTGGCGGGTAACGATGCGCTGCACGGTGTTGCGCCGCCGTTGTCGAACAGGGTCATTGATCGCTCGTTTGCGCTCAAGCAGCGGCCTAAAGACTTGACCTTGCGCACCGATGGCGATTTTAACGGCGTGTATGAGGGAGAGGTTGGCGCGGACGGCTTCCCGCACTACTACATTACCGATACGCGGGGCCGCTACTATCAGGTCCAGTACAAGGGTGGGGTGGCCCTTGAACCCTGGCGCATCGTCGAAACGCGACGCCGTGGCTACGGTCCTGCGGTGCGGCGCAATATTTTGGGACACTGGGAAGTGTCGTTTGACGTGGGGTTGCGCGGCGGTGCACCGCAAACTCCGGCTGAAGTTATCCAGCAAGGTTTGCAGACGGTGACGCGCGAAGACGTGCAAGTGCTTGCAAACCAGCTCGGGCTGCCATCGCAATGGACGCTGGAGGCGATCCTGGAGGTTTTCCGTCGCTTTACCCTTGATGAGGCCGCGCAGGTCTTGCGGCGTTTCAGCCTGCCGGCCGATGATCCCGACCTGGCACGTTTGCTGGCCGATCAGTTTGTTCAGCACAAACGCTTTCCTGAGTGGGCCTTGCAGTTCCTGCCAGGTCGCACACCGGACCCGGCCTGGAAGATGATTCAGCGCGCGGAGCCCGGGCAATCGCAGGCAGCAGCCGAGGCGTTCCTGCGTCGTTTCAATTTCACCGAGGGCGAGCGAGCCGCAAAGGAGTGGGCGCTTGCGCTGCACTTCGAAAGCCGAGGCTACTTGCCATTCTGGAGCATCGAGCATCTGCCGCCAGCGACAGGCGCGACAGTACCCGTCATTGCACCCCTTCACGGGGTTTCCAGGGTTCAACAGATGTTCGACTGGCGCAGTTGGAGCACCCCGGTTGATGGCCCGCTGATTGAAACTGCCAGCAACTCGGGCATTTTCGTGAGCGCTCAAAACACAGCGCGGCGTGTGATCCAGGTGGATAATGCGTACTACGAGGTGCTCGACGACGGGGTTGAGCTCGTGGCCGATTGTGCGGTACTCAAGCCGCCTCCGAGCTTGGACGGCGTTCTGCCGCGTTATCATCGGATGCAGCGCGTCAATGGCGTCTGGTCGCTCGGTTCAGGGCTTCGCGTTGATCACATGATGTACACCATCAAGCGCCGTTTCCCGCGATTGACCGATCAGAGCACCAAGCAGTTCTCTCGGCGCCTGATGGAGTCTGCCAGCATAAACGGCAAGCTGACCGCTGCCGGCGTCCTCAAGCTGGACCTGTTGTTGGGTGTGCTGGATAACCCGCTGACTAAAAATGGCGCGTCCGTCGTCGACCCGTTCGGGTGGCTGCGCGGTCGTCCGGAGGTGGCAGCAGGGGCAGGGTTCAGTTTGCACAGTGAAACGGCCCGGTTTACCGCAGTGGAGTTTGTGGTTTCAGAGGAACAGTTTGCACGGGCCCCGCTGCATGCGGTTGTCCGGGATGTGCTGACGGCAAACTATTACACTGTGGGCCAGGTCTTCAGTGACCAGGCCTTCGGGCCGGGGCAACTGCTGGTGCGTTGCAACGGCTCAGACCGGCTCTACCTGGTGATCGTCAGGCCAACGCACGCGTCGCATGTGTACCCGCTCTCGTCCAGCACGCTGAAACGACTGATGACGTCGATGGATGCCGAGACGCGTCAGGCGTTGCGTCAGGCTCGGGCGGCGAAAGAGCTGGTCGTGCTGATGGCGGGCAAGCGCGTCAGTGCTTCTGGCAGGGATGAAGGGCTGGTCTTTATCAGGCCGCAGTTCGCCTGAGGTTCTGCCCCGTTGCCGCCAGGCGGCAGCGGGGCAGGCAGTGGTTTAGCGGCTCAGCAGTGCGGCGACGCCCGCGCCGCCGAACAGCCCGGCGCTGATCCGGTTGAATCCACTCTGCCCCTTGCCGGAGCGCAGGTAGCGGGCGGCACCTTGCGCACCCAGGCCGTAGGCCAGCTTGCACCCCAGGTCGAGCACCGTCCAGGTGGCGATCAAGACCAGCAATTGACTGAGCAATGGCTGCTCTGCACTGAGAAATTGCGGCAGGAAGGCGGCGAAGAACAGGATATCTTTCGGGTTGCTCGCGCCCAGCGCAAAGGCGCGCAGGAACAAGCCACGAAAGCCTGGCGTCGGCATGGCCTCAGGCACATTGGCGCCCTGCGAAGGTTGGCGCGATTGCTGCCAGCTTTGCCAGGCGAGGTAAAACAGGTAAAGGCCACCGACAATCTTTAAGACGCTAAACAGCTGCTCCGAAGCCATCAACAGCGCCCCCAGCCCCAGTGCCGAGGCGCTGAGCAGGCAGATCGACGCAATGACACCGCCGAGAAACGCAGGGTAGGAGCGACGCAGGCCATAGTTCAGGCTGTTGCTGATCATCAGCAAGGACAACGGGCCGGGGATCGCAATGACGATCAGTGCCGCGCCACAGAACAACAGCCAGGTTTCCACACTCATTTATTTTCTCCTTATGTGCGAAGGCCTCACCCGAAGGCGAGGCCGTTTTTACTGCGGTACAACCGTTACAAAAACATGAACTTGGCGATGAAAATGGCGCACAGCACCCACAGGCTCGCCGAGATTTCCCTGTATCGCCCGGTGCCGGCCTTGAGGGCGACATAGGTGATGAAGCCCAAGGCAATGCCGTCGGCAACCGAAAAGGTCAGGGGCATCATGATTGCGGTGACGATCGCCGGGATGCTGTCGGTGGCTTCATCCCAGTTGATGTGGGCCATGCTGCCCATCATCAGCATGGCCACGTAGATCAGGGCACCAGCGGTGGCATAGGCCGGGATCATGCCCGCCAGAGGGGCGAAGAACATGGCCGTGATGAACAGCAGGCCAACGACCACGGCCGTCAGGCCGGTGCGCCCGCCTGCGGCCACCCCGGCCGCGCTCTCCACGTAGCTGGTCACCGGTGGCACACCCACCACCGCGCCGAAGACGCTGGAGGCGCTGTCGGCTTTCAGTGCGCGGGAAAGGTTTTCGATGCGGCCCTCGGCGTTAACCAGGTTGGCGCGCTGCGCAACGCCCATCAGGGTGCCGGCGGTGTCGAACATGTGCACGAACAGAAACGCCAGGACCACGCTGATCATGCTGACGTTGAACACCCCGGCCACGTCCATGGCCATCCAGGTGGGGGCGAGGCTGGGAGGCAACGAGAAGACGCCGCCGTATTCGACCAGCCCCAGGCCCCAGCCGGCCAGCGTGACAGTGATGATGCTGATCAGGATGGCGCCGAACACCCGCCGATAGCTGAGTATCGCGATCATCAGGAAGCACACTGCGGCCAGCAGGGGTGCGGGTTCGTGCAGCGAGCCGAGCTTGATCAGGGTGGCAGGGCTGTCGACGACAATGCCGGCGGTTTTCAGGCCGATCAACCCGAGAAACAGCCCGACCCCGGCACCCATGGCGTGGCGCAGGCTGACCGGGATACTGTTGAGCAGCCACTCGCGCACGCGTGACAAGGTCAGCAGCATGAACAGCACGCCGGAAACGAACACCGCCCCCAAGGCCGCTTCCCAGGTGTAGCCCATGGTGCCGACGACCGTGTAGGTAAAGAATGCATTGAGGCCCATGCCCGGTGCCAGGCCGACCGGCCAGTTGGCGTACAGGCCCATCAACAGGCAGCCCAGGGCGGCGGCGATGCAGGTAGCAACGAACGCCGCACCATGGTTGATCCCGGCATCGGCCATGATGTTCGGGTTGACGAAAATGATGTACGCCATGGTGATGAAGGTAGTCATGCCGGCAATCAGCTCGGTCTTGACGGTGGTGCCATGCAGCTTGAGTTTGAAAATCCGCTCCAGCCAGCTCGTTTCGAGCGGTGGGGCAAGATCCAGCGTAGGGGCTTCGGATTTGCGGCTTTCCACAGCATGTACTCCTCAAGTCTTTTCTTGTTTTGCAGAGCCAGGCCTGCGCACGCACTGGGGGGCTCTGTGAGAGGGTAGGGTGGCAGGCGACCGGACTGCTTTGTTGACCTTGAAGTCAGGAAGTTGCACGCTGCGATTATGCTTTTGTATACAAATAAATCAAATAATGTTTTATGTGGTGTGTGCATATTATTTGGCAATACAGCTATAAAGGCTATCGCTACCTGCAGAATTGCTGCTGGCTGTGTACAATGTGGCAGTACCGATTCCCTTAAATTTTCTATTCACGGCTTGCCAACGACCTACTGTGCGGTATTACAGTTCGGATCCAATTGCCGGTTATCTGCCCGAGAATCCATGAACGAACAGCTGCAACCCCTCAAGAAACCCGCGCGTGTTGGCAAGGCCGGCCGCAGCGGCACCCAGGACGACATCGTTTACGCACATATTTTCGAGGCTATCCTCGAGCAGCGTCTGGCGCCGGGTACCAAGTTGAGCGAGGAAGCCCTGGGCGAGATTTTCGGTGTCAGCCGCACCATCATTCGCCGCGCGCTGTCGCGTCTGGCCCATGAAAGCGTGGTGCTGCTGCGGCCCAACCGGGGTGCCGTGGTTGCCAGCCCCACGGTAGAAGAAGCCCGCCAGGTGTTCTTTTCCCGGCGTCTGGTCGAGCGGGCGATCACCGAGCTTGCGGTTCAACACGCTACCGTCGAGCAGTTGAACGAACTGCGGCAAATGGTGCGCGATGAGCGCGACAGCTTTTCCCGGGGCGACCGCGGCGCCGGTATTCGCCTGTCTGGCGAGTTTCACCTCAAGCTGGCCGAGGCTGCTGGCAATGCCCCGCTGATCAGCTTCCAGCGCAGCCTGGTGTCGCAGACCTCGCTGATCATTGCCCAGTATGAAAGCGGCAACCGCTCGCACTGCTCCTATGACGAGCACATGCAGTTGATCGACGCCATCGAAGCCCGTGATGCGACGCTTGCGGTCAACCTGATGATGCACCACATGGACCATATCGACAGCAAGCTCAACCTCGATGAGGACAGCGCGTCCGATGACCTGCATGCGGTGTTCTCGCACCTGTTGCAGACCAAGAAACGTGGCAGCGCGGCCTCGACCAAAGGCTGATACGTCTGCCAGGGTTGGCACTCCAGCAGCTCTGGCTGTTCTGGGTGGCGCCGCTGATCGGTGCAGTGATCGGCGGCGCACTGTATCGCGGCCTGGCGCGCGAGCCTTAGCGGCTCAGCGTTGATGCACGCTGCGACCGGCCGCAAAGGTTTCGCGGACGGTGCGATCGTCGCCCAGGGTCATCAGCACGAACAGTGTCTCCTCGATGCTGTTCGACTGCTGCAGGCGGTAGGACAGCAGCGGCGTCGCGTTGTAGTCGAGCACCACGAAGTCGGCATCACGGCCCGGCGTGAGGTTGCCTATGCGCTCCTCCAGGCACAGGGCCCTGGCGCCGCCCAGGGTGGCCAGGTACAACGATTTGAACGGGTTGAGCCGTGCGCCCTGAAGCTGCATGACCTTGTAGGCTTCGTTGAGGGTGTTGAGCAGCGAGAAACTGGTGCCGGCGCCCACGTCAGTGCCCAGGCCGACCTTCACCTTGTGCTGTTCGGCTTGCGGCAAGTTGAACAAGCCACTGCCGAGAAACAGGTTGGAGGTCGGGCAGAAGGCCACGGCAGAGCCGGTTTCCGCCAGGCGCTTGCACTCGTCGTCGCACAGGTGCACGCCATGGGCAAAGACGGAGCGCTCGCCCAGCAACTGGAAGTGATCATAGACATCCAGGTAGCCCTTGCGCTCCGGGAATAGTGCCTTGACCCACTCGATTTCCTTGAGGTTTTCGCTCAGGTGGGTGTGCAGGTACAGGTCGGGATACTCGCCCAGCAGTTGCCCGGCCAAGGCCAGTTGCTCTGGCGTGCTGGTCGGGGCGAAACGCGGGGTAACCGCATAGTGCAGGCGACCCTTGCCGTGCCAGCGCTCGATCAGGGCCTTGCTGTCCAGGTAGCTGGACTCGGCGGTGTCGGTCAGGTAATCCGGTGCATTGCGGTCCATCATCACCTTGCCGGCGATCATCCGCAGGTCCAGGCGCTGCGCCTCTTCGAAGAAGGCATCCACCGATTCGGGGTGGACACTGCCGAACACCAGCGCCGTGGTGGTGCCGTTACGCAGCAGTTCCTTGATGAAACGCTTCGCGACCTGCTCGGCATGGGCCTTGTCGGCGAACTGCCGTTCGCAGGGGAAGGTGTAGGTATTGAGCCAGTCCAGTAGCTGCTCGCCGTAGGAGCCGATCATGCCGGTCTGCGGGAAATGGATATGGGTGTCGATAAAGCCTGGGGTGATCAGGGCATTCTCGTAGTGCACCACGTTCAGGTCGGCCGGCAGTGTAGGCAGCAATTCACTGGCGTGGCCAATGGCGCTAATCTTGCCATCTTCGACCACCAGCAGGCCGTCTTCAAAGTACTGGTAGGACGCGTCCACACCGACTTCGGCGGGGTCGTCGAGGCTGTGCAGGATGGCGGCACGGTAGGCGTTGGGTTTTGCGCTCATGAGGCTCTCGTCATTGGGCTTGGCTGCGCCGCGAGGGCGGCAGCAGTTGGGCAATGGGGCCAGCATTGGCGGCAGCGTCGTGCTGGCCAAAGCTGGCGTTGTAGGTGGCAATGATTTCGGCGGCGATGGACACGGCGATCTCGATCGGCAGCTTGCCCTTCACCTCGGCAATCCCCATCGGGCAGCGCATCCGCTGCAGCCGCTCCGGGGTGAAACCACGTTCATGCAGGCGGTGCTCGAACTTGGCCCGTTTGGTTTTCGAGCCAATCAGCCCGAACCAGGTGAAGTCATTGCGTTTAAGGATGGCCGCCGTCAGCTCCAGGTCCAGTTGATGATTGTGGGTCATGACGATGCAGTAACTGCCGACCGGCAGGTCGTCGACTTCATCGACCGGGTCTTCGCTGACGATTTTGCTGACCCCCGCAGGGATCGCCTCGGGGAACTCCTGCTCGCGTGAGTCGATCCAGCGAACCCGGCACGGCAAGGCGGCCAGCAAGGGTACCAGCGCGCGACCGACGTGGCCTGCACCAAATACCGCGATCTGCGCCTGAACCCGGCCCATCGGTTCGAACAGCAACACCGTGGCGCCGCCACAGCATTGGCCGAGGCTGGCGCCGAGGCTGAAGCGCTCCAGATGGGGCGCCTGGCGCCCCTCGGCGAGCATCTGCCGGGCAATGTGCAGGGCTTTGTATTCCAGGTGGCCGCCACCGATGGTGTCGAACAACTGCTCGGCACTGACCACCATTTTGGAACCGGCGTTGCGCGGTGTCGAGCCGCGCTCCTCGATGATGGTGACCAGTACGCAGGGTTCACCGCGTGCCTGCAGGTCGGCGAGGGCGTTGATCCAGGTGTGCATGTTCAGTGACCTCCTGGGTGACCGTAAGGCTGTGCGGGCGATAGGGCGTTCATGGTGCTGCTGTCTCGGCTTCGGTGCGCGGGTGAGCCGCCATCGCCTTGCGCATTTGCTCGCAGCCCCAGAGCACGCGCTCCGGTGTGGCCGGGGCGTCGATCAGCGGTTGCTCACGGTAATCGGCCAGGCTGGCCACGGCATCCTTGATGGCACACCAGACGGCGATACCGAGCATGAACGGCGGCTCGCCTACGGCCTTGGAGTGGAACACCGTGTCCTCCGGGTTCTTGCGGTTCTCGACCAGGCGCACCCGCAGGTCGATCGGCATGTCGGCCACGGCCGGAATCTTGTAGCTGGCCGGGCCGCTGGTCATCAGTTTGCCCTTGGCGTTCCACACCAGCTCTTCGGTGGTCAGCCAGCCCATGCCCTGAACGAAACCGCCTTCCACCTGGCCGATGTCGATGGCCGGGTTCAGTGACGCGCCGACGTCATGCAGGATGTCGGTGCGCAGTACCTTGTACTCGCCGGTCAGGGTGTCGACGATCACCTCGGCGCAGGCCGCGCCAAAGGCGTAGTAGTAAAAGGGGCGGCCACGGGCCTGGCTGCGGTCGTAGTAGATTTTCGGGGTCTTGTAGAAGCCGGTGCTCGACAGTGAAACCTGAGCGAAGTAGGCCTGCTGCACCAAGGCGTCAAAGGTCAGGATCTCATCGCGCACACGCACATGGCCATTGTGAAACACGACGTCTTCCGCGCTGACCTTGTACTGCCGCGCGGCAAATTCGACCAGGCGTTGCTTCAGGGTTTCAGCCGCGTTCTGCGCAGCCTTGCCGTTCAGGTCGGCGCCGCTGGACGCCGCAGTCGGCGAAGTGTTGGGCACCTTGTCGGTGTTGGTCGCGGTGATCTGGATACGCGAGATATCGACCTGGAATACTTCGGCCACCACCTGGGCAACCTTGGTGTTGAGGCCTTGGCCCATCTCCGTGCCGCCGTGGTTCAGGTGGATGCTGCCGTCGGTATAGAGGTGTATCAGCGCACCGGCCTGGTTAAGGAAGCTGGCGGTAAAGGAAATACCGAATTTCACCGGTGTCAGGGCCAGGCCTTTCTTCAGTATCGGGCTGTTGGCGTTGTAGCGGCGAATCGACTCGCGGCGCTCGGCGTAGTCGCTGCTGGCTTCCAGCTCTGCGGTGATCTCTTCGAGCATGTTGTGCTCGACGGTCTGGTGGTAGTGGGTGACGTTGCGTTCGGTCTTGCCGTAATAGTTGGCCTTGCGCACCGCCAGCGGATCGAGCACCAGATGGCGGGCGATACGGTCCATCACTTCCTCGATGGCGACCATCCCCTGTGGGCCGCCGAAGCCCCGGTAGGCGGTGTTTGAGGCGGTGTTGGTCTTGCAGCGGTGGCCGTTGATCGTGGCGTCGCCCAGGTAATAGGCGTTGTCGGCGTGGAACATGGCGCGGTCGACGATGGACGCCGACAGGTCGGGCGAGCAGCCGCAGTTACCGGCCAGCTCGAAATTGATGCCCTGCAGGCGACCGCGGTCATCGAAACCGACATCGTATTCGACATAGAAGGGGTGACGCTTGCCGGTCATGACCATGTCTTCCATGCGAGGCAGGCGCATCTTGGTCGGCTGGCCGGTCAGGTGCGCGATCACCGCGCACAGGCAGGCGGGGCTCGCCGCCTGGGTTTCCTTGCCGCCAAAGCCACCGCCCATCCGGCGCATGTCGACCACCACCTTGTTCATCGGTACATCGAGCACTTCGGCAACCAGCTTCTGCACCTCGGTGGGGTTCTGGGTCGAGCAGTAGACGATCATGCCGCCGTCTTCGGTAGGCATCACCGAAGAGATCTGGGTTTCCAGGTAGAAATGCTCCTGGCCGCCGATATGCAGGGTGCCCTGCAAGCGATGGGGTGCATCGCGCAATGCGCTGGCCGAGTCCCCGCGCCGGTGGGTGTGGTTGTCGAGGACAAAGTGCTTTTTGCGCAGCGCTTCGACCACATCGAGCACCGGCTCCAGGTCTTCGTAGGTGATGATCGCTGCCAGCGCGGCGCGGCGCGCGGTGTCGAGGTCGCGTGCGGCCACAGCCACCACCGGCTGGCCGACGAACTGCACGGTGTCGATGGCCAGCAAGGGGTCGCCCGGAAGCAGCGGGCCGATGTCTTTCAAGCCCGGTATTTCTTCGTGAGTAATGGCAATGCGCACGCCCTCGAAGGCGTAGCAGGGCGCGGTGTCGATACTGACAATGCGCGCATGGGCACGGTCGGACAACCGGGCATACACGTGCAACTGATTCGGGAACTCCAGGCGGTCATCGATATACACCGCTTCGCCGGACACATGCTTATCGGCGCTGTCGTGCTTGACACTGCGGCCTACACCGCTGGTCATGTCCTGGCTGAACAGGTCGGCCAACTCTGCCTGGCTCTTGGCGACGTGAGGATGGTTAGACATAAGCGGTCACCCGAGTCTCGATGTGCGGTGTTTGCAGTTCGATGAAGTATTTGCGCAGCAGGTTCTGCGCACTGAGCAAGCGGTACTCCTTGCTCGCGCGAAAATCCGACAGCGGTGTGAAGTCTTCGCTCAAGGCCTGGCAGGCCTGTTCAATCAGTGCCTGGCTCCAGGGCTTGCCTGTCAGCAGCGTTTCACAGGCCTGGGCGCGTTTCGGGATGGCCGCCATGCCGCCGAAGGCGATGCGTGCCTCGTGGATGACGCCGCCTTCGATGCGCAGGTTGATTGCCGCGCAGACCGCCGAGATATCGTCGTCCAGGCGCTTGGACAGCTTGTAGGCGCGGAACGCCCAGCCGGGCGAAGCCTTCGGCACGATGATCTTCTCGATGAACTCGCTCTCCTGGCGGGCGGTGATGCGGTAATCGATGAAGTAGTCTTCCAGGGCCAGGGTGCGCTGGCTGTCGCCTTTGCGCAGGACGATCTGGGCGCCCAGGGCGATCAGCAGGGGCGGGGCGTCGCCAATCGGTGATGCGTTGCCAATATTGCCGCCCAAGGTGCCCTGGTTGCGGATTTGCAGCGAGGCGAAGCGGTGCAGCAGCTCGCCAAAGTCGGGGTACTCGGCGCTCAGCGCGCCATAGCAGTCGGTCAATGGCGTGGCGGCACCAATCTCGATATGCGCGTCGACGTGCTCGATGCGCTTCATCTCGGCGACGTTACCGACGTAGATCATCACCGGCAGGGTCTTGTGGAACTGGGTTACCTCAAGTGCCAGGTCGGTACCACCGGCCAGAAGGCGCGCTTCCGGGTGCGAGCCATAGAGCTCGGCCAGGTCGGCCACGGTCAGTGGAACCAGGCAGCGTTTATCGCCGCTGTTGAGCTCGCCGGTTTCTTTGGGCGCAATCGCCTTGAGCCGGGCGATGGTTTGCGCCTCGGCGGCATCGAACGGGTCGGCTGGCGGCTGGCAGCAGGCCTGTTCTGCGGCTGCCAGAATCGGCCGGTAACCGGTGCAGCGGCAGAGGTTGCCGGCCAGCGCCTCCTGGGCCTTGTGCAGGTCCGGGGCGTCGCTGTTCTTCTGCAGGGCGAACAGCGACATCACCACGCCGGGCGTGCAGAAGCCGCATTGTGAACCGTGGCAGTCGACCATTGCCTGTTGAACGCTGTGCAACTGCCCTTGGTGTTTGAGCCCTTCAACACTGATCAGTTGTTTGCCATGCAGCGCCGACACAAAGGTCAGGCACGCATTCAGGCTGCGATAGCGCAGGCGTTCGAGGCCGTCCTGATCCGTATGGCGCTCAGCGACCACGACAGTGCAAGCGCCGCAGTCGCCGCTGGCGCAGCCTTCCTTGGTGCCGGGTTTGCCCAGGTGTTCACGCAGGTATTCAAGCACTGTCAGATTGGGGTCCAGGGCGTGCTCACTGCGCAGCTCCTGATTAAAGAGAAACTGGATCACGGAAGGCCTCACAAGCGAATTATTGTTGTTGAGCGGGGTTGTGCTGACTCTAAGCAGGCCTGACTTTTCGGTCAACATCTTTCTGACTTGTGGGTCAGGAAAATGATCGAAATGGCGCTTGGTACGCTCTACACCTGACTTTTTAAGCATAGAACGGGCCGAGAGGCCCTGCGCGAGTGGGGGGCAAGTGCGCTACAATCCCGCCCTTGTGCACCGTTCAAAGAGTTTGAAGGAAAACCATGACGTTCAAGGCGCCGGACAGCCTCTCCGAGCAAATTGCCCATTACCTGGCCGAGCGGATCATTCGCGGCGAGCTCAAACCCGCCGAGCGTATCCAGGAGCTGAAGGTCACCCAGGCGCTGAATGTCAGCCGCGGCTCCGTGCGTGAGGCGCTGCTGATTCTCGAACGCCGGCATCTGGTCACGATCCTGCCGCGTCGCGGCGCGCACGTTACCGAGCTAAACGAGCACAATGTACGCAGCCTCTGCACGCTGATGAGCGAGCTGTACATCCTGTTGGGCAATGCCGTTGCCACGCACCTGCGCAGCGACAGCGAGCTTGCTCCGTTTCTGGTCATTCAGCAGCGTTTGCGCGCTGCCTGCGAGCGCAAGGACATCAAGGCATTCGTTGAAGACAGCTTCGCGGTAATGCGCGCGGCCTATCCGTTTGCCAACAACCCTTACCTGCAGGAAACCGTCGAAAACCTGCAGCCGGCCATGAGTCGCACGTATTACCTGGCGCTGGATCAGCGCAAGGCCGAAATGGATGACTTCCTGGTGCTGTTCGCGCAATTGCTCGAGGCCGTGGTTGCACGTGACCTGCCGCGCATCCGCAGTGTGCTGGTCGAGTATTGTCAGCGCAGTTGCGACCTTGTGCTGACGGCGCTGGTACCTGCCTGAGCATGCGCCTCAAGTGCATTCGCCTGGCCGGGTTCAAGTCCTTCGTCGACCCGACCACCGTCAACTTCCCCAGTAACATGGCGGCCGTTGTCGGGCCCAATGGCTGTGGCAAGTCCAACATCATCGACGCGGTGCGTTGGGTGATGGGCGAAAGCTCGGCCAAGAACCTGCGTGGCGAGTCGATGACCGATGTCATCTTCAATGGTTCGACCAGCCGCAAGCCGGTCAGCCAGGCGAGTATCGAGCTGGTCTTCGACAACAGCGACAACACCTTGGTCGGCGAGTACGCCGCCTATGCGGAGATCTCCATTCGCCGCAAGGTCACCCGAGACGCCCAGAACACCTATTTCCTCAATGGCACCAAATGTCGGCGCCGTGACATTACCGATATCTTTCTCGGCACTGGCCTGGGGCCACGCAGCTACTCGATCATCGAACAGGGCATGATCTCCAAGCTGATCGAAGCCAAGCCCGAAGAGCTGCGCAACTTCATCGAAGAAGCCGCCGGTATCTCCAAGTACAAGGAGCGCCGCCGCGAAACCGAGAACCGTATTCGCCGCACCCATGAAAACCTCGAGCGCCTGACCGACCTGCGCGAAGAGCTTGAGCGCCAGCTTGAGCGCTTGCACCGCCAGGCCCAGGCTGCCGAGAAGTACAAGGAATACAAGGCCGAGGAGCGCCAGCTCAAGGCGCAACTGGCGGCACTGCGCTGGCGCGCACTGAACGATCAGGTGGGCCAGCGTGAAGCGATCATCGGCGATCAGGAAGTGGCCTTCGAGGCATTGGTTGCGGAACAGCGCAATGCCGATGCCAGTATTGAGCGCCTGCGTGACGGTCACCATGAGCTGTCTGAACGGTTCAACCTGGTTCAGGGGCGCTTCTATTCGGTGGGCGGTGATATCGCCCGGGTCGAGCAGAGCATCCAGCATGGCCAGCAGCGCTTGCGCCAATTGCAGGACGACCTCAAGGAGGCCGAGCGTTCGCGTCAGGAAACCGAGTCGCACCTGGGGCATGACCGCACGTTGCTGGCAACCCTGGCTGAAGAGCTGGAAATGCTCGAGCCCGAGCAGGAAATGACCCTGGCTGCTGCCGAAGAGTCTGCCGCGACGCTGGAAGAAGCCGAAGGCACCATGCATGGCTGGCAGGAGCAGTGGGACAGCTTCAATACCCGTTCGGCCGAGCCGCGCCGTCAGGCCGAAGTGCAGCAGTCGCGCATTCAACAGTTGGAACACAGCCTGGAGCGTCTGGCCGAGCGTCAGCGCAAACTGGGCGAGGAGCGTGACCAGCTCAGTGCCGACCCTGAAGACGCGGCGATACTGGAGCTGGGCGAGCAATTGGCCAGCAGTGAACTGCTCCTTGAAGACCTGCAACTGGAAGAGCAGCAGGCCGTCGAGCGGCTTGAGGTGCTGCGCGAGCAGTTGCAGCAGGTTGGCAGCGCTCAGCAGCAAACCCAGGGCGAGTTGCAGCGCCTGGGTGGTCGTCTGGCCTCGCTGGAAGCCTTGCAGCAGGCCGCGCTGGACCCGGGCAGCGGCACCGCTCGCTGGTTGCAGGCGCAGGGCCTGGCGCAGCGTCCGCGACTGGCCGAGGGCTTGCGCGTCGAGCCGGGCTGGGAACTGGCGGTCGAGACCGTGCTGGGCGCTGACCTGCAGGCCGTGCTGGTCGATGCGTTCACCGGCCTGGACCTGGCCAGCTTCGATCAAGGCGCATTGCGCCTGCTCGATGTTCGCGGCACTGCGACGAGCCTGCCGGGCAGTTTGCTCGACAAGGTTCAAGGCCGTGTCGACCTGGCCCCGTGGCTGGGGCAGGTACGCCCGGTGGAAGATCTCGATGCGGCGTTGGCGCTGCGTGGCCAACTGGCCGAAGGGCAGAGCCTGGTCAGCCGTGACGGTTATTGGGTCGGGCGGCACTTCTTGCGGGTGTCGCGTGCCAGTGATGCCGAGGGCGGGGTGCTCGCCCGAGGGCAGGAGCTTGAGCAACTGCGCCTTGAGCACGAAGCCTTGCAGACCGAACTGGAGCTTCTGGACGAGCAACTGCTCACGCTGCGCGAGCAACAGCGCAGCCTGGAGGACGGTCGCGAGCAGATCCGTCGCCGGGCACAGGACGAAGCGCGCCAGCAGGGCGAGCTCAAGGCGCAGTTGTCGGCGGGCAAGGCGCGTGCCGAGCAGCTGGCGCTGCGCCGTCGCCGTCTTGACGAGGAATTGAGCGAGGTGCTTGAGCAGCGTGCCATCGAGCACGAAAGCCTCGGTGAATCGCGCTTGCAACTGCAGGAAGCGCTTGACCTTATGGCCCAGGACACCGAGCAGCGTGAGCTGTTGCTGGCCCAGCGCGACAACCTGCGCGAGCGGCTTGACCGGGTGCGCCAGGAAGCGCGGCAGCACAAGGACCACGCCCACCAGTTGGCAGTGCGTTTGGGCTCGCTCCGTGCCCAGCACGACTCCACGCGTCAGGCGCTGGAGCGCCTCGAGTTGCAGTCCGAGCGGCTGACGGAAAAGCGTGAGCAGTTGACGCTGAACCTGGAAGAGGGCGAGGCGCCGCTGGAAGAGCTGCGGCTCAAGCTCGAAGAGTTGCTGGAAAAACGCATGAGCGTCGATGACGAAATGCGTCAGGCGCGCCTGCACATGGACGAAGCCGACCGCGAGTTGCGCGAGGCCGAAAAACGTCGCAGCCAGGCGGAGCAGCAGTCCCAGTTGCTGCGCGGCCAGCTTGAGCAGCACCGTATGGAATGGCAAGGGCTGAGCGTTCAGCGCAAGGCCCTGCAGGAACAACTGCACACCGATGGCTATGACCTGCATGGCGTGCTCGAAACCCTGACCGAGCAGGCCAGCGAGCAGGAAGCGGCGCTTGAGCTGGAGCGTATCGACGGGCGTATCCAGCGCCTGGGCGCCATCAACCTGGCGGCCATCGATGAGTACCAGCAGCAGTCCGAGCGCAAGCGCTACCTGGACGCGCAGAACGATGACCTGGTCGAGGCGCTGGAGACGCTGGAAAACGTCATCCGCAAGATCGACAAGGAAACCCGTAATCGCTTCAAGGATACCTTTGATCAGATAAATGCCGGTTTACAGGCACTTTTCCCAAAAGTTTTCGGTGGCGGCAGCGCTTACCTGGAACTGACGGGCGAAGATTTACTCGATACAGGGGTGATGATCATGGCGCGCCCGCCTGGGAAGAAAAACAGCACCATCCACCTGTTGTCCGGTGGGGAGAAGGCGTTGACTGCCCTGGCGTTGGTGTTCGCGATCTTCAAGTTGAACCCGGCACCGTTCTGTATGCTCGACGAAGTCGATGCACCACTGGACGATGCCAACGTGGGGCGTTATGCCCGGCTGGTAAAAGAAATGAGCCAGACCGTGCAATTCATCTATATCACCCACAACAAGATCGCCATGGAAATGGCCGATCAATTGATGGGGGTGACCATGCACGAGCCCGGTTGCTCGCGCCTGGTGGCGGTTGATGTGGAGGAGGCGATGGCCATGGTCGACGCCTGATCGGGTGCCATAAAGCGTGAACCTGCGCTTAATGGACCTGTCAGTTGCGACAGACGGTGTAAAGTTATCTTTGGTCGTGCTAGCTTAATGGCAATTTTTATTACGCGTGGGCAAAACGCCTGTCAGAACATAGAGTTGGCGCCACGTTTTAAAGGGCTTTAAGCCCTTTATTTATCAGCATTTTTTACAGAGGCACGGGATTACATGGAAATCGGTCTGCGCGAGTGGCTGATCGTCATCGGCATTATTGTCATCGCCGGTATTCTTTTTGACGGCTGGCGTCGTATGCGTGGTGGCAAGGGTAAGCTGAAATTCCGTCTGGATCGCAGTTTCTCCAACCTGCCTGACGAGGAGAGCAGCCCTGATGTGCTGGGGCCTTCCCGTGTGCTGGACAATCACAAGGAGCCGGAGCTGGATGAGCATGACCTGCCGTCCATGAGTGCGCCGCTGCGTGAACGTGAGCGTGAGAGCAAGCCGAAGTCTTCCAAGCGCAACAAACGTAACAGCGAGCCGCAGCAGGGCGACCTGAACCTGGCCGCTGAGCCACGTGAGCCGGACCTGTTCGTCGATGCGTCCGATGACTTCCCGGACGAAACACGCACCAAAAGCACCGGCTTTGGCGCTGCCAATGCAGGCAAAGAGTTGCCGCCGGTAGAAGAAGTGCTGGTGATCAGCGTGATTTCCCGTGACGAGGGCGGCTTCAAGGGCCCGGCGCTGCTGCAGAACATTCTTGAAAGCGGTTTGCGTTTTGGCGAAATGGACATTTTCCACCGTCATGAAAGCATGGCCGGTAACGGCGAAGTGCTGTTCTCCATGGCCAACGCAGTCAAGCCAGGTGTATTTGACCTGGACGACATCGACCACTTCAGCACGCGTGCAGTGAGCTTCTTCCTGGGCCTGCCGGGCCCGCGTCATCCGAAGCAGGCATTCGACGTGATGGTGGCGGCTGCACGCAAACTGGCCCACGAGCTCAATGGTGAGCTCAAAGATGACCAGCGTAGCGTCATGACCGCGCAGACCATCGAGCACTACCGCCAGCGCATCGTCGAGTTCGAGCGTCGGGCACTGACCCAGAAGCGTTGATCCCAAGCACCCTAAACACTCAAGGAGCAGCCACGGCTGCTCAGGTTGCTGACAGCCCCCCTGTGTGATCTTCGTGGGAGCAGGCGTGCCTGCGAAGCGATCGATGGGGTGCCCGTGAATTCGCGGCGCCTGCATCGCAGGCAAGCCTGCTCCCACCGTGAGAAAACCGCTGAAAAGCGGGGATGTGTCAGCAGCCTGGGCAGCCAGGGTTGCTCTTTTGCATGGCAAGAGAACACGAACATGACCGTCGAAACCCGAATCCTCGCACTGCGTGCCGAACTCCAGCTGCACAACCGGCGCTACTACGAGCAGGATGCCCCGAGCATTCCGGATGTCGAGTATGACCGCCTGTTCCGCGAACTGCAGGCCCTGGAAGCAGAACACCCCGAACTGGTGACAGCCGACTCGCCCACCCAGCGGGTCGGTGGCGCTGCGCTGTCGGCCTTCAGCCAGGTGCGCCATGAAGTGCCCATGCTGAGCCTGGGTAACGCTTTCGAGGAAAGCGACCTGCGTGACTTCGATCGACGGGTGGTCGAAGGGCTGGAGCTGCCAGCGGGCGACCTGTTCGGAGGCGGCGCGGCCGTGGAGTACAGCTGCGAGCCGAAGCTCGATGGCCTGGCGGTCAGCCTGCTCTATCGCGATGGCCTGCTGGTGCAAGGCGCAACCCGTGGCGATGGCACCACCGGCGAAGACATCAGTGTCAACGTGCGTACCGTGCGCAACATTCCGCTCAAGCTAGAGGGGGCAGGGTGGCCGGCCGTTTTGGAGGTGCGCGGTGAAGTGTTCATGTCCAAGGCGGGCTTCGATCGGTTGAACGCCAGCCAGATCGAAAACGGCGGCAAAACCTTCGCCAACCCGCGTAACGCCGCCGCAGGCAGCCTGCGTCAGCTCGACTCGAAAGTCACCGCGAGCCGGCCGCTGGAGTTCTGCTGCTATGGCCTGGGGCAGGTCTCGGCAGACATTGCCGACACCCATGTCGGCATTTTGCAGCAACTCAAGGCCTGGGGCTTGCCGATCAGCCACGAACTGAAACTGGCCGTGGGCGTGGCGCAATGCCTGGACTACTACCGCGACATCGGCCGTCGCCGCAATGACCTGCCCTATGAAATCGACGGCGTGGTGTTCAAGGTCAACAGCCTTGCCTATCAGCGCGAGTTGGGTTTTCGCGCGCGTGAGCCGCGTTGGGCGATTGCCCACAAGTTTCCGGCCATGGAAGAGCTGACCGAAGTACTCGACGTGGAATTTCAGGTGGGCCGTACCGGCGCGGTGACGCCAGTGGCGCGCCTGAAGCCGGTGAAGGTCGCCGGGGTCACGGTAGCCAACGCGACCTTGCACAACATGGACGAAGTCGACCGGCTGGGCTTGCGGATCGGTGACACGGTGATCATCCGCCGTGCTGGCGACGTGATCCCTCAGGTCATGCAGGTGGTGCTGGAACGGCGCCCGGCAGATGCACGCCCGGTTCATATTCCGCACACCTGCCCGGTGTGTGGTTCGCACGTCGAGCGTACCCAGCTGGTCAAGCGCAGCAAGGGCAAGGAAACCGTCAGCGAGGGCGCCGTCTACCGCTGTGTCGGGCGCCTGGCGTGTGCCGCGCAGGTCAAGCAGGCGATCATCCATTACGTCTCGCGCCGCGCCATGGACATCGACGGGCTGGGTGAGAAAAGCGTCGAGCAACTGGTCGACGAAGGCCTGATCCGTTCGCCTGCCGATCTCTACAGCCTGACCTTCGAACAGATCGTCGACCTGGAAGGCTTTGCCGAGTTGTCCAGCAAGAACCTGCTGGCGGCCATTGAGCAGAGCAAACAGCCAGCGTTGGCGCGGTTCATTTATGCCTTGGGTATTCCTGATGTCGGCGAAGAAACCGCCAAGGTGCTGGCGCGCTCCCTGGGTTCGCTGGCGCGGGTGAGGGTGGCGTTGCCTCAAGTGCTGACCTACCTGCCGGACATCGGCCTGGAAGTGGCCCATGAGATCCACAGTTTCTTTGGCGACGCCCACAACCAGGCGGTCATCAACCAATTGCTCGGCGCCGGCATCGCCTTGCAGGATGAAGGCGAGGTGCATGCCGAGTTCGCTGCCAGCACCACCCTGGCAGGCCTCATCGAAAAACTGAACATCCCGGGCATTGCCGCAACCGGCGCCAGGAACCTGGCCGAAAAAGCCGGCAGCCTCGAGCAGGTGATTGCGCTGAGCCGCGACTGGCTCGAACTGAGCGTCATGAAAGGCCTTAACGAAAAGGCCAAGCAGGGCTTGCGTGAATTTTTCGCCGTACCGGACAACGTAGCCCAGGCGCTTGCCATCGAGGCGCAATTGTCTGAGTTCGGCATGCACTGGGCCAGTGAGAAAAAAGTCGCCGAAGGCTTGCCGCTGGCCGGCCAGACCTGGGTGCTCACCGGTACCCTGGAGCGCATGAGCCGCGACGTGGCGAAGGTCAAGCTGGAAGGGCTGGGTGCCAAGGTTGCCGGCTCGGTCTCGGCCAAGACCCACTGCGTGGTCGCCGGCCCCGGCGCAGGTTCCAAGCTGGCCAAGGCCAATGAACTGGGCCTTCAGGTGATGGATGAGGACGCCTTTGTCGTCTTCCTTGCCAGCCACGGCATCGAGGCATGAAGCCAAGTCCTTGAGAAACGTTGGTTTTTTCTTGAGGCAGAGGTTGTAACTTGGCGCAAGACCGGTACAATGGCGCGGCTCGTCGCTTGATGAGCCGCGTAGTGGTGGCCCCATCGGTCCCCCCGCAACGATTACCCGTCAACCTGGTCAGGCCCGGAAGGGAGCAGCCATAGCGGGAACATCGTGTGCCGGGGTGTGGCTGGTGGGGTCGCCTCCATTTAGAAAGTCCCCCCTCCTTATATTCCCTCTCTCAGACAGCGCTTTTGCTGTGTGAGCGGTCTGCTTTTCGACGATTGAGCCGCCTGCTGCCTGTCCTATTGCACAGCGTAGACGACACCGGATGCAATTTTGCCCCCGCTCCGCTAGCATTAGCCCTCTTCAGCTTCTGGATCGCGACGGTTTTCGATGAGTTATCAGGTTCTTGCACGTAAATGGCGTCCGCGCTCGTTCCGCGAAATGGTCGGCCAGACCCATGTGCTCAAGGCCCTCATCAACGCACTGGACAACCAGCGCCTGCACCACGCCTACCTGTTTACCGGTACCCGGGGTGTGGGCAAGACCACCATCGCGCGCATTATTGCCAAATGCGTTAACTGCGAAACCGGCATCACCTCGACCCCGTGCGGCACCTGTTCAGTCTGCCGGGAGATCGACGAAGGGCGTTTTGTCGACCTGATCGAGATCGACGCCGCCAGCCGGACCAAGGTCGAGGACACCCGCGAGCTGCTCGACAACGTGCAGTATGCCCCCAGCCGTGGGCGCTTCAAGGTCTACCTGATCGACGAAGTCCACATGCTCTCCAGCCACTCGTTCAACGCCTTGCTCAAGACGCTGGAAGAGCCGCCGCCTTACGTCAAGTTCATCCTCGCCACCACCGATCCGCAGAAACTGCCGGCCACGATCCTGTCGCGCTGCCTGCAGTTTTCGCTGAAAAACATGACCCCGGAGCGCGTCGTCGAACACCTGAGCCATGTGTTGGGTGTCGAGAACGTCCCGTTTGAAGACGATGCGTTGTGGCTGCTCGGTCGCGCCGCCGATGGTTCGATGCGCGACGCCATGAGCCTGACCGACCAGGCCATCGCCTTTGGTGAAGGCAAGGTGTTGGCCGCCGATGTCCGGGCGATGCTCGGTACCCTTGACCACGGTCAGGTCTACGGAGTGCTCCAGGCACTGCTTGAGGGCGATGCCAGGGCATTGCTCGAGGCGGTTCGGCAATTGGCCGAACAGGGCCCGGACTGGAGCGGTGTGCTTGCTGAAATGCTCAATGTGCTGCACCGCGTGGCCATTGCCCAGGCCTTGCCCGAGGCGGTCGATAATGGCCAGGGTGACCGCGAACGCGTGCTGGCACTGGCGCAGGCACTGCCTGCCGAAGATGTGCAGTTTTACTACCAGATGGGCCTGATTGGCCGCCGTGACCTGCCGCTGGCACCCGACCCGCGCAGTGGTTTCGAGATGGTGCTGTTGCGGATGCTGGCCTTCCGTCCGGCCGATACCCCGGACGCACCCAGGCCAACGCTAAAGCCAGTGGGGATCAGCCAGGCCACAGCTGATTCCACGGTAGCAGTGGCTGCGGCCACCGCTATGCCGCCGGTACAGGCGCCCGTGGCCGTGGTCGAGTCACCAGCCCCTGTGCCGGTCTTGCCGGCTGAGCCTGAGCCTGAGCCGGTTGCAGAACCCGCTCCCGTTGTGTCGGCACCGGCTGAGGCCGAGATCGATCTGCCGTGGAACGACCCGCCCATGGCGCAGCCTGCTGTAGAGCCAGAGCCAGAGCCAGAGCCAGAGCCAGAGCCAGTCGCTGAAGCGGACGTGGTCGAGGCGGCACAGCCTGTTGTTTCAGTAGCCGCGCCGGTGCAGGAAGCGCCGCCACCGCATGATGATGCCAGCTACAGCCCTGCGGGTATGGAGCGTGACGACGAGCCGCCGCTGGACGAGGATTACTACGAACCTGAGCTGGACCCAATGGGCTACAGCTACCTGGACGAACTGGCCAGCGAAATGGTGCCCGCCGTTGCCGAGCCTGAACCGGTAGTCTTGCCGGCAGCCCAGCCGGCCACCGGGCTTGCGCTGCAATGGTTGGAAATGTTCCCTGCGTTGCCGGTTTCCGGCATGACCGGCAATATCGCCGCCAACTGCACCCTGATGGCCGCCGAGGGCGACAATTGGCTGCTGCATCTGGACCCAGGGCAGGGCGCGTTGTTCAACGCCACCCAGCAACGTCGCCTTAACGACGCGCTGAACCAGCACCTGGGGCGCAGCATCAACCTGGTCATTGAACTGATCCAGCCCCAGCAGGAAACCCCGGCCCAGGCCGCTGCGCGTCGTCGTGCCGAGCGCCAGCGTGATGCTGAAGCGTCAATTCATGCTGATCCGTTCATCCAGCAGATGATCCAGCAGTTCGGTGCCGTGGTGCGTGAGGATACTATTGAACCTGTGGACGCTTTGGTTGGCCAAAGCGAGTAACTGAATGACACTGGCGGCCTGGAGCGTGCTCCTGGCCGTATTCCGTAATGTGATACTTGAGGTGATCCCCATGATGAAAGGTGGCATGGCCGGCCTGATGAAGCAGGCGCAGCAGATGCAGGAAAAAATGGCCAAGATGCAGGAAGAACTGGCCAATGCTGAAGTGACCGGTCAATCCGGTGCAGGCCTGGTCAGCGTGGTGATGACCGGGCGTCACGACGTCAAGCGCATCAGCATCGACGACAGCCTGATGCAGGAAGACAAGGAAGTCCTCGAAGACCTGATCGCTGCCGCCGTCAACGACGCGGTACGCAAGGTCGAGCAGAACAGCCAGGACAAAATGGGCAGCATGACCGCCGGCATGCAACTGCCGCCGGGTTTCAAAATGCCGTTCTAAGGCATCAGTCGTAAAAAATGCCAGGCCAATGCCTGGCATTTTTTTTGTTCGAACATTAGAGATTGCTTGTAGGCAAATGATGCGAAATTGAAAGTCCTGAGGAAAATTCCTACGTTCCTCGAGCTCTGCGCCTACATAAGTCGGGCAGAAGGATGTCGATAATGTGCGCATTGGTTGGCAGCGACTGCGATCTGAATGATAGCGCTGCAGGCCATGAACAGGGGGCGCCGGTTGGCGTTTCTGTTAAGCCTTACTAACCGCTTGAATTCGTACATTATCAAAGGTGCATATCATGAAATACTGGATCATCCCGTTCGCCATGCTCGCTGCCGGTAGCGTTTTTGCCAGTAACACCGTTCGCAAGCAAGTTGAAGTCATTGCCCATATTCCTGCCGCTGCGTTTTATGTTGTGGCTGAAAACGGCTGGGATACTCGGGTGCAAGAGTTGAGCTACAACGTGGTAACCGAAACGCTGAGGCCCGTCGTTCAGCGCCTGATTGCCAAGAGCACCACCGGGGCCATTGAGGCCCGGCTTGAAGGCCCGGCCCAGATGAATAGTGGCGCCGATGCAATCAACCTTAATGTCAGCATCAATGGGGTTGATCTGGACAATACCGCCAAGATTGTGGTGCCTGAGAGTCAAAGGGGCAACCAGGTGTTCATTCCGATCGAAATCTCTGCCCAGGCGGGCCCTTATGCGCCGGGTAGTTACTCGGGCATGGTCAACATGACCTTTGAAACACCGCTTGTTTCGCGCTGATTGCTCAGCATATAGCGCTTCTGTCAAACCCGGGGTTCGCACTTGATGCAGTGCGAACCCCGGGTTTTTTCGTTTAGGTCTACGGCACCCCACCGAAGCCATCGTCCTGTAGGAGCCGGGCTTGCCCGCGATGCAGACGCCACGCACTCACTGACACCCCACCGAAGCCATCGCAGGCAAGCCAGCATCCTGTAGGAGCGGGTCTGAACTGGCCTAATGATTTTGGACACTTTGATCGGGCGCTATGATGGCGCCCATATCAGAGGATGTTCCGATGCGA
>NZ_PJQQ01000106.1:0-672 GCF_002858665.1 Pseudomonas sp. FFUP_PS_473
ACAATGGCTTCCGCCGCCGCTTCAGCGGTGGGGGCTTCAAGTTTGGCGAGGATTACATATCGGCTTGTGCGTTCGACCATTGTGGCGACGGCTGAGCGATTATTGGCCCCCATAATCAGATCACTCTCCCAATGCCCAGGTACCAGACGATCTGCAACTTCGGGAGGGCGTAGGTGAATACTCAGTTGTGCAGGATAGCGCTCTCGACGCACATTGCTCTGTGTTCGCTTAGGACGCTTGCCGTCTGCTTGACGTAGATAACTGATCAGCTGACGTTTCAGCTCTCCGCGTGGGTAGGCATAGATGGCGAGGTAGATAGTTTCGTGGCTCACATGTCGCTCGGGTTGGTCAGGCCAGATAGCGTGTAGTCTGCGGGCAATTTGTTGTGGTGACCAGCCAATGCGGAGCATTTCGACGACCACTTGAAACAGCTCAGAGTCTGGAGATAAACGCCGTTGACGACGAGGCATATGTCGAAGCTGTTGTGCCCTACTTGTGGCTTTGATGGCGTCATAGTGGGGCTGCTGGGGGTTGCGCTTGATCTCTCGACTAATGGTGCTGGGGTGACGCCCTAGCAACGCAGCAATAGTTCGTAGCGTCTGCCGTTGAAATAGCATCACCATGATGGTGACGCGCTCCTCGGTACTCAGGTGACTGTATTGGGTAGACATG
>NZ_PJQQ01000107.1:0-615 GCF_002858665.1 Pseudomonas sp. FFUP_PS_473
CAGGGAACGCCCGTAAGCTTCGAACTCAGCCTCGCTTCACAGGGGCAGGGCGGACGATGCGCTTGATTCGCCGCGCAACCCAAACCAGCGGTGCAAAGTACAGCCGCGGGGCCTCACGGGCGGTCTTGGTGAATTCCTGCATGAATGCGTTCATGGTTGCTCCACTCCGGTAGCCCTGGGCACCGGTAGCCAGTCGTCGGGCAGTCGCTTGATGTACGGCAGAAACGTGGGAAGAGCCGGCAGTTCACCTTTACGTAGCCGCCGCCATTCTCCTCTCAGATAATTTACCAGCTCACCTATCTGTTTGCGCACCAACCGGAAACCGGCTGAGCGGAAGAGACTGCGCACGATCGTCAGCAACTGCGCCTGGTTGTCGACTGCGATCGCCTTGTGAATACGGGTACGCCACTGCTTCATGCTGTCCGCCGTGTAGCGCCAGGACCAGCCGACACCGTCGTGGACCAGCTCATACCCCCACAGCTGGATACGCCGTTTCGCAGGGTCGTTAAGCGGTTCGTTCTGCACTGAGCCAGCACCTTCACTCGTCACCATCAACAACGCATGTACCTCAGTGAGCGTCGCTTCCTTGAGCGACAAAAACTTCGCACAGGCCAG
>NZ_PJQQ01000108.1:0-508 GCF_002858665.1 Pseudomonas sp. FFUP_PS_473
GCGGCATGGGTATGGTTGGCTGAAGCTCGCATGCTGGCCCGTCGGCTTACTACTTGATTTTGTCTACACCCTCTTAGCCTCCTTTGCTAGTTTAAGGGCAGCGGAAGAGGCATCGCTGCTTTGGAAATTGTCTCATTTCAAAGCAGCTTGGCAAGAGCACCGAGCAGTTGTTCGCGCCAGTGCATTCACCTGTAAACCATACGCTCCTTTGGTAGGTGAATTTTAGCGCCCCCCTACGGGCGCTTTTTTATTAAGGGACTTCTTATGAACACTACTGTATCAGCGATCGCCGTGTTTTTGCTCTTTACATCACTAACAGCCAATGCCCAAAGCGGTATGGAGATCAATAAACGCATCGAGCGTACTGCTAGAGAGGCTACAGCGGATTATGCTCAACGCGTAAAAAAGCCCATGCCTCAACTAGAAGACTAGTAAGCGTACGCCGAACTCACCTTGCGCGACTCAGGCAGGCGCCCACTGATGCGGCAGCAGTTGGCCGACCTCACTC
>NZ_PJQQ01000011.1:0-151081 GCF_002858665.1 Pseudomonas sp. FFUP_PS_473
TGCGGCATGGGTATGGTTGGCTGAAGCTCGCATGCTGGCCCGTCGGCTTACTACTTGATTTTGTCTACACCCTCTTAGATGAAGAAGTACTCCTCGATTCTCTTGTTGTCCCTCGGCCTGCTCAGTGGCGTTGCCTCGGCAGGCGGCACCACCGAAGCCGGTATTGGCGGCGCATTGGGTGGGGTATTGGGTTCGGTCGTCGGCCAGTCGATTGGCGGCAGCACCGGCTCTGCGATCGGTGCGGGCCTCGGTGGTGCAGCCGGTGGTGCTGTTGGCGCGAACAAACACAGCCGTGGCGAAGCCGCCATCGGGGGCGCACTGGGCGCTGCCGGCGGTAACGTGGTGGGTCGCAGCATGGGCGGCACCACAGGCAGCCTGATCGGTGCAGCCGCCGGTGGCGGTGCCGGTGGCGCGCTGGGTAACTACATGGGCAGAGAAGCCGACGAAGAAGACCGTGACTACCGTGGACGTGGTTACCGCGGACGCGACTACGACGACCGTCGTTACTACCGTGACCGCGGCCATCACTACGGCCACCGCAAGCACCGTCACTGGCGCCACGACGACTGATAGCCGCCGCGACAACGGCCTAAAAGCACACCGCTATCACGTCACTGGCTTAAGCCAAATACCTAACGGTTCGCTCCCCTGGCGATCCGCTGGCATCCACCCGGAGCTCACGCTCCGGGTGCGTTGCAGAAGAGCCGCCAAGCGGCCGGAACACCCCAATCCACCGCATACCCCTCTGGCCCGACCTTGCCCGATGCCAACGGCTTAAGGGGAGTCCTGATATGGGCAAACAGGGCTGGGCGCTATCATCCAACGTCCTCAGATCAGGCAGGACGCAAGGAATGCGGATAGGTAATGACGCTGAAAGCCGAACGCTTGTCGCCACTAAAGGGTTGGCAAACTTCAAACCGGCGTTACCCGACCCTACCGAGTTCCAGCAGTTGCAGACACTCGTGCATCAAAGCTGCGGCGTCGTCATCACCGACGACAAGCGCGCACTGATCGCCGCCCGCCTGAATCAGCGCCTGCGCCACCACCGCCTGGACACCTACCGCGACTACCTTCAGTTACTCGAACAGCCTCATTATCAGGCTGAGCGCAGCCTGGCCATCGACCTGCTGGTTGCCAAGGAAACCTACTTCTTTCGCGAGCACCGTCACTTCGAGTACCTCGGCCAATGGTTAGCGAAACACCAAGGCCCGGTGCGCCTCTGGAGTGCCGCCTGCTCGTCCGGTGAAGAGGCCTACAGCCTGGCCATGGTTGCCAGCGAACATGCCGCCACCGATCACTGGGAAGTACTGGCCAGCGATGTGAGTACACGCATGCTGTCGCTTGCCCAAGCAGGTATCTACGATATTGCCCAGGCCCGCTATTTTCCTGAAGGCTGGCTAGAGCGTCATGGCCTGTGTGGCATTGGTCAGATGGTCGGGCGCCTGCGCATGAGTGCATGCTTGCGCCAACGGCTAACCCTCAAGACCATCAACCTGATCCACCCATTGCCCGACGACCTGGGCCATTTCCACGCCATCTTTCTGCGCAACCTGTTGATGTACGTCGACAGCGAGCACAAGCCGAGCCTGCTCAAGGACATAGTGGCTCGCCTGCACCCTGGTGGCCTGCTGTTTATCGGACACGCTGAAAGCATCCACGAACTGGCGCTTCCCCTTCGCCCGATACTACCTTCCGTATTCGAACGCTTATGACTGCACACTCACGGCAGGCCACCCAGGCGCGACACCGACACTGATGGCGCAGCACCGCGACAGCGCTCACATGGACCGAGCAAACCTGTCGCTCCTCATCCCTTGCGAAACAGGCTCGAACCCATGCTTTGCCGAATACTCCTTGTCGATGACTCGCCCCTCTTCAGAGCAGGTCTGAGGGCATTGCTCGAACAAAAAAAAGACTATGTCATCGTTGGGGAGGCTGGCGACGGCCTGAAGGCCATCACGTTGGCTGAACAACTGAAGCCGAACATCATCGTGCTGGACATGCTCCAGCACGCACTCGACAGCGAGGAGGTTCTGGGCGAACTGCAACTGCGCGTACCGTCGAGCCGCGTACTGATCCTATCGTCCCGCTCAGAGCTGGAGTTCGTGATGAAATGCCTGCAACACGGCGCCCACGGCTTCCTGCTCAAGAGCGCAACCGTGCCGGAACTTGAGTCGGCACTGCATGCCCTAAGAAGCGGCAGTCAGTACCTGTCCGCCACCGTACTGCCGCTGGTGATCGAACAGGCGGTGAAACACAGCCGCAAGCGCCCGACGATAGGCACCACGACACAACTGACCACCCGCCAACTGGAAATCCTTCGGCTGATTGCCCGTGGTGAGTCGACCCGCTCGATTGCCGAAGGCCTGGGCCTGAGCATCAAGACCATCGAGGCCCATCGCTCGCAGATCATGCACCGCCTGCAGATCCACGACGTGCCGGGCTTGGTGCTGTTTGCCGTGCGCGAAGGCATCATTCGCCTGAACGACTGAGCCTACTGGAGCGCCTGCAAGGCCGCCTGCAAGCGCTCCGGCAGGCTTGCCGGGCGACCTGTAGCACGCTCAACGAACACCTGTACCACGCGCCCTACTGCGCAGGCTTGCGAGTCATTGGCCTTGAACAATGCCACTGCGTATTCGACGCTACTACCGGCCAGGCGGCTAACCCGCACGCCAACCGCCAACGCCTCGGGGAACGCTGCCGAAGCGAAGAAATCGCAGGACGAACTCACGACAAAACCCACCACTTCGCCGTCTTGTGGGTCCAGTTCGGCACGTTCGATCAAGTACGCCTGCAGCGCACTGTCGAAGAACGCATAAACCATTGCACCGGCGATATGACCCTGTGCATCAGTGTCCTGCCAGCGCGTCTGAACAGGGTGAAAATGAGGGTAATGATCACGCTGAACCGTCTCGGACATACGATCCCTCCTGATGATGGCATCGACAAAGTGTCAGAGAGTGCGCGGTGCCCGCATCGTTGGCAAGCCAACTCCCACAGGGGTCCGCGCAGAACGCCGCATTTCCTGTAGGAACAAGCTTGCCTGCAATGGCATCAACTCGGTGCCAGCAAGTACGCGGCGCCTGCATCGTTGGCAAGCCAACTCCCACAGGGGGCCGCGCAGCACACTGCTTTTCTGTGGGAGCAGGCTTGCCTGCGATGGTATCGGCGCGGTGTCAGTGGGTACGCAGCGCCCGCATCGTTGGCAAGCCAACTCCCACAGGGGTCCGCGCAGTAGACTGCTTTTCTGTGGGATGCAGGCTTGCCTGCGATGGTATCGGCGCAGTGTCAGTGGGTACGCAGCGCCCGCATCGTTGGCAAGCCAACTCCCACAGGGGGCCGCGCAGTAGACTGCTTTTCTGTGGGAGCTGGCTTGCCTGCGATGGTATCGGCGCAGTGTCAGTGGGTAAGCGGCGCCTGCATCGTCGGCAAGCCAACTCCCACAGGGGGCCGCGCAGTACACTGCTTTTCTGTGGGATGCAGGCTTGCCTGCGATGGTATCGGCGCGGTGTCAGTGGGTACGCAGCGCCTGCATCGTTGGCAAGTCAACTCCCACAGGGGGCCTCGCAGTACACTGCTTTTCTGTGGGAGCTGGCTTGCCTGCGATGGTATCGGCGCGGTGTCAGTGGGTACGCAGCGCCTGCATCATTGGCAAGCCAACACACAGCGATCAACGCCAGAATGTTTTGGGCCTAAAAAACAAACCCCCGCTAAATAGCGGGGGTTCGTCAGTGCGCTGGCGACAACTTACAGTTGTGGGCCGGCGTTCTTGATGGCATCGGAAACGTCGAACTTCTTGAAGTTCTCGATGAACAGCTTGGCCAGGCCTTTGGCTGCTTCATCGTACGCTGCCTTGTCAGCCCAGGTGTTACGTGGGTTGAGCAGAACGGTTTCAACGCCTTCAACGGCCTTCGGCACGTCCAGGTTGATGATGTCCAGGTGTTCGGTTTCAGCACCGATCAGCGCACCGCTCTGGATCGCTGCGATCACCGCACGGGTGGTCGGGATGTTGAAACGCTTGCCAACGCCGTAGCCACCACCGGTCCAGCCAGTGTTGACCAGGTAGACCTTGGAGTTGAAGCCACGGATACGCTTGATCAGCAGCTCAGCGTATTCACCGGCAGGACGCGGGAAGAACGGAGCGCCGAAGCAGGTGGAGAAGGTCGACTTGATGCCGGAACCCGAACCCATTTCGGTGGAGCCAACCAGTGCGGTGTAACCCGACAGGAAGTGGTAGGCCGCCTGCTCTTCGCTGAGGATCGACACTGGCGGCAGTACGCCGGTCAGGTCGCAGGTCAGGAAGATGACCGCGTTTGGCTCGCCGCCGAGGTTTTTCGGTGCACGCTTCTCGATCAGTTCGCGCGGGTAGGCCGCACGGCTGTTCTGGGTCAGGCTGTCGTCCGCGTAGTCGGCTTTCTTGGTGACCGGGTCGATGACCACGTTCTCCAGAACAGCACCGTGCTGGATCGCTTTCCAGATGACCGGCTCGTTCTTCTCGGACAGGTCGATGCACTTGGCATAGCAACCGCCTTCGATGTTGAACACCACGCCTTCGCCCCAGCCGTGCTCGTCGTCACCGATCAGGTAACGGCTTTCGTCAGCAGACAGGGTGGTTTTACCAGTGCCGGACAGGCCGAAGAACAGGGTCACGTCGCCCTCTTCGCCCATGTTGGCAGCGCAGTGCATTGGCAGCACGTCGGCCGCTGGCAGCAGGAAGTTCTGTACCGAGAACATCGCTTTCTTCATCTCGCCGGCGTAACGCATGCCTGCGATCAGCACCTTTTTGGCGGCGAAGTTGATGATCACGGTGCCGTCGGAGTTGGTGCCATCACGCTCAGGTTCGCAGACGAAGTTCGGCGCGTTGATGATCTGCCATTCCTGCTTGGCGCCCGGATTGTAGGTTTCCGGGTTGATGAACAGGCAACGGCCAAACAGGTTGTGCCAAGCCGTCTCGGTGGTCATCTTGACCGCCAGGTAGTGGGCTTCGTCGGAACCGACATGCACGTGGGAAACGAAATGCTCGCGCTCGTTGACGTAGGCCTCGACGCGGTTCCAGAGGGCATCGAACTTGTCGGCCGGGAACTTGCGGTTGATCGGGCCCCAGGCAATAGCGTCCTGAGTGGTTGGTTCTTCTACGATGAAACGGTCAACCGGCGAACGACCGGTGCGATGACCGGTTTTCACGACGAGGGCGCCAGTATCGGCCAGCTCACCTTCACCGCGGTTCAGGGCTTCTTGTACCAGCTCGTCGACACTCAGATCGGTGTACACGGCGTTGTTGGCTTGCGTCATGAGATTCCCCATCCGGCCTGAGGCCGAGTGCTCCAAACGTTTTGTAGTAGAACTTTTTAAACTACTACAGCGAAAAAAGTGGCCGGATTATGCCAGAAACGCCCAAAAAAAGTAGAGCCCTCCTGTCAGAACGGCGCTTTTCCGCCATTCGACAGGAGATTTACCTGAGGCTAAACGTTTCAGTGACGAGTATCTGACGGTGCCTCAACACCCGCGCCCACGAACAATTGCGCCACATCAGTGGCATCGAACAGGTAGCGTTCGTTGCAGAACTGGCAATCGATCTCGATATGACCGCCATGCTCGGCCAGCAGTTGCTGCGCATCTTCCTGACCCAGGCTGACCAGTGCATTCCCCGAACGTTCGCGCGAGCAACTGCAACGGAAGCGCAGCGGCTGGATGTCGAACAGGCGCACAGCCTCTTCGTGGTAGAGGCGGTGAAGGATGGTTTCGTTGTTCAGGCCAAGCAGTTCTTCATCACTCAGGGTGCTGGCCAGGGCAGTGACGTGCTGCCAGCTGGCGGCGCGATCGTCTTCATCTTTCTGGCGATCGGCAGGCAGTTGTTGAAGCAACATGCCACGGGCGTTTTTGCCATCGGCCTTGAGCCAGAAGCGCGTGCCAACCTGCTGGGACATGACGAAGTAGTTGGTGAAGCACTGCGACAGGTCCTCCCCGTCCAGGTCTACCAGGCCCTGGTAACGCTGGCCGTTGGTAGGGTCGACGGTCAGTGCGAGTACGCCGTCCGGCATTAGTTCGCTCAGCGTCGCCGTATCGCCTATCTGGCCTGCATCGTAACGCGCCAGCCCGCGGATTTCGCGCTCGCTGGAGCACTCAACCATCAACAATGGAACCGGGCCTTCAGAGCGTGCCTGAAGAATCAGCAGGCCATCAAATTTCAGCGTGCCAACCAGCAGCGCCGCTGCCGCCATCAGTTCCCCGAGCAGTTGCGCGACGGGCTCCGGATAGGTGTGCTTGGCCAGCACTTCGGCGTAACTACGCTCGAGCGCAACCAGCTCACCGCGAACATCGCTTTCGTCGAAGATGAAGCGTTGGGTGTAGTCGGTATCGGGCAAATCGTGCATGAGTTCTGGCTTTCTAAGAGGTGACAAAATAAATGGGCTGGCCATCAAGGGCCGCGTCAGGGCACCTGCGGGTACCACGGTGTGCTGCTTGAACCGGGTATTTTATGGGCAATCGGCCACTGATCCAAGCGAAGCAAGGCGGGTTCACACAGACACACTGCAACCCCACCTACTCTGTTTCCGCTTATGGCCTTTTGACCAGTGCCTCTGCCGGCCTTTCGACGAATGGCAATGCCGACCACGCAAACGCTCAATGACCCGTGTCGTGGAACTGGTGAAGCTGGCGCCGCTGCTTCTTGGTCGGCCGCCCATCGGTGGTCACACCCAGCGCGCCCGCTTTGCGCATGGCCGCCTGTTCACGGCGGGCAATACTCTGCGCTGTTTCCTCGTACAGCGCCTGGGCTTCGGGGGCACCACGGCGCACCACCGACAATGCCTTGACCACGACAGTGCGCTCGTCGAAACCGGTGCGCAAGACGAACTCATCGCCTATCCGCGGCTCCTTGCCCGGCTTGCAGCGCTCACCTCGGCAATGCACCTTGCCACTCTCGATGGCCGCCTTGGCCAACGCTCGGGTCTTGTAGAAACGTGCCGCCCACAACCATTTGTCCAGGCGAACCTTGTCGTCTTCTTCGGGCTTTTGTGCCATCTCATGTCCTCGATCGCAATCTGCAATCGAACTGTACTACCGTAACTGGCGGATGCAAAAAGTACGCGGCGTGCTTACAGTTCACCGATCATTTGAGCAGGTTTAGCAATTTGAAGACTTTTGACCATTTAACCGTGATCGGTCTACGCGAGTGGGTGGCGCTACCCGACCTCGGGGTAGCCGGCCTGCGTGCGAAAATCGACACCGGTGCCAGCACTTCAAGCCTGCATGCTACCGAAATCGAACCGTTCGAACGCGACGGCCAGCGCTGGGTCCGTTTCAACGCCCACCTGGGTTCGGTGGTGCAGTTGCGCCATCGACGCTGTGAAGCGCCATTGGTGGCGATGAAAACCATTAAAAGCTCCAACGGTCAGGCCCAGATCCGCTATGTGATCCGCACAACCCTGGCACTCGGCGACCGAGTCTGGGAGGTGGAGTTCACCCTGGCGTGCCGCAAGGCGATGCGCTATCGCCTGCTGCTGGGTTCCAAGGCCCTGGTTGACGGCCAATTGGTGGTCAACCCCGGGCTCAAGTATGTTCAGGACAAGCCGGCCTTCCCGGCCTCCCCCACCCCTTCCACAGGTGTTGCATGAAGATCGCTGTGCTGTCGCGAAACCCGCGTCTGTATTCCACTCGTCGTCTGGTCGAAGCCGGTACCCAACGCGGCCATGAGATGGTCGTGATCGACACGCTGCGCGCCTACATGAATATCGCCAGCCACAAACCGCAGATCCACTACCGTGGCAAACCACTTGAAGGCTTCGATGCGGTCATTCCACGCATCGGGGCCTCGGTGACCTTCTACGGCTGCGCGGTGCTGCGTCAGTTTGAAATGATGGGCGTGTTTCCGCTCAATGAGTCGGTGGCCATCGCCCGCTCGCGGGACAAGCTGCGCTCGCTACAGTTGCTGTCGCGGCGTGGTGTCGGCCTGCCCATCACCGGTTTCGCCCACTCGCCGGATGACATTCCCGACCTGATCCAGATGGTCAATGGCGCGCCACTGGTGATCAAGGTCCTCGAGGGCACCCAAGGCATTGGCGTGGTGTTGTGCGAAACCACCAAGGCCGCCGAATCGGTGATCGAGGCCTTCATGGGCCTGAAGCAGAACATCATGGTCCAGGAGTACATCAAGGAGGCCGGCGGTGCCGACATCCGTTGCTTCGTGGTCGGCGACAAGGTCATCGCCTCGATGAAACGCCAGGCCAAGCCGGGGGAGTTCCGCTCGAACCTGCATCGCGGAGGTACCGCCAGCCTGATCAAGATCACCCCGGAAGAGCGCATGACCGCCATCCGTGCCGCCAAGGTGATGGGCCTGTCGGTAGCCGGTGTGGATATCCTGCGCTCCAACCATGGCCCGCTGGTGATGGAGGTGAACTCCTCGCCCGGCCTGGAAGGCATTGAGGTCACCACCGGCAAGGACGTTGCCGGGATGATCATCGAACACCTGGAGAAGAATGGCGGGCCGCACCTGACCCGCACCAAGGGTAAGGGCTAAACCGCGTCCCTGGGCAGCAACAAGCCCAGGGGCAGACGCACCCGTGCTTCAAGGCCGCCACCGGAACGGTTGCGCAGCTCGACATTGCCACCGTGCTGGGCCGCGATGCGCTTGACGATCGCCAGGCCCAGCCCGGTGCCTTTGCCACTGCGGGCACGGTCGCCGCGAATGAACGGGTTGAAGATGCCCTCCAGCTCGCTTGGATCAATACCCGTACCACGGTCCAGCACGCTCAGCACCACATAGGGCGCACTGCTGTCACCCGAGACATAGGCAGCCACTTCGACGCCCTTGCCGGCGTGATACAGCGCGTTGCCAATCAGGTTGTTCAACATGCGCTTGAGCGAAACCCGACGCAGCGGGAACGGCGGAATCGGCTCCAGGCACAGGCGCACCCGCTCTTCCGGCTGATTGAAGGGTGCCACCACCTCACGCACCAGATCGCTGAGGTCGACCTCCTCCACGGGCTCGTCACGGCCATCACGGATAAAGGCCAGGAACTGGTCGAGAATGGCGTCCATGTCCTCGATGTCGCGCACCATGCCGTCAGTCAGCTCACTGTCATTGCTCATCAACGACAGTGACAGGCGCAGCCGGGTCAAGGGCGTACGCAAGTCATGGGAAACACCGGCCAGCATCAACTCACGCTCGCGCCCGGCCTGCTCGACATCCTCGGCCATCTGGTTGAACGCCCGATACACTTCGGTCATCTCGCTGGGCGTATCACTGATCGGCAAACGCACGCTACGCCCCTGCCCCAACTGCCGGGCCGCGAACACCAGACGTTTGAGCGGCTGATTGAGCTGACGCACGAAGATCCAGGCCGAGGCCGTGGACAGCAAGCCAATGGCCAGGAACCACCCCAGCACGCTCCAGATTTTCTGGCCGCGCAGCGGGTGCGGGTACAGCGGCACTTTCAGCCAGCCATCGCCCAGGCTCGGTGCGCGCACCCACAGGGCCGGAGGGGCATGGATACGCAAGCGAACCTCGGTGTCGGCGCCCAGTTCGGCCTGCATCTGCCGCTGATAAATCTCACTGTAGGGCCAATGCTGCTCACCCTCAGGCACACCGGTACCGACCACCCGGATCAGGCCAGCGGCTTCGGCGATTTTTTCACGGTCCGCCTCGTCGGCGGCCCAATAGGCGCGCAAGGTCAAGGCCACGCCATGGCTGTACTGGCGATCGACAAGCACATCTTCGTTCATCAGCAGGTAAACCAAGGTCAGCGCCTTGGAAAACAGCACAACGATCAGCACCAGCCAAAGGGTGCGGGCGAAGAAGCTTTGCGGGAACCACAGCGGCGTTTTCATGGACAACAGCTACACACCTTGCAGGAGCGAGCATGGCTCGCAGGCTTTGCGGACCTCGACACAAGCAAAAAGCAGGGCACCGTTAAGGTAGCCCCGCTTCCTGTGACGCACGTCTACAACCGAAACGTTACTTGCCGGCGTTGCCGTCCGGTACGAACACATAACCAACACCCCAAACGGTCTGGATGTAGCGCGGTTTGGACGGGTCGGGCTCGATCATGCGCCGCAGACGCGAAATCTGTACGTCGATGGAGCGCTCCAGCGCATCCCATTCACGCCCTCGGGCCAGGTTCATCAGCTTGTCACGGGTGAGCGGCTCACGGGCGTGCATGACCAGTGCCTTGAGTACGGCGAATTCACCGGTGGTGAGCATGTGTACTTCGTCGCCACGCTTGAGCTCGCGGGTGGCCAGCGACAGTTCGTAGTCGCCAAAAGTGACGGTCTCGTCTTCAGTGCCCGGCGCACCTGGCACCGAAGGCGCCTGGCGGCGCAGCACGGCCTTGACCCGTGCCACCAGTTCGTCGGGGTTGAACGGCTTGGCCAGGTAATCGTCGGCGCCCAGTTCCAGTCCCTTGATCCGGCTCAGCTCGTCACCCTTGGCGGTCAGCATGATGATCGGGACCTGGTTGTTCGCCGCCCGCAGACGGCGACAGGCCGAGAGGCCATCCTCTCCCGGCAGCATCAGATCAAGCACGACCAGATTGAAGACTTCACGGGCCAGCAGGCGGTCCATCTGTTCGACATTCGGTACAGCGCGGGCACGGAAGCCCTTGCTGGTGAAAAAACGCTCCAGCAGGCTGCTCAGCCCCGGATCGTCATCGACGATGAGGATTTTCTCGCCTTCAGCGGTTTGTGCAGTGCTGCTCATAGGTCGCTCCTTTAATCTCGGCAAGCATTATGGCCTAGCCGCCACGGGCCGTGACGTGTGCATTGTTAGCAGATTTTTCCCCCGATGCCAGTCGGACCCGGCGCCAGGCTGGCCTGCTGCTATCACCGCAAGCCGGATGTGGCGGGTATAATGCGCGCCTTTGATCCACTGCCGCCCGCGCCCCGCGTCGGCCTGCGGCCCCCGCATTCACAATTTGTCAGGTGGTTTTATGGACAGCATCAACAGCCGCATTGCCGAAGAACTCGGCGTCCGCCCGCAGCAGGTCGAGGCGGCCGTGACCCTGCTTGATGAAGGCTCCACGGTGCCTTTTATCGCCCGTTACCGCAAGGAAGTCACCGGTAGCCTGGACGACACCCAACTGCGTCACCTGGAAGAGCGCCTGCGCTACCTGCGCGAACTCGACGAACGGCGCGTGAGCATCCTGGCGAGCATCGAGGAACAAGGCAAGCTGACACCCGAACTGGCCCGCGAGATCAAGCTGGCCGACACCAAGACCCGCCTTGAAGACCTTTACCTGCCTTATAAGCAGAAGCGCCGCACCAAGGGCCAGATCGCCCTGGAAGCCGGCTTGGGCGAGCTGGCCGACGGCCTGCTGAACGACCCGCAACTGAACCCGGAAACCGAAGCCGCGCGCTTCGTCGACGCCGAGAAAGGTGTTGCCGACGTCAAGGCGGCACTGGAAGGCGCCAAGTACATCCTGATGGAACGCTTCGCCGAAGACGCCAGCCTGCTCGCCAAGCTGCGCAGTTTCCTCAAGCAGGAAGCCGTGCTCAGCGCCCGCCTGGTGGCAGGCAAGGAAGAAGAAGGGGCCAAGTTCCGCGACTATTTCGAACACGATGAACTGCTCAAGAGCGTGCCATCGCACCGCGCATTGGCCATTTTCCGCGGCCGCAACGAAGGCGTGCTGGCCGCCTCGCTGAAAATTGGCGAAGAACTGCCGGGCACCCTGCACCCATGCGAGCTGATGATCGGTGAGCACTTCGGCCTGCGTAACCAGAACCGTCCTGCCGACAAGTGGCTGGGCGAAGTGGTGCGCTGGACCTGGAAGGTCAAGCTCTACACCCACCTGGAAACCGACCTGTTCGGTGAGCTGCGCGACAACGCCGAAAGCGAGGCCATCAACGTCTTCGCCCACAACCTGCATGACCTGCTGCTGGCCGCGCCCGCCGGCCCGCGCGCGACCCTGGGCCTCGACCCGGGCCTGCGCACCGGCTGCAAGGTAGCGGTGGTCGATGCCACCGGCAAGCTGCTCGACACCGCCACGGTGTACCCGCATGTACCCAAAAACCAGTGGGACCAGACCATCGCCGTGCTGGCCGCGCTGTGCGCCAAGCACTCGGTTGAACTGATCGCCATCGGCAACGGTACTGCCAGCCGCGAAACCGACAAACTGGCCGCCGAACTGATCAAGAAGTATCCCGCCCTGAAAATGACCAAGATCATGGTCTCCGAAGCCGGCGCGTCGGTGTACTCGGCTTCGGAACTGGCTGCCCGCGAGTTCCCCGAGCTGGACGTATCCCTGCGCGGTGCGGTGTCCATTGCCCGTCGCCTGCAGGACCCGCTGGCCGAACTGGTGAAGATCGATCCGAAGTCCATCGGGGTCGGCCAGTACCAGCATGACGTGTCGCAGCTCAAGCTGGCACGTGGCCTGGATGCCGTGGTCGAGGACTGCGTGAACGCCGTCGGCGTTGACGTCAACACCGCGTCGGTAGCACTGCTGTCGCGCATTTCCGGCCTGAACAGCACCCTGGCACAGAACATTGTCGCGCACCGCGATGCCAACGGTGCCTTCAAGACCCGCGCCGCGCTGAAGAAAGTCAGCCGCCTGGGCGAGAAGACCTTCGAGCAAGCGGCAGGCTTCCTGCGCGTGATGAACGGCGACAACCCGCTGGACGCCTCGGCTGTTCACCCGGAAGCCTACCCGCTGGTACAGCGTATCGCCGCCGAGACCGATCGCGACATTCGCTCGCTGATTGGTGACAGTGGCTTCCTCAAGCGCCTGGACCCGAAAAAGTTCACCGACGAAACCTTCGGCCTGCCAACTGTCACCGACATCCTCCAGGAACTGGACAAACCAGGCCGTGACCCGCGTCCGGAATTCAAGACCGCCGAGTTCCAGGAAGGCGTCGAAGACCTCAAGGACCTGCAACCCGGCATGATTCTCGAAGGCGTCGTGACCAACGTCACCAACTTCGGTGCCTTCGTCGACATCGGCGTGCATCAGGACGGCCTGGTGCATATTTCCGCGCTGTCGGAGAAGTTCATCAAGGACCCGCGTGAAGCCGTCAAGGCCGGTGACGTGGTCAAGGTCAAGGTCATGGAAGTGGACATCCCGCGCAAACGCGTTGGCCTGTCGATGCGCATGGGTGACACACCCGGCGAGAAAGTCGACGGCGCCCGTGGCAGCCGCCCAGGCTCGGCACCTCGCCAACAGAGCGCGCCGGCACGGGCCAAGGAAACCGCCGCCCCGGCAAACAACGCCATGGCCTCGCTGTTCGCCAACGCCAAACAGCTGAAGAAACGTTGATGGAAGCACCTGAAGGTATCGTCCAGAGCGCATTCAGCCAATTGCTCGGCTGCCGCCTGCAACGCCTGGACAACGGCGTTGCGGAGGTTGCCCTGTCGCTGCAGGAGCACCTGCGCAACCGTGGCGGCAAACTGCATGGCGGCGCGCTGTTCAGCCTGGTCGACATCGCCATGGGCCTGGCCTGTTCCAGCGCCCACGGTTTCGACCAGCAAAGCGTTACCCTGGAATGCAAGATCAACTACCTGCGTGCTGTCAGCGAAGGCGACGTGCTGTGTATCGCTCGTGTACTGCATGCCGGGCGACGCACGCTGGTGGTCGACGCCGACGTGCTTCAGGGCGACAAATTGGTCGCCAAGGCACAGGGGACCTTTTCGGTCCTCTAGCCGACGCTTGCTGTTTCAGGCTATTTTCGCCAGTGCGCAGGTACTGCCGAAACCGTCTTTTGTGCCCCGAAAATCGGGGCATGAGCCTGCAGGCCCGGCCTGCGATAACCAGGCGACAACGCCAGTTCCTCTCTTCACCCTTGTAGACCGTCATCTCTACCCCCATATTGGGGCGACTGACCGTGAAGGAATCCATCTTGAGCGAACTTCTCAACCGCCGCCTGAGCCTGCTCGGCCAGCGTGACAACCTCTCCCTGCTCGAGCAGTGCCTGCATGGTATTGAGCGCGAATGCCTGCGCGTGACCGAGGACGGTCGCCTGGCACAGACCCCGCACCCCGAGGCGCTGGGCTCGGCCCTGACCCATGAACAGATCACCACGGACTATTCGGAGTCGCTGCTGGAGTTCATTACCCCAGCCCTGACCGACCCGGCAAAAACCCTGGAGAGCCTGGAGAATATCCACCGTTTCGCCTACGCCAAACTGGGCGACGAATACCTGTGGAGCCCGTCGATGCCCTGCCCGCTGCCCGCCGAGGAGGACATCCCGATCGCCTGGTATGGCACCTCCAACATCGGTCAGCTCAAGTACGTCTACCGCAAGGGCCTGGCCCTGCGCTATGGCCGCACCATGCAGTGCATCGCCGGTATTCATTACAATTTCTCGCTGCCGGAAAAACTCTGGCCACTGCTGATGCAGGCCGAAGGTGCCGAAGGCAGCGAGCGCGATTATCAGTCCGCCGCCTATATCGCCCTGATCCGTAACTTCAGGCGCTACAGCTGGCTGCTGATGTACCTGTTCGGTGCCTCGCCAGCGCTGGATGCGGGCTTCCTGCGTGGCCGCCCCCATCAGTTGGAAAGCTTTGACGCCAGTACCTTGTACCTGCCCTACGCCACCAGCCTGCGCATGAGTGACCTGGGCTACCAGAGCAATGCACAAGCCGGCCTGACGCCCTGCTGCAACGACCTGAACAGCTATACCGACAGCTTGCGCAAAGCGGTGGGTACGCCTTACCCGCCATATGTCGAAATCGGTACGCACAAGGATGGTGAGTGGGTTCAGCTCAACACCAACATCCTGCAGATCGAAAACGAGTACTACTCCAACATTCGACCCAAGCGGGTGACCTACACCGGCGAGCGGCCGATCCAGGCATTGATGGCGCGTGGCGTGCAGTACGTCGAAGCGCGTTGCCTGGATATCAACCCCTTCCTGCCAACGGGCATCGACCTGGCTGAAGCGCGTTTCCTCGACGCCTTCCTGCTGTACTGCGCGCTGGAAGAAAGCCCGTTGCTGGAAAATGGCGAATGCGGCCAATGCACCAGCAACTTCCTTACCGTCGTCAAGGAAGGGCGCCGCCCAGGCCTGACGCTGCAACGCCAAGGGCAACCGGTGACACTCACGCAGTGGGCCGAGGAACTGCTGGAGCGCATTGCGCCGCTGGCGCAATTGCTTGACCAGAGCCAGGGTGGGCATGAGCACGTCAGCGCGCTGGCCCAGCAAAAGGCCAAGGTCGACGACCCTGAATTGACGCCTTCGGCACAGGTGCTGGCGAGCATGACCGAGAACCGCGAAAGCTTCAGTGAGTTCTCCTTGCGCCAGAGCAAGGTTCACGCCGAATACTTGCGCAGCCAGGCATTGCCTGCCGAGGAACTGCAGCGTTTCGAGGCTATGGCCCGCACGTCGCTCGCCGCTCAGGCTGAACTTGAGCGCCAGGAAGTGGGGGATTTCGACCTGTTCGTCAGCGCCTACCAGGCCAGCATCCTGGCGATCAGCAACTGACATGACCCGTACCACCACTCCACGTAAACCTCGCGCCCGTAGCCAGGCCCGCATCGACTCCATTCTCGATGCGGCACGCACGCTACTGGCCAGCGAGGGTGTGGCCAGCCTGTCGATCTACAGCGTGGCCGAGCGGGCGCAGATTCCGCCGTCGTCGGTGTACCACTTCTTCGCCAGTGTTCCGGCACTGCTTGAGGCCCTCACTGCCGATGTTCACCGTGCGTTCCGGGCCTGCCTGCAGGCACCCATCGAGCCGACGCGGCTGAACACCTGGCATGACCTGTCACGGCTGGTGGAACAGCGCATGCTGAGCATCTACAACGACGATGCCGCTGCCCGCCAGTTGATCCTCGCCCAGCATGGCCTGAGCGAAGTGACCCAGGCTGATCGCCAGCACGACATCGAACTGGGCGACTTGATGCACAAGCTGTTCGAGCAGCACTTCCAGTTGCCGGTACTGCCGAATGACGTGGATGTGTTTGCACTGGCCATGGAGCTGGGCGACCGGGTCTACGCCCGCTCGATACAGCTTTACGGGCAGATCACCCCGCGCATGGCGGAAGAAGGCATGCGCGTATTCGACGCCTACCTGGGCCTCTACCTACCACCGTTCCTGCCTCGTCGCTAGTACGCCAACCCCCAGCAATATCTCCAGCAATATGTAGTGCCTCCACCACACGCGATGCGTGTGAACTGAAAGGAGCGGCAAACACGGCGCCGCTCAACTTAGTCACGGAGGGCACCCATGCCAGATTTTTTTGAAATCACATTCCCTGAGCCTACCGACCTGGAGGAGACCGTTAGCGGTACCCGCTCCGGTACAGGTAACTCGCTCCACCAAGCCAGCATGGCCCTCAACCAGATCATCCCGGCGTTGCAAGCGCTGATGGCGCAATCCCCTGGCCTGCAGCAATCCATTGCCAGCATGCTCTCCCAGCAGTGGAACATTGATCCACGCCTGTGCGGTGTGCAACACGACACGACCCAGGTGAGCCTGTTGGACATGTCGGCCTACCTGCTCGCCAGCCCGGCGTTTTCCAATCTGTTTACAGAAGACTGGACCACCTATGGGGTGGATAACAACGCCAGTGCAGCCCAAATGAGCGGTGCCGACTGGGTCCGTCGAATCAACGCCCTGACACCAGGCCGGTTGGTAGCACAGGTCTACAGCACATACTGGGCGCAACGCATGCCCGGGCATGCACACGCTCGCCTGGCGCACGGAGAAAGCCTGCTGCAACAGCATTTCACCCACAGCATCGACCTGGCTTACGGCCTCGGGAACATTGACGAACACGCCTGGTACCAAGGGCATGCGGCCAGCACCTGGGCGGCGGTTTACTGGGAACACTCGGACAAAATGCGTGAGCTGGCGCAGGCCACGCTAGTGGTTCAGCCACTGGCCGAGCAGGCCCCATGGCTGCTGTATCGCCCCGGCGATACGACAACCCTTCGCGCATACGCTGATCGTGCAGCTCTGGAGAGTGGCTTGAACGAACTGCGCGCCACCTTATGGCCAGACCTGCCAGCCACCGAGGATGACGACAATACGTCCGGGGCACCGGTCATCAGCCCGCTTGAAGAAAGCGCTTTCGGCTTTGTACTGAAGCAACTGCTGCTCGACCATGAAGAGCGCGCACTGCCGTTACTCGAGCAGGCCTGCCTGAACCAGACGCCGGACCAGAACCAGGAGCCCGGCAACCTCGACTGGCAGTCGATCAACGACTGGGAGCAACGCAGCAGCCTGCGTCTCGTGGCACCTCTGGCCGATGAAACCTCGGCCCTGATCCACAGCACCCTGCAACACGAACAGCAGCTGGCTGAAGAACAACTGCATTTCGATGCACTCAGCCCTGTACTGCCACTGCTCTGGCGAACCTCGCGCATCGCGGCCTATCAAGCAGCCCTTGAGCGCTACGTGGGCGACGATACGGCAGTCACTGCGCCAGCCATGGTTACCCTGCGCGCCCTTGAAGAAGCGCTGGAGCAACACCAGGAAAAAACCTCCAGGCACCTGGAACAGTTGCCCGACCCCCTCTCCCCTGCCGACTGGCAAGAACATGTCGAGGGCACCTCTCGCTTCGACTTCATCAGCCACCGCCTGGCTCAGGCACTGCTCGCCGAAGCGCGTCTGCAGCAGACGCTGGGTGAATTGAACGACGCGCAATTCGCGCTCATCGACGCCGTCGTGGCACAACCGGAATACACCCCAGAGCACACGGTCGAGGTTGCCAGGCTGACACTGGTCATAGGCAATCAACAGTGGCCACTGCACGGCTTTCTGACCTTTCGGCCCGCCGCAGAAACAACGACGCAGGAAAATGACGTACTGCTCTATCGGTCTGGACGCGATGGCGGGCTGAAGGCGTTTGCTGACGAAACGCTACTGACACAAGCGCTGCTCGAAAGCCTGTCCGGGCTGTGGGCCAATACCCTGATCGACAGTGTCGGGCCAACAGCGTCCCAAGCGCTGTTGACCGCGCTGGCCAGCAGCCAGGAACCGGCGCGCCTGGAAAGCACCCCGCTGATTACCCACTGCTTTGATCACTGCGTGCAGACGATCATTGACGCCATACAACCAGAAGACGCCGAACAGGTCGAGTCCAGCACTGAAGCTCACGCCTGGTTGAGCACGCTGCTGTCGATTCCCAGAAACGAAGCCCGGACGCAAGCCTTCAACGCGATTGCCGAACAGAACAGAACCGAAAACATCGTCAAGCAGTTTGACACCCGGCTAAACCGCCTGTCGGCTGAAGAGAGAAACGCCCTGACTGCCGGCTTCCAGCAGTACAGTCAGGCGATGGTAGCCTCCATCGTCTGCCTGGAACAGAGCCTGCCCGAACGCACCCAGTTCGCACGGGACAAGCTGGCGCAGCAATTGCGCAAAGATCTCGGGCTTACGACCGTCCCAACGATCACGGTAAACCTGCCGGACCAGGTCGACATGTACCAAGAGCCGATTGCCGGCTCGGGCCAAGCGCATGCGACCAGGACGGTCTTCGTACCGAGTGAAGCGCGCAGCGATATTCCCCTGGAGAACCTGCTCCTGGGGGCTATGGATGAGAACGTTCTGCAACGCATGAACTACATGCGTTTTGCCTTCGATCCTCCCGAAAGCAGCACACGCTTGAGCAATGCCTTGACCAGCACCTACCTGGCTCGCCTCGACAAGACGCTCGATCTGGCGGGTGCTTATGAAAGTGCCATCCTCGAAGCCTTCAATGGCTCGGAAGGCGACACGGAAATGGCAAAAGAGTGGCGTGACGAAGTACTCCGTCGGCCGTTTGCACTCAGCCTGGAACTCTTTGCCCTGAGCAAACCTGCAGATCTGGACGACCAAGGGCAGGCCCTGCTGCGCGATGCGGCAGCCGGTACGATTGAATGGACACCCTTGAACCTCAACCCCGGTGTTGCCGCTGACGGTTCCAGCCATGAGGTCGCGCTGTCCGGCGTGTTCCTGCTGCAAAACGCCAGCCACGACACCGTCATCCTTTACCTGCCAGAAGCACCCAACGGCCGCATTGTCAGCCAGCATCCAAACGCAACAGCGGCCTGCCAGGCGTTGGAGCAAATGGCGTTGAACAGCATCATGCTCGACTGGCTGGCAACGCGTCCCGTAGCAGGCGACCCGGAACGGCATCGCAGCTACATCAATCAGGCGCTGCTGAAGAGCTTCACAGGCTTTATTGCCCCCGGCACACGCCAAACCCTTTCGCTGGCCACGCACCTGAGCCGGCTGCAAATGGGCCGGTTGATCACTCAGCATCGAAAAACAGCCCGCAGCCAACGCGAGCTGTATCTGGAAGAAGCGGCGATCCGCCACAACCGGGTATACGACTATATCCATCTATGCCTGTCATTCGTGCCGGGTGTCGGTGTCGCGGTGGGGCTCTACGATGGCTGGAACGCCTCCACCGCTGCAGTCGAAGCCTTTATGCGCGGGCAACACAGCCAAGGCGTCGACCACTTGAATTCGGTCGTACTGTCGATCATTGATGCATTACTCGACATTGCCCCAGGTCTCGGCGCCACGCCAAGCGCACGCGTGGCCAGCGCACGCGCGTACACTCGACTGCGACAAACCCAAGCGCAGCGGACAACCCTGGGCAAGACCGTGCGCACGGTCTCACCCGACCCGTTCAAAGGCTACGAAACAGAGATGCCGATGCACACGGCGCGGTTGGACAGCGCAGGCTATACGCGCAATACGCTGGCGCTGGACGGCAAGCGCTACATCAGCCGCTACGGCCGTTACTACGAAGTGCAATGGGACGCGACCTACAACACTTGGCGCTTGAAAGGCAACGCACTCAAGCACTACAAGCAACCCATACGGCTCAGCGAAGATGGCGTCTGGGAAACCCATGGGCACCTGAGCGGCCTGCTAGTCGAGAGTGGCCTGCAGGGTGGAGGGCAGAGGTTCAGCCAGCTGTACAACAATGGCTGGGAAACCCTGCACGGCTACCTTCGCCGCCTGCGCGGCAACGCCATTGAGCAACCGGAGGATGAGCTGAGACGAATGAGGCGTGAAACCGATCAGCACAAGGAGGCGCTCACGGCTGCGATCCAGGAGGCCCGCAATACGAGCGTCATCGGAGAACCTGCCGTTCCTGCTCAAATTCGCAAAGCACATCAGGACGCGATCACGGTGTGCCAGCGTTTTGTCGAACACCATGATCACTGCCTGCAGACCCTCAACCGCTTGAAACCAAGCATCAACCGCCAGCTTTACCGCCGCTTGCTGGACGAATACCTGACAAATGGATCCAATCAAAACCTGCTACTGATCCAGCTACGCGACAGAGCAACGCGCGCAATACTCCGCAATCAAAAAATTCTCGACGCAGAGCTCGAAGCGTTCATCAACTCTCAGCCAACTGACGTGGAGGCAAACAGAGCACGCCTCCACACCCACAGAAATTCAATCCGCAATAACAGTAAACAGATGCTCGAGCAATTCGAAGAGCTTGGTCAAGCCTTCGATCGCCATCTGAATTTACGCAAAAAACTCCAAGGCCCAGCGCTGAGCGCATACGACACCAGGTTCAATTCAATTGAACTGCTGCTAGGGTCGCCACAGGCGTACAGATTGGCAAAATTGGATGTACAGAGTTCGCTACTCGTCAATTTTGACCACGAGCACGACATCGACTTCAACCTGTTCCACAACCAGTTCAAGACAAAGCGGCGCAATCTGGTACTCACGCTGCTAAGCCAGCACCAGTTACAGGAAGCTGACCTGAGCAGAGCCAGATATGGCGAGGCATTGAGAGCGCTCAGGGGACAATACACAACCTTCACCTCCTACCTTGACGCCTGGTCAAACAATTTCCCGCTGTTCATTGATACGGAAACCGTAACCAGCTTTCGTAGCATGCTGACGCAACTGATCAACGAGATCGACAATACCTTGATCAATTACCGGCTCCCAGAACGACGTGCCGGACGCCGCAGTACAGCCCGAGTATTCCAAACGGATGACCAGCAACTGCTTATAGGACGTCAGGTGAATGTTGGTGGTGAGGAACACATGGTGGTGCTGAACAATATGGACGAAAACTATGCCGAAAGTTTTCGTCGGATTGACGGAGATCGCTGGCAGAGTACGGTACCGGTCAGAAGCCGAACAATTGACCCACGCCGTATTAACGAACTGCAAAACCGGGCCCGCGAGCAACTGGCCGGCATCGCGGAGCAAAAAAACCGCTGGCAAGGCTATATGGCTACTGACATGGCGCCAGCCAGCCTGCAAAACATCGCCGAGCACTACGCGACCAACTTGCGCGAACGGGCACTCGATCTCCAGGATGCCCTGGGGGATCGGGCCACCAGCGACCAGCGTCAGTTGATGCAACGCCTGAGGGATGCAGCCAGGAATCTGGACCTGCATGGCAAGGAACTGCGCATCTCTAAAATCAAGACCACCCGACAACCGAATATCGGTCAGCTGCAGTTTCTTCACGAGCAGAATGCCGTCGAGGCGCGGTGGGGACGCATCCTGGAACCGAAAAAAGACAGCAAAGGTCGGCCGATCGAGTACCTGGAAGAGTATGAAGTGATAGATCTGGCGGCCAACACCGTGCTTTGGTACGCCCACTTCCACTTTCCACAGCGCCCCGGCAGCGGTTTCCGCAAATTAAGTGCGGGCCATTTGAAGGTGCGCAGTGAGCGCAATGTATCAAACGCCTGGCACGGACCTATCAACGAGGAAGAGGCGATGAAACTGTTTGGCGGGCTACGCCCGGCAGCCGAGTAAACCGGCGCAACCACGCCCCGGCGGGTCAAGGCTGGCCCGTCGGGGTGTTGTGTCGCACCCTGCTCACAGCTTGGCGATCGACACCTCGGTGGATTTAACGAAGGCAATCACTTCACTACCAATGGTCAGCTCCAGCTCCTTGACCGAACGGGTGGTGATCACCGAGGTGACGATACCCGAGGCGGTCTGTACATCGATTTCCGACAGTACCGGGCCTTCGAGGATTTCCTTCACGGTGCCTTTGAACTGGTTACGTACGTTGATCGCTTTAATAGTCATCTGCTTGATTCCTTATGGGACGAGAGGTCAATGCGCCCAACGCAGTTGCGTGGGCAAAGGGGCTACAGGTTCCGGCTCGGGCGCAATGCCCGGCACCGACAGAACACGGTTCAGTACTTCACTTTCCAGGGTTGCCAGGCGATGTGAACCACGCGCCCTTGGCCGTGGCAGGTCAACCAGCAGGTCGAGGCCAATCTCGCCGTCCTCGATCAGAATCACCCGATCCGCGACCGCAACGGCTTCGCTGACATCGTGGGTGACCAACAACACGGTGAAACCGTGCTGACGCCATAGCGTTTCAATCAGTTGCTGCATCTCGATACGGGTCAGGGCATCCAATGCACCCAGTGGCTCGTCAAGCAACAGCAAGCGCGGTTGATGGATCAGTGCTCGCGCCAACGCCACCCGTTGCTTCTGCCCACCCGACAGCGCTGCCGGCCATTCATTGGCCCGCTCAGCCAGGCCAACTGCCGCCAAGGCCTCCAGCGCGCGAGGGCGCCAGTCACCGGAAAGCCCCAGGCCTACGTTGTCGATGACCGTTTTCCAGGGCAGCAAACGTGCTTCCTGGAACATCAGCCGGGTGTCTTCACGGGCTTCGCTCAACGCTGCCGGGCCGGCCAGCAACTCACCCGCGCTGGGCTGGTCGAGGCCCGCCAGCAAGCGCAACAGCGTGCTCTTGCCACAGCCACTGCGACCGACGATGGCGACGAACTGCCCCGCCGGGATATGCAGGTCGATGTTGCGCAACACCTGGCGCTCGCCGAAGGTTTTCTGCAAGTTGCGCGCAGCCAGCGGAATACCGCGCAACAGCCGTGCGGGTGACGCGTTCAACAGGCTCATGGGCGATCTCCCTTGGCAACTTGATACGCCGGGTGCCAACGCAACCAGACCCGCTCTAGTGCACGCGCGGCAAGGTCTGCGAGCTTGCCCAGCACGGCGTACAAGACAATGGCCAGCACCACCACGTCGGTCTGCAGGAACTCCCGGGCATTCATCGCCAGGTAGCCGATACCGGCATTGGCCGAGATGGTTTCAGCCACGATCAACGTCAACCACATAAAGCCCAGGGCAAAGCGCACACCGACCAGAATCGAAGGCAAAGCACCCGGCAAGATCACCTGACGGAACAGCGCAAAACCGGACAGGCCATAGCTGCGCGCCATTTCCACCAAGGCCGGGTCAACATTGCGAATACCGTGATACGTGTTCAGGTAAATCGGGAACAAGGTGCCCAGGGCCACCAGGAAAATCTTTGCCGACTCATCAATACCAAACCAGAGAATCACCAGCGGAATCAGCGCCAGGTGCGGCACGTTGCGGATCATCTGCACCGAACTGTCGAGCAGACGCTCACCCCAACGTGACAACCCGGTGATGAAGCCCAGTGCCAGGCCAAGGCTGCCGCCGATGACAAAACCGACACCGGCGCGCCAGCCACTGATCGCCAGGTGCTTCCAGATATCACCGCTGCGCACCAGTTCGACACCGGCGCTGATGACCGCACTCGGTGCCGGCAGGATTCGCGTCGACAGCCAGCCGGCACTTACCGCCAGTTGCCAGACAGCCAGCAACAGCAGCGGCAAGGCCCAAGGGGCAAGCCTGTGTGACAAGGGCGCGTTAGCACGACTCATGGCCCGGTCCTCAGCGCTGCGCTGCAGATTTTGGCAAGATGTCGTTAGCGACCATCTCGCCGAACGGGCTGACATAGCCTGCGCTTTTTGGCGGTTCAGGACGCTGCACATCCAGGTGCGGGAACAGCAGTTCGGCTACCCGATACGACTCTTCCAGGTGCGGGTAACCGGAGAAGATAAAAGTGTCGATGCCCAGTGCCGCATACTCCTTGACCCGCTCGGCCACGGTTGGGCCATCGCCGACCAGCGCCGTGCCAGCACCGCCGCGCACCAGGCCAACCCCGGCCCAGAGGTTCGGGCTGACTTCCAGGTTGTCGCGCTTGCCGCCATGCAGTGCAGCCATGCGCTGCTGGCCGACCGAATCGAAGCGCGCCAGGGATGCCTGGGCACGGGCAATCGTGTCGTCGTCCAGGTGCGAGATCAGTCGCTCGGCGGCCTGCCAGGCTTCGGCGTTGGTTTCACGCACGATCACATGCAGGCGAATGCCGAAGCGCACCGTGCGCCCCTGTTTCGCCGCCTTGGCCCGCACCTGCTCGATTTTCTCGGCAACGGCAGCCGGCGGCTCGCCCCAGGTCAGGTACAGTTCAACCTGCTCGGCGGCCAGGTCCTGGGCTGCCTCGGACGAGCCACCAAAGTACAGCGGCGGACGTGGCTGCTGGATCGGCGGGTAAAGCAACTTGGCGCCTTTGACCTGAATATGCTGGCCGTCGTAATCGACCGTCTCGCCTTCGAGCACGCGACGCCAGATGCGGGTGAACTCCACCGAGGCCTGATAACGTTCTTCATGACTGAGGAACAGGCCATCCCCGGACAGCTCTTCCGGGTCGCCACCGGTGACCAGGTTGAACAGCGCGCGGCCACCCGAGAGCCGATCAAGGGTTGCGGCCTGACGTGCAGCGACCGTTGGCGAGATGATTCCGGGGCGCAGAGCCACCAGGAACTTCAGGCGCTGGGTTACCGGGATCAGTGAAGCGGCGACCAGCCAGGAGTCCTCGCAGGAGCGCCCGGTGGGGATCAGCACGCCGCCAAAACCGAGGCGATCCGCCGCTTGGGCGATCTGTTGCAGGTAACCGTGATCGACTGCTCGCGCGCCATCGGCGGTGCCAAGGTAATGACCGTCGCCATGGGTAGGCAGAAACCAGAAAACATTAAGGCTCATTGGAGTTGTCTCCTAAGGGTGGCTCAGACCGGGGCGACGCCCCGGCGCAGGCAATGCTTCAAGGCGCGCTGGCGACCTTGGCCGGGGGTGTCCAGATCACATCCTTGATGCTCAAGGGCTTGGGAATCAGCTTCAGCGCCTGGAAGGTGTCGGCGATCTTTTGCTGCGCGGCGACCACCTCTGGCGTCAGGAATGTCGCACCGTAGCCTTGGCGTTTAACCGAGGTCAGGGTGATGTCGGCGGGCAGGCCGAGCAGCGGCGCCACCTGATCGGTCACCTCCTGCGGATTGGCCTTGGACCACTCACCCACCGCGCGAACCTCGTCCACCAAGGCGCTGATCACCTCAGGGTGTTTCTGTGCGTAAGGCTTGGTCGCCAGGTAGAACTGATGGTTGTCGACGATGCCTTTGCCATCGCGCAGGGTGCGCGCTTGCAGTTGTTTCTCGGCCGCCGCCTGGTAAGGGTCCCAGATCACCCAGGCATCGACACTGCCACGCTCGAAGGCGGCACGGGCATCGGCGGGCGGCAGGAACACCGGCTGAATGTCGCTGTATTTCAGGCCGGCATCTTCCAGGGCCCGAACCAGCAGGTAGTGAACGTTGGAGCCCTTGTTCAGGGCAACCTTCTTGCCCTTGAGCGCCTTCACCGAGTCGATTGGCGAGTCCTTGGGTACCAGGATCGCTTCGCTGTGCGGCGCCGGTGGCTCATAGGCGACGTACAACAGATCCGCGCCAGCAGCCTGGGCAAATACCGGCGGGGTCTCGCCGGTGACACCGAAGTCGATTGAGCCGACGTTCAGCCCTTCAAGCAGTTGCGGGCCACCCGGAAACTCCGTCCACTGGACCTGCACGCCCTGCGCCGCCAGGCGCTTCTCCAGCGTACCCTTGGCTTTGAGCAGCACCAGGGTGCCGTACTTTTGATAACCGATACGCAGGCTTTCTGCCTGGGCTTGAGTAATGGCGCCGAAGGACACAGCCGCAGCAAACAGAGCGACCAGACCACGACGCAAAATGACAGTGCGCATAGCGCTCTCCTTTTGCGATTAGGGTTCAGGCTGCACCTGCTTGCCCGTTGGCGGGCGAGTAAGGTGGGACGTGCGAGTAATGCGTTACGTGTTGCGTGTTGCGGCTCAGATGCTCCAGCGAGCACTGAGCAAACGTTCGTTCAACAGCCCCGGTGCAACGGGTTTTGGCCGACGGGCCAGGGCAGTGTGAAACTGTTCCAGCGATTCGTTCAGGCGCAGCTCCAACGCAGGAAGCAACTGCGCGGCAGCACTGCCTTCGCCATAAGCGATCTGGCTGTCGTCAGCGAAGATCCCTTGCAGGGTCTCTTGCGCCTTGAGTGCCGACAGCACCGGCTTGAGCGCGTAATCAACCGCCAGCATGTGGGCGATACTGCCGCCGGTAGCGATGGGCAATACCACCTTGTGGCTCAGCGCTCGCTCAGGCAGCAAATCCAGCAGGGTCTTCAGCGCACCGGAGAACGACGCCTTGTACACCGGTGTCGCGACGATCAGGCCATCGGCCTGCTCGACCAGTTGCAGGAAGTGCTGAACCTTAGGGCTGTCGAAGCGCGCATGCAGCAGATCGTCTGCCGGGAAGTCGCGCACCTGGAATGTCACCACTTCCACACCCTGGCCTTGCAACCAGTGCCGGGCGCGTTCGAGCAACACACCAGAGCGTGAACGCACGCTGGGACTGCCACCGAGAGAGACAACCAACATTGAAGCGTATCCTTTAGCGGTTTCGAGACGGGTGCGAGCAGCAGATCTCGCGTTGATGGAGTGACCTTAACAGCTGTTTTATATATCTATAAATCATATTTTTTCATTTGGTTATTCAGTATAGGAATATTGAATAACCCGTACGCCGCGCAAAAAAAAGGGCCGTCGAAACGGCCCGAAAATCCCTGCTGTGGCTAAAGCAATGCGTCACACACTCAACGGTTTGGCTGCGGGGTCAGGCGCAGGTAGGGCTTGACCGCCCGGTAACCTTTGGGAAAGCGCCGTTTGATTTCGTCCTCATCCTTGAGTGACGGCACGATCACCACCTCGTCACCGTCCTGCCAGTTGGCCGGGGTGGCGACCTTGTGGTTGTCGGTCAGTTGCAGTGAGTCGATCACCCGCAGAATCTCGTGGAAATTGCGCCCGGTGCTGGCGGGGTAAGTGATGGTCAGGCGGATCTTCTTGTTCGGGTCGATCACGAACAAGGAACGCACGGTCAGGGTGTCGCTGGCATTGGGGTGGATCAGGTCATAGAGGTCAGACACCTTGCGATCGGCGTCGGCCAGGATCGGAAAGTTGACGACGGTGTTCTGGGTTTCGTTGATATCTTCGATCCAGCGCAGATGAGACTCGACCGGGTCGACCGAAAGGGCAATGGCCTTGACCCCGCGTTCGGCGAACTGCTCCTTGAGCTTGGCAGTGAACCCCAGTTCGGTGGTGCAGACTGGCGTAAAATCCGCTGGGTGCGAAAACAGCACACCCCAGCTGTCGCCCAGCCACTCATGGAAACGAATTGTGCCGGCGCTGGAATCCTGTTCGAAATCGGGGGCGATATCGCCGAGTCTGAGGCTCATGGTGGGGCTCCTTGAAATACGTTCTGGTGGAGCCACTGTGCATCGACCTGAAGCAAATTAAAAAGAATAAATAATGATTTATTTATAACTTTACGAGCTATTAATTTCAGGTCGAAAAAAAGCCCCGCACCAAGGCGAGGCTTTCTCTACTGACACTTACATGAAGGTGTAGGTGTAGTTGAAGATCAGGCGGGTTTGGTCCTGATCGGCGCTGCTTTCACCGCTGCCACGATACATACCGTGGCGCAGGCTAGCGCCCAGCCCCTTGAGGGTACCTTCCTGAATCACGTAGTCGATACGTGCATCACGTTCCCACTCGTTGTAGCTGCCATTTCCGCTCTTGTTACGAATGTCATCGCCACGCAGGTAGGCAATCGAGGTCTTCAGGCCTGGAACTCCCAGGCGAGCGAAGTCATAAGAGTACTGACCGAAGGTGGTATTTTCACCGGCACGCGCAAACTGGTTGATCATGCTGTCAGTGAACAGGTAGAAGCTGGAGCCGCCGGCACCTTCGTAACTACCATTGCCATCAACGACGTCCCCCTGGTTCAGCCAGACAAAACCACCGTCGTCGCTAACTTGTTGGTGGCCGAGCATGAGCGCGTGTCCGCCCAGGGTGTAGGTGAACATGGCGCTCCAGGTCTTGTTATCGACCTCGTTGTTCTTACCGTAACCACCGTTGTTCTTGAACTCGTAACCGGCCTGACCGTTCTTGCCATCCGAGCTGCTGTCGAAGTAGCGCAAGTCGGTCTTGAACGACTGATCGTTCGCGATCGGGTAGACGTGGACCAGGCCCAGGAAGTGCTGTTTGTAGAAGTCTTCCAGGTTCGAGTAGTAGTACTGCAGGGTCAGGTCTTTGGTGACTTTCCAGTCGGCGCCGCCGAACTGGAACTTGTTGCTGTCCTGCGTCGCGCCCGCAACCGACAGGCCGGTCCTGTTGCTCGAAGCACGGCCCATGGCGTGCTCAATCTGACCACCAGTCAGGGTGACGTTGTCGATTTCCTTGGAGGTGACAATGCCGCCCTCAAAGGTTTGTGGCAACAGACGGCCGTCGTTGGCCACCAGGATTGGCAGGTTTGGCGCCAGTGCGCTACCGAGGTGGGCTTCGGTCTTGGAGAAACGCGCCTTGGCGTTGCCACCGATACGCGCCCACTGATCTACAGCCGAGCCATCAGAGTCACTTGGGAAGAAGTTGCTCTTAGCCGGGTGGTGGCCTTTACCACCATCCAGGTGAATACCCCAAACAGCCTGAGCATCAAAACCAAAACCCACCGTACCCTCGGTGAAGCCCGATTGGTAGTCGAGCTTGAAGCCCTGGCCTGATTCGCGCTGGTCTTTATTGTGCTCTTCACGGTTGTCGTTATCGAAATACATGGTGCGCGAGCTGACAGACAGCTTGCTGTCTTCAACGAAACCGGCAGCACCTGCTTGCTGAGCCAGAACCCCAAGGGCCACGGCAAGTGCCAAGGTGGACTTGTACATATTTTTGCTCCTTTCATTTCTAATTCTTGTGATTCTCCGTCGGCGGGGTCTTTTGCCTCGCTCGACGTCGATAGCCGATTAGCACCAAAGGGTGTGGTTCGAGTCAATCGTAACCATTCATTTCAAGACTTTGGTCTAATGCGTCCGGTTTGCGCCGAAGAATAATGACTATCCTATAAATCTAAAAAGAATTATTTATGACGTTTTAAGATTTTTCTGACATAAAAATAGAATTTTTCTCTCCCTGCCTTTCCGTGCAGCCATTTCAATCCTCTCCCACCCGTGCAGTGGCGAGGTTGACCGTAGTCACCCCATCGCCAAAGCAACGCCCCCTCCCCCAGCCACGCAAACGCCTTACAGCAATTGGCTCCTAAGCTAATTCCTAAAAGTTATTTATTTTAATTTTCTTAGATCATTTAGCCTTCTTCTCAATCGCCCATCACCCTCCGCCTGAGAAGGAGTTTTCCATGACCCTGCATACGCCGCTGCGCCTGTTCGCCGCACTGACCCTGGCCAGTGCCAGCTGGTTCACCCAGGCAGCCGACCTGACCGTGGCCTACCAGACCACCGTTGACCCGGCGAAAGTCGCCCAGGTTGACGGCGACTATGAAAAAGCCAGCAAGGCCAGCATTGACTGGCGCAAGTTCGACAGCGGCGCCGACGTGATCACCGCCGTAGCCTCGGGTGATGTACAGATCGGCTACCTGGGCTCAAGCCCTCTGGCGGCGGCCGCGACCCGCAAGCTGCCGGTGGAAACCTTCCTGATCGCCACCCAGATTGGCGCCGCCGAAGCACTGGTAGCTCGCGACGGTGCGGGGATCAATTCGCCGCAAGACCTGGTCGGCAAGAAAATCGCCGTGCCGTTTGTCTCCACCGGGCACTACAGCCTGTTGGCCGCGCTGAAGCAGTGGAACATCGACCCGGCCAAGGTACAGATCCTCAACCTGGCGCCGCCCGCCATCATTGCTGCCTGGAAACGTGGTGACATCGACGCCACCTACGTCTGGGACCCGGCACTGGGTGTGGCCAAGGAAAACGGCAAGGTGCTGATCACCTCCGGCGAACTGGCCAAGACCGGTGCACCCACCTTCGACGCCTGGATCGTGCGCAAGGACTTTGCCGCCAAACACCCAGAAATCGTCAAAGCCTTCGCCAAGGTCACCCTGGACGCCTACGCCGAGTACCGCAAAGACCCACAAGCCTGGCTTGCCGACCAAAGCAACGTCGACAAGCTGGTGAAACTGTCCGGGGCCAAGGCTACCGATATCCCGGCGCTGCTTCAGGGCAACGTTTTCCCGCTGGCCAATGACCAGATCGCAGCCCTCGGCGCACCGACCACCCAGGCCATCACCGACACCGCCACCTTCCTCAAGGCGCAAGGCAAGGTCGAGGCGGTACTGCCGGACTACTCGCCCTACGTCAGCGCCAAATTCATCGCCAACTGATCGGAGCCTGTCATGGCATTGCTTGAGCTGGAGCGCATCAGCGCACAGTACCCCGGTGCGGCCGAGCCGGTACTGGCCGACATCTCCCTGAGCCTGGGCCCACAGCAGTTGCTGGTGGCCCTAGGCCCTTCCGGCAGCGGCAAGACCTCGCTGCTGAACCTGATCGCCGGCTTCGTTGCGCCCAGTGCCGGGCGCATCACCCTCGACGGCAAGCCGGTGCAAGGCCCTGGCGCCGAGCGCGGGGTGGTGTTCCAGGACGACGCGCTACTGCCTTGGCAGGACGTGCTGAGCAACGTTGCCTTCGGCCTGGAGCTGGCCGGTGTGCCACGTGCACAACGGGAACAAAAGGCCCGCGAAATGCTCGCCCTGGTTGACCTTGCCGGGTTTGGCAGCCGGCGTATCTGGCAGCTGTCCGGTGGGCAGAAGCAGCGTGTGGGCCTGGCCCGTGCGCTGGCCGCAGACCCGCGGGTGCTGCTGATGGATGAACCCTTCGGCGCACTGGATGCCTTCACCCGCGAGCAGATGCAGGAGTTGCTCCTGCAGGTGTGGCAGCGTACCGCCAAGCCGGTATTCCTGATTACCCACGACATTGAGGAAGCAGTGTTCCTGGCTACCGAGCTCGTGCTGCTGGCCCCCCATCCGGGGCGGATTGTCGAGCGCCTGCCGCTGGACTTCGGGCGACGTTACGCCGCCGGTGAATCGGCCCGGGCGATCAAATCCGATCCACGCTTTATCGAAACCCGCGAGCATGTGCTGGCGCGGGTGTTCTCACAACGCAGCGCCGCCACGCGGCAGGAGTCCGCATGAGCAGCCTGGACGTTTCGTTGGCCGCAAAAGCCGCCAAACCCTTGGCCCACACAACGGCAGCGCGCCGCAGCCTGAGCACCCGCTGGATCAGCGGCCTGACCCTGATCAGCCTGCTGGCCATCTGGTGGGCCGTCACGGCAGCCGAGTGGATCGAACCGCTGTTCCTGCCCTCGCCTGCCGCGGTGTTGTCCAAAGCCTGGTTACTGCTGACCCAGGGCTACATGGAGTCGACCCTCTGGCAACATTTGGGCGCCAGCCTCGGACGTATCGGCCTGGCCCTGGGTGCGGCGATTGTCAGCGCCATTCCGATCGGCATCGCCATCGGCCACAACCGGATTGCACGGGGCATTCTCGACCCACTGATCGAGTTCTACCGGCCCATTCCTCCGCTGGCCTATTTGCCCCTGATTGTGATCTGGTGCGGTATTGGCGAACTGTCGAAAGTGCTGCTGATCTACCTGGCGATCTTCGCCCCGATTGCCATCGCCACCGCAACGGGCGTGCGCACGGTCGACCCGACCAAGTTGCGCGCTGCACAGTCGCTGGGTGCTACACGGGCACAGCTGATTCGCCATGTGATTCTGCCCAGCGCACTGCCGGACATTCTTACCGGCGTGCGTATTGGCCTGGGTGTCGGCTGGTCGACCCTGGTTGCCGCCGAACTGATCGCCGCCACCAGCGGCCTGGGCTTCATGGTGCAATCAGCGGCACAGTTTCTGGTCACCGATGTGGTGGTACTGGGCATTCTGGTTATCGCCCTGATCGCCTTCGCCCTTGAGATGAGCCTGCGTGCACTGCAACGCAAACTGGTGCCTTGGCACGGCCAGAGCCATTGATCGCGCACCGACACTGACCACGCCGACAGCTCGGCGCCGAACCGAACGAGACCCCTATGAGCCTGACCATTACCCCATTGAGCCCGGCACTGGGCGCACAGATCAGCGGCATTGACCTGAGTGTTGAGATCAATGCCGAGCAACGTGACGCCATCGAGCAGGCGTTGCTCAAGCACCAGGTACTGTTCTTCCGTGATCAACCGCTGACGCCTGCCCAGCAAGCACGCTTCGCTGCGCACTTTGGCGACCTGCACATTCACCCGATCTACCCTAATGTCCCTGAGACATCAGAGGTGCTGGTGCTCGACACGGCGGTCACCGACGTGCGCGACAACGCCGTCTGGCACACCGACGTGACCTTCCTGGCAACCCCGGCGATGGGCGCGGTGCTCAGTGCCAAGCAGTTGCCGGCTTATGGGGGAGACACCCTGTGGGCCAGCGGCATCGCCGCCTTTGAGGCCCTTTCGGCACCCTTGCGGCAGATGCTCGACGGCCTCACCGCGACCCATGACTTCACCCAGTCGTTTCCGTTGGAACGTTTTGGCACGACCGCCGAAGACCGCGAACGCTGGGAGGCGACCCGCCGCGCCAACCCGCCGCTTTCACATCCAGTGGTCAGAACCCATCCGGTCAGCGGGCGCAAGGCACTGTTTGTCAGCGAAGGTTTCACGACCCGCATCAACGAGCTCAGCGAGGCAGAGAGCAAGGCGCTGCTCGCCCTGTTGTTTGCCCACGCCACCCGCCCCGAATTCACCATTCGCTGGCGCTGGCAGGAAAACGACGTGGCATTCTGGGACAACCGCGTCACCCAGCATTACGCGGTAGACGACTACCGTCCGCAGCGACGCGTGATGCACCGGGCGACGATTCTGGGCGACGCACCGTTCTGAACCTCGCGGCAGCCATCTCCCGGTAAAAGGGCAAGATGGCTGCCACCTGTCCAGCAGGTTGCAGGCAGCGGGCTCAGCGCACCAGGTGCAGGTACTGCAGGTGCCGTTCGTACTGGTCGAGGATGTCGTTGATGATCTGCTCCTTGCTATAGCCCACCAGGTCATAATCCTGGCTGCCTTCACTCAGGTGCACTTCCGCACGGTAGTAGCGACGGTTCTTCAACTCTTGCGTACCCAGCCCTGCCAACGCGAAGGACGGTGTGAAATAGCCGCGCATCTGCACCTGATAGATAAACGGCTGCTCTTCACCATGGCCGATCTTCAGGCTGACATTGTCGTGGCTCGGGTCTTCCTGGGAAATCACCGCCAGGCCTTTCTCGGCAAACACTTCGGTGACCTCGGCAATCGCCGGGCGCACCACGTCATCCATGAACCGATAGACCTCATCCCGCGACGGGAAGTGAATGGCCTGGCTCAAACGTTGACGCCAGCCACCGCGACCACGTCGTGAAGTGGCGAATGGGGCCAGGGAATGCAGTTGGGCAATCTGCCGCTGCGACTCCAGGTAAAACGCCTTGTGCAGCCCCCACATCATGGCCAGCAGAATCACCGAGAAGGGCAACGAGGTCAGTACCACCGCTGACTTGAGCGAGTCGATACTGCCCGCGAACAGCAGGCCAATGGTGATCAGCCCGGTCATGGCGCCCCAGAACACCCGCAGCCAGTTCGGCCCATCTTCATCGGCGTTGCCATCACGGGCGGACAAGGTCGACAGCACCACAGTGCCGGAGTCGGCCGAGGTGACGAAGAAGACAAAGCTGATGAACACCGTGATGGCGATCACCGCCTTGCTCCACGGGTAGGTTTCCAGCAACAGGTAGAGGGTCATCGACGGGTTGTCGAGGGCCGACTGGGCCAGGCTGGTCATGCCATGATCAAGCACCTGGGTCAGGGCGCTATTGCCGAAGATCGACATCCAGGCCAGGGTGAAGCCCAGTGGAATCAGCAGCACGCCAAAGACGAATTCACGGATCGTCCTGCCCCGCGAGATACGCGCAATGAACAGGCCGACAAAGGGCGCCCAGGCAATCCACCAGGCCCAGTAGAACACCGTCCAGTTACCCAACCAGTCGTTGGCCTGAGTGTAGGCATAGACATCGAAACTCTTGCGCGGCAAAGCACCGAGGTAATCACCCAGGTTCTGGATCAGCGTGTTGAACAGGTGCTGTGTCGGGCCGGCGAACAGCACGAACAACAGCAACCCACAGGCCAGGAGCATGTTGATGTCGGACATCACCCGCACGCCCTTGTCCACACCGGCCACGGCAACAGCCACTGCGGCGCCCATCATCAGCGTGATCAGCGCAACTTGCACCCAATGGCTATGGGAAATACCGAACAGGTAATCCAGGCCGGCGTTCAGGTGCAGGACACCAAAGCCCATGTCGGCTCCCAGGCCGAACACCGTGGCGATGATGCCGAAGCCATCCACTGCATAGCCAATCGGCCCGTTGATGCGCTTGCCAATCAGCGGGTACAGCGCCGAACGCAGGGCCAATGGCAGGTTGTGCCGGTAGGCGAAATACGCCAGGGCCATACCGACAAAGGCAAAAACACCCCAGCCATGCAGGCCCCAATGCAGGAACAGCAACTGCATGGCCTGGCGCCCGGCCTCGACCGTGCCGGCCTCGCCTTGAGGTGGCTGAAGCAAGTGGGTGAGCGGTTCGGAGACGCAGAAGAAGAACAGGGTAATGCTGATACCGGCGGCGAACAGCATGCCGGCCCATGACAGGTAGCTGAACTCGGGCTCGTCGTGGTCGGCACCGAGCTTGATCTTGCCGTAGCCAGACAAGGCGGTGACCACCACGAAGACCAGGTACAGCGTCATCGCCAACATGTAGTACCAGCCAACCGTATTGGCGGCCCAGTTTTGCGCGGCCAACAGCCACTCACCGGCGGCCGTGGGGTTGGCGATCACCACCAGGCCAAACAACAGAATGAAGCTTGCCGCGAAGTAGAACACCGGCGGGTTCATGCGGATCTTGCTGGTCGGGACAGGCGTGGATGCACTCATAGGCTGTGCACCTCACGACGCGTGGAAAGGGTTGGATTGAACGGGTTCAGCAAAGGGTTTCCTCCTGTTGAACACCGGCAGCGGACCACCGTTTAACTTGAACGAGCGTTCAAGTTAAACATGGATGGCGCTCAGATGCGACCCAACCGGCCTGGAAGCCCGCCTACTTCTGCGTCCCGTCATCATGCTGCAGATTGGCCTGGGTCAGGTTGCTGCCCGGTGCCACGCTGCGGGTCAACCAGACGTTGCCGCCAATGGTCGAGCCCTTGCCGATGGTGATTCGGCCAAGGATGGTGGCGCCGGCATAGATCACCACATCGTCCTCGACGATCGGGTGGCGCGGCTGGCCCTTTTGCAGTTGGCCTGACTCGTCGGCCGGGAAGCGTTTGGCACCCAGGGTCACGGCCTGATAGATCCGTACCCGCTCACCGATGATTGCGGTTTCACCGATGACCACACCGGTACCGTGATCGATGAAGAAGCTCGGGCCGATCTGCGCACCGGGGTGGATGTCGATACCCGTGGCCGAGTGGGCGATTTCCGAGCTGATCCGCGCCAGCAGCGGCAAGCCTGCACGGTACAGGTGGTGCGCCAAACGGTGATGAATCACTGCAAGGATACCGGGGTAGCACAGCAGGACTTCATCGACACTGCGGGCCGCCGGATCGCCGTGGTACGCCGCCAACACGTCGGTGTCGAGCAGGCTGCGCAGGCCGGGCAAGGCCGCGGCGAAATCCTGGATCAGACGCAAGGCGGTAGCATCGACCTGTGCCGGGTCCGCCTTGCCCTGACGCGCAACATAGCGCAGCTCCAGACGGGCCTGCGCGAGCAGCGCGGTCAGGGCTGTGTCGAGGGTATGCCCCACGTAAAAGTCTTCGCTCTCTTCACGCAGGTCGACCGGGCCCAGGCGCATCGGGAACAACGCGCCACACAACTGCTCAAGGATCTGCCGCATGGCTTCACGCGAGGGTAATTCGCGCCCGCCCTGCTCCCCACTGCTGCGGCCATTGCGGCTGCGCCACTGATCACGGGCAGCACGTAGCTGGCCGACGATACCCTGCAATTGCCATTGCCCTGTTTGCGCGTTCTCGCTCACGGTTGCTCTCCTGCCACGCGGCAGCTGCTGGATTGGAATGCTCGCCTGATAGCTGACCACTTTACGGCAATTGGCGTCGCTGGAAAAAATAACCCTTTATTCCAATCCGCTATACCGGGGGCATAAGCCGAGCTATTCGCCGAACGCCAGCGGCTGCCTATACTCGATTTTTTGTCAGGCACAACTTCCCATGACCGAACTCGAACGCCAGCTCGCTCGCTTCAACCGCCTTGAACTGCTGAGCGGGCCCACGCCACTGGAAAAACTCGAGCGGCTGTCCACGTGGGCAGGCCGCGACATCTACGTCAAACGCGATGACCTGACGCCGCTGGCATTCGGTGGCAACAAACTGCGCAAGCTTGAATACCTGGCCGCCGATGCCCTGGCCAAAGGTGCCGACACCCTGATCACCGCGGGCGCGATCCAGTCCAACCACGTGCGCCAGACCGCTGCCCTGGCCGCACGCCTGGGGCTGGGCTGTGTCGCCCTGCTGGAAAACCCCATCGGTACCGATTCAGCCAGTTACCTGGGCAACGGCAACCGCCTGTTGCTGGACCTGTTCGGGGCCAAGGTCGAGATGGTCGACAACCTCGATAACGCCGATGAGCAGTTGCAGTCCTTGGCGGTGCGCCTGCATGCCAGTGGCCGCAAACCCTATCAGGTACCCATCGGCGGCTCCAATGCCCTCGGCGCCCTGGGCTATGTGCGCGCAGGCCTGGAACTGGCCGCGCAGATCCAGCACAGCGGCGAAACCTTTGCCGGGGTGGTGCTGGCCTCTGGCAGTGCCGGCACCCACAGCGGCCTGGCCCTGGGATTGGCCTCGGTGCTGCCGCAATTGCCGGTCATCGGCGTCACCGTGTCGCGTACCGACGAAGCCCAGCGACCCAAGGTACAAGGGCTCGCCGAGCGCACTGCCGAGCTGCTCGGTGTGCAACTGCCGGAGCGCTTCAAGGTCACCCTCTGGGATGAATACTTCGCCCCACGCTATGGCGAACCAAACGCAGGCACACTCGCGGCGATACGCGAACTGGCCAGCCACGAGGGCCTGCTGCTCGACCCGGTCTACACCGGCAAGGCCATGGCAGGCCTGCTTGACGGTATTACCCGCCAGCGTTTCGAGGCCGGCCCGCTGATTTTTCTGCACACCGGTGGGGCACCGGCGTTATTCGCCTACCCTGAAGTCTGGAACCCATGAACGGGTGGCATCCAAATAGAATTTAAAGGAATAAATAAACAAATTAATATTATTTAATGATCTATTAGTGCCACCCCTATAGTCACCGCCACACCCATAACAACAGAGGGGCTAGCCATGAAGATTTCCGTTCTGACGAAACGGTTCTCGGTGCCAGTCTGGGCCTGCTACTCGGTGCCAGCCTGCTGGGCCAGGCCATCGCCGGGGAGCAACTGCAACAGATCAAGGACAGCGGCACACTCAAGGTCGGCCTGGAAGGCACCTACCCACCGTTCAGTTTCGTCGACAACGACGGCAAGCTCGCCGGCTTTGAAGTGGACTTCTCCGAAGCCCTGGCCAAGGAGCTTGGGGTAAAAGCCAAGCTGCAGCCAACCAAGTGGGACGGCATCCTCGCGGCCCTTGAGTCCAAGCGCCTGGACGTGGTGATCAACCAGGTGACCATCTCCGAGGAGCGCAAGAAGAAGTACGACTTCTCGACCCCGTACACCATCTCCGGCATTCAGGCCCTGACCCTGAAAAAGAACGAAGGCAGCATCAAGACCGCCGCCGATCTGGCCGGCAAGAAAGTCGGTGTAGGCCTGGGTACCAACTACGAGCAATGGCTCAAGGACAACGTACCGAAAGCCATCATCAAGACCTACGACGACGACCCCACCAAATACCAGGACCTGCGGGTCGGCCGTATCGACGCCATTCTGGTAGACCGCCTGGCCGCATTCGAGCTGGTCGCCAAGGCCAAGGACACCGCCGTCACCGGCGAAGCCTTCTCCCGCCAGGAATCCGGTGTTGCATTGCGCAAAGGTGAGCCAGAACTGCTTGAGGCGATCAACAAGGCCATCGACACGCTTCGGGCCAACGGCACCCTGGCCAAGCTGTCGCAGAAATGGTTCAACGCTGACGTCACAAAATGATTGCCGACAGCCTCCAGCTGGCGCTGGATTCCGCGCCCTTTCTGCTCAAGGGCGCGTACTTCACCGTAGGCCTGAGCCTGGGCGGCATGTTCTTCGGCTTGCTGCTGGGGTTCGGCCTGGCGCTGATGCGGCTGTCATCGCTGAAAGTGCTTAGCTGGACTGCCCGCGTCTACGTGTCGTTCTTTCGCGGCACACCGCTGCTGGTCCAACTGTTCGTGATCTATTACGGCCTGCCGCAACTGGGCCTGGAACTCGACCCACTGCCGGCGGCACTGATCGGCTTGTCGCTGAACATGGCCGCCTATGCCTGCGAAATCCTGCGGGCGGCCATCAGCTCCATCGACCGCGGCCAATGGGAAGCCGCCGCCAGCATCGGCATGACCCGCAGCCAGGCCATGCGCCGAGCGATCCTGCCACAGGCGGCGCGCACCGCCTTGCCACCACTGGGCAATAGCTTCATCTCCCTGGTCAAGGACACGGCGCTGGCCGCGACCATCCAGGTGCCGGAGCTGTTTCGTCAGGCGCAGTTGATTACCGCACGCACCTTCGAGGTGTTCACCCTGTACCTGGCGGCAGCACTGATCTACTGGGTACTGTCCAGCCTCCTCGCCCACCTGCAGCACCGCCTTGAAGCGCGGGTCAACCGGCACGACCTGGAGTCCTGAGCGCATGATCGTCGTAGAGCACCTGACCAAGCAGTTCAACGGCCAGACCGTACTGGCCGGTATCAACCTCACCGTCAACGCCGGTGAAGTGATTGCCATCATCGGCCCCAGCGGCTCGGGCAAGACCACCTTCCTGCGCTGCCTGAACCTGCTGGAAACCCCCAGCAGCGGTCGAATTCGCGTCGGCGACATCGAGATTGACGGCAACCGTCCGCTGAAACAGCAACAGGGCCTGATCCGCCAGCTGCGCCAGCACGTCGGTTTCGTGTTCCAGAACTTCAACCTGTTTCCCCACCGCACGGCGCTGGAAAACGTTATCGAAGGCCCCATCGTGGTCAAGAAAACCCCACGCAATGCGGCCATCACCCTGGGCCGTGCCTTGTTGCAGAAAGTCGGTCTGGGCGACAAGGAAAATGCTTATCCGAGACGCTTGTCCGGCGGCCAGCAACAGCGGGTAGCCATTGCTCGGGCACTGGCCATGGAGCCCGAAGTGATTCTGTTCGACGAGCCGACCTCGGCCCTCGACCCGGAACTGGTTGGCGAAGTGCTGGCCACCATCCGCAGCCTGGCCGAAGAAAAGCGCACGATGATCATCGTCACCCACGAAATGGGCTTTGCCCGCGACGTCGCCAATCGGGTGATTTTTTTCGACAAGGGGGTCATCGTCGAGCAGGGTGAAGCCAAGGCACTCTTTGCCAATCCCAGGGAAGAACGCACCCGGCAATTCCTTGGCAAGTTCCTCGGTATGCACGCCTCGCAGCCCTGAGCCAGGACGACGACTTTTGCACCCGACGAACACCCTGGTTTCCCCCTCGAAGTAGGACGTCTCCGAAGATCCTGCACCCAGCCCAAGGCGGCGCCCGCATGCCTTGACTCGCTTCCCGTACTCGCCAATAAACCTGAGCAACGTCGTCCTCGACCACTCATTTACTTCGTACGGGAACATCACCATGCACTGTGCAGCCAAAGGAACTGAACTGCCCCCTCCTGCCCTCCCCGACGTTGCCCATGAGGGCATTGGCCTGGCCGCTGCCAGCAACCTGCGTGCCTGCATCCACACCAATGCGGCCATGCAAACGGGTGACGTGCTGGAACTGTTCTGGGGCAGTTGCTTCGTTGCCGCACACCAGCTTTCGGCCAACGACCTCGACCAGCACATCAGTTTCCAGGTACCCCGCACGCTGCTGCGCCCAGGCGCGAACCGCGTGCACTATCGCCTGCTCAAGCCCGGGTGCCGGCCTGTAAAGTCACCGTCACTGCAGGTGCTCATCAAACTGGCCTGCCCTGGTGGTGAGACCCTGTGCGAGACCACCGAAAACCCGGCACTTGCCCCGCTGAGCCTGGCCCCTGCGGTTGTTCGCCATGGTCTCGACCTGCAGCGCCTGGGGCCGACGCTGCCCTTTCGCATCGCCCCTTACCTGAACATGGCCGAAGGCGATGAAATCACCCTTCGCTGGGGTGACGTGCGCCTCGACCTGCCTGCACTCGGCGCTGACGCTATCGGCCTCGCCGTGCATGGCGAAATCCCCAGGGCGCTGGTCATCGAAGCCGGAGCGGACGACTTTCTCGACATCAGTTACTGCGTCCTTGACCGCGTGGGTAACAGCTCGCAATGGGCGGCTCCCCTGCAGGTGAAGGTTTACAACAGCCGCCCCTGACCTCCCTTCTATGTATATTCCCAAAAGTTCGTTCATTTAATTTTTACAAACAATTAAGGTATATAAACCGGACCACCGGACCCACGCTTGTTCCGTCGCCGCACCCGCGGCGACTTTCCCATCAGTGAGGTAGGTATGGTCAGGAACACAATCACCCCAGTGCGTAACGCCAGGGCATTGAGTGCAGCCAAGGAGCGGTACTGAAATGTCCAGTCTGGCAATCACCACAGTCCACAGCGACCTGGACAGCGCCCCATTACTCTTGCCGGCCAAGGTTCTGCGCACTGACGCCGAAGCCTTGCAGGCAGCCCACGAACTGGCCGCAGTCGCCCGCACCCAGGCAGCCAAACGCGATCAGCAACGCAAGCTGCCCTGGAGTGAAATCGAACTTTTCACCCACAGCGGCCTGGGCAGTATCACGATCCCCCGGGCCTATGGTGGCCCGCAGGTCTCGTTTCAGACCGTGGCCGAGGTGTTTCGCATCATCAGCGCCGCCGACCCTGCGCTCGGGCAGATCCCGCAAAATCAGGTCGGCATCCTGCAACTGCTGCAAGGCGCAGCAACCGAGCCGCAGAAAGCCCTGCTGTTCACCAGCGTGCTGAATGGCTGGCGCATCGGCAATGCCGGCCCGGAGCGCGGCACCAAGAACACCCTGGAGCTCAAGGCGCGCATTACCCGCCAAGGCGACGGTTACGTTATCAGCGGGCAGAAGTTCTACTCGACCGGCGCCCTGTACGCCCATTGGGTCGCGGTCAAAGCGCTGAATGATGAAGGCCGTCAGGTCATGGCGTTTGTACGCCGGGGCAGCCCGGGGCTGCGCATTGTCGATGACTGGTCTGGCTTCGGCCAACGCACCACCGCCAGCGGCACCGTCCTGCTGGACAAGGTTCCGGTCGACGCGGAGCTGGTCGTCGATAACTGGCGGATCGGTGAAAGCCCGAATATTCAGGGCGCCGTCTCGCAATTGATCCAGGCCGCCATCGATGCCGGGATCGCCGAAGCGGCGCTCGCCGACACCATCGCCTTTGTGCGCGAACGTGCTCGCCCATGGATCGATGCCAAGGTCGAACGCGCAAGCGACGACCCCTACGTGATCGCCGACATTGGTCGCCTGCAGCTTGAACTGCACGCGGCCCAGGCGCTGCTGAGCAAGGCCGCCCGCGTGCTGGATGCAGTGAGTGCCGCACCGATTGACGCCGAGGCGGCCGCTCGGGCCTCCATCGCCGTGGCCGAGGCCAAGGTGTTGACCACGGAAATTTCCCTGCAGGCCAGCGAGAAACTCTTCGAGCTCTCCGGTAGCCGGGCCAGCCTGACCGAGTTCAACCTCGACCGGCATTGGCGCAATGCCCGTGTGCATACCCTGCATGACCCGGTGCGCTGGAAATACCACGCCGTCGGCGCCTATTACCTCAACGGTACCCTGCCTGCCCGGCATTCCTGGATCTGACCAGACCACTGGAGCCTCTATGAGCCTTTTGTCACCACCGCACGCCAGCGTTGCGGTTATCCACACTGATGCCCAGGCCTTGCAGATCGCCGAGGATATCGCCCAACAATTGCGTCAGGACAGCATCCTGCGCGACCGCGAGCGGCAGTTGCCGCATGCCGAACTGGCGTTGTTCTCGCGCTCTGGCCTATGGGGTATCACGGTCCCGAAAGCCTACGGTGGTGCCGGGGTGTCCAACGTCACCCTGGCCAAGGTTATCAGCCGTATTGCCCAGGCCGACGCGTCGCTCGGCCAGATCCCGCAGAACCACTTCTATGCACTGGAAGTGCTGCGCGTCAACGGCAGCCCTGAGCAACAGCAGCGCCTGTATGCCGAGGTACTCGCAGGCCTGCGCTTCGGCAATGCCCTGGCTGAGTTGGGCACCAAAACCGCCCATGACCGCACCACCGCACTAAGCCGTGAAGGCGAACACTGGCGCATCAATGGCCGCAAGTTCTACGCCACCGGTGCGCTGTATGCTCAACGAATTCCGACCTCGGTGGTCGACGAGCACGGTGAACAGCACCTGGCCTTCGTTCCAGCCAACAGCCCGGGCCTGAATGTCATCGACGACTGGAGTGGTTTCGGCCAACGCACTACCGGCAGTGGTTCGGTGGTGTTCGACAACGTGCAGGTAGCGGCCGACGATATCGTGCCGTTTCAAAGCGCCTTCGAGCGGCCAACACCCGTCGGGCCACTGGCGCAGATTCTCCACGCTGCGATCGACACGGGCATCGCCCGCGCCGCTTACGAAGATGCCCTGCAGTTCGTGCGTACACGCACACGGCCCTGGATCGACTCGGGTATCGAAAAAGCCACCGACGACCCGTTGAGCCTGAAGGCCTTCGGGCACCTGGCAATTCGTCTGCACGCCGCCGAGGCACTGCTCGAGCGCGCGGGTGAATACCTCGACAGGGCGCAGGCCGAAACCAATGCCGACACCGTTGCCGCCGCCTCCATTGCAGTTGCCGAAGCACGAGCCATCAGCACCGAAATCTCGCTGGCCGCCGGCAGCACCTTGTTTGAGCTGGCAGGCAGCCAGGCCACACTGGCCGAACATGGCCTTGACCGGCACTGGCGCAACGCCCGCACCCATACCCTGCACGATCCGGTGCGCTGGAAGTACCACGCCATCGGCAACTACTACCTCAACGATGAAAACCCACCACTGCGGGGGACCATCTGATGGCGAAGAAAAAGATCCTGCTCAATGCCTTCAACATGAACTGCATCGGGCACATCAACCATGGGCTGTGGACACACCCACGGGATACCTCCACCCAGTTCAACACACTGGAGTACTGGACCGACCTGGCCAAACTGCTTGAGCGCGGACTGTTCGACGGGCTATTCATCGCTGACATCGTTGGCGTCTATGACGTGTACCAGCAATCGCTGGACGTCACGCTCAAGGAGGCCATCCAGTTGCCGGTCAATGACCCGCTGCTGCTGGTGTCCGCCATGGCCGCAGTGACCCGTAACCTGGGCTTTGGCCTGACGGCCAACCTGACCTACGAGCCCCCCTACCTGTTTGCTCGACGGCTCTCCACGCTCGACCACCTGAGCCGCGGCCGGGTTGGCTGGAACATTGTCACCGGCTACCTCGACAGCGCGGCAAAAGCCATGGGCCTGGACGCCCAACCGGAGCATGACCGCCGCTACGACCAGGCCGATGAGTACCTGCAGGTGCTCTACAAGCTCTGGGAGGGCAGTTGGGAAGACGATGCGGTGGTCAACGATCCACAGCAACGGGTCTATGCCCGGCCAGACAAAGTGCACAAGGTGCAGCACCACGGCGAGTTCTATCGCGTCGAGGGCTATCACCTCTGCGAGCCCTCTCCGCAACGGACCCCGGTGCTGTTCCAGGCCGGTAGTTCCGAACGCGGCCTGAGCTTTGCCGGGCAGCACGCCGAGTGCGTGTTCATCAGTGGCCAGAACAAAGCCGCGACGCGGGCCCAGGTCGACAAGGTGCGGGCCGCAGCGGTCGCCGCCGGGCGCGACCCGCGGTCGATCAAGGTGTTCATGGGCCTGACGGTCATCGTTGCCGAGAGCGAGCAGAAAGCACGGGCCAAGCAGGCTGAGTACCTGCGCTACGCCAGCGCCGAAGCCGGGGTTGCGCACTTTGCCAGCTCAACCGGAATCGACTTTGCCAAGTACGACTTGGACGAACCGATCCAGTACGAAAAAAACAACGCCATCCAGTCGGCCACGAAAAACCTGCAGAACAACGACTGGACCCGCCGCAAGCTGCTCGAGCAACACGCCCTCGGCGGGCGCTACATCACCCTGGTCGGCTCACCAACCCAGGTTGCCGATGAGCTGGAAGCCTGGATCGACGAAACCGGCCTGGACGGTTTCAACCTGGCGCGCACGGTCACCCCGGAAAGCTATGTCGACTTCATCGACCTGGTCATACCCGAGCTGCAATGCCGTGGCTCGTACAAAACCGCCTACGACGACGGCAGCCTGCGGGAAAAACTCTTTGGCGGCAGCGCCCGACTGCCTGACCAGCACACCGGGGCCAGCTACCGCAGCCCTTCTGAAACAACCGTCCAACCAATTGGAGCGCTACAGCATGCTTAAGACCGTTCTGGCCCGCCCTGTTGCGGCCATCGCCCTGACCCTCGGCCTGTTTGGTGCGGCACAGGCAAACGACGCCCCGCTGAAAGTCGGCACCACTGCGGCCTTCGCTCCGCCGTTGGAAGCCGCCGTCAGCGAAGCCAAGAAACAGGGGCTCAAGGTGGAACTGATCGAGTTCAGCGACTGGATCGCACCGAACGTCAGCCTCGCCAACGGTGACATCGACGTTAACTATTACCAACATGTCCCGTTCCTGGAAAACGCCAAGCACGCGGCGGGTTTCGACCTGGTGCCGTATGCACCCGGGATCATCAACAACGTGGGGCTGTACTCGAAGCGCTACAAAAGCCTCGACGAACTGCCTGAAGGCGCCAGCGTCGCGATTGCCAACGACCCGATCAACAGCGGACGCGGCCTGCAGTTGCTGGCCAAGGCAGGCTTGATCACCCTCAAGCCAGGTGTCGGCTACAAGGCGACTGAAGATGACATCGTCGCCAACCCGAAGAAGCTGAAGATTCTTCAGGTCGAAGCGGTGCAACTGGTACGGGCTTACGATGATGCCGACCTGGTGCAGGGTTATCCGCACTACATTCGCCTGGCAAACACCTTCGATGCCAACTCCGCGTTGCTGTTCGACGGCCTGGATCACAAGGAATACGTGATTCAATTCGTGATCAAACCACAGAGCAAAGATGACCCGCGCCTGGCCAGGTTCATTGATATCTACCAGCACTCGCCGGTCGTTCATAACGCATTGGACAAGGCCTACGGCAAGCTCTATCAGCCTGGCTGGGAGCGTTGAGATGAGTGCCGCCAACGCCCGCCTGGCGCTGGACGCGCAACCGTTCGCGCCGCCTCAAAACGCTCAGCAAAGGGCCCTGCACCCGGAGCTGAGCACAGCCCATATCCGTTTCATCGGCCTGAACAAGACCTACCCGGGGCAAGCCGCCCCGGCGCTGTCGGGCATCGACCTGAACATCCAGCGTGGCGAGATCTTCGGCATCATCGGCCGCAGCGGCGCGGGCAAGTCGTCGCTGATCCGCACCATCAATCGCCTGGAGCAACCGAGCAGCGGGCGGGTACTGATCGACCAGGTCGACATCGGTGAGTTCGACGAAGACCGTCTGGTGAACCTGCGTCGTCGCATCGGCATGATCTTCCAGCACTTCAACCTGATGTCGGCCAAAACCGTCTGGCAGAACGTCGAGCTGCCGCTGAAGGTAGCCGGCGTGCCAAAGGATCAACGCCAGCGCAAGGTCGCTGCGTTGCTGGAGCTGGTCGGTTTGCAGGAAAAACACCATGTCTATCCGGCACAGTTGTCCGGTGGGCAAAAGCAGCGCGTCGGCATTGCCCGGGCGCTGGTCCATGACCCCGAAATCCTGCTCTGCGACGAAGCAACCTCGGCACTGGACCCGGAGACCACCGAGTCGATCCTTGGCCTGCTGCGCGATATCAACCAGCGCCTGGGCCTGACCATCGTGCTGATTACCCATGAGATGGCCGTGATCCGCGAGATCTGCCACCGCGTGGTGGTGCTGGAAAGGGGCCATGTCGTCGAGCAGGGCGCCGTCTGGCAAGTGTTTGGCGAGCCACAGCACGACGTCAGCAAGACCTTGCTGGCGCCACTGCAACCGGCCCTCCCCGCGCACCTGCAAGCCCGCCTCCAGGCACAAGCACCCGGCCCTGAGGCGGCGCTGGTACTGCGCCTGCGGGTCAGTGGCCGGGACAAGCATGCACCGCAGTTGTCGACACTGTTCAGTGCGCTGGGTGGCCGGGTCAGCCTCTTGCAGGGTGGCATTGAGTCGATTCAGGGAAGGCCCCTGGGCCAGTTGGTGATTTCGGTGGAGCAATCACCGCATAGCCACGACAACGTGATCGAACGCGCCCAAGGCTGGGCCGCACAGGTGGAGGTACTCGGATATGTGGTTTGATCGTCTGCTACAGGGTGTACTCGATACCTTGCTGATGGTGGGTGTGTCTTCGCTGATCGCCCTGCTTGCCGGCATCCCGTTGGCGGTGATTCTGGTCACCAGCGGCAAGGGTGGGATCTTCGAGGCACCGACCGTCAACCGGGTGCTCGGCGCCTTCGTCAACCTGTTCCGCTCGATACCGTTTCTGATTCTGATGGTGGCGTTGATCCCCTTCACCCGCCTGATCGTCGGCACCACCTACGGCGTTTGGGCAGCAGTGGTACCGCTGACCATTGCCGCAACCCCCTTCTTCGCACGGATCGCCGAGGTGAGCCTGCGCGAGGTCGATCATGGTTTGATCGAGGCGGCGCAGGCGATGGGTTGCCGACGCTGGCACATTGTCTGGCATGTACTGTTGCCTGAAGCCCTGCCCGGCATCGTCGGCGGTTTTACCATCACCCTGGTCACCATGATCAACTCCTCGGCGATGGCCGGGGCCATCGGCGCGGGCGGCCTGGGCGACATCGCCTACCGTTACGGCTACCAGCGTTTCGACAGCCAGATCATGCTGACCGTCATCGTCATGCTGGTGGTGCTGGTGGCACTGATCCAGTTGGGCGGCGACCGCCTGGCCAAGGGCCTGAACAAACGCTGACCCCCTGTGGGAGCGGGCTTGCCCGAGATACAGTCGCCGCGTACTACTGTACCTGCCACGCGCGCCGCACCTCCGTACAGTCAAGCGTGTTTCGGCTCCTTGATCTTGAACCAGGCCACATACAGCGCCGGCAGGAACAGCAACGTCAGCAAGGTTGCGATGATGATCCCGCCGATCATCGCGTAGGCCATCGGCCCCCAGAACACTTCTCGCGCAATCGGGAGCATGCCCAGACTCGCCGCGGCGGCCGTCAGCAGGATCGGCCGACGTCGGTGATCGGTCGCCTGCATGACGGCCTCCCACGGGCCATAGCCTTGGGCTTCATACTCATCAATCTGCGTCACCAAAATCACCGAGTTACGGATGATGATACCGATCAACGCCAAGATCCCCAGGATCGCCACGAAGCCCATCGGCGTACCGGTCGGCACCAACGCCAGCACCACGCCAATCAACCCCAACGGGGCGACGCTGACGACCAGGAAGAGCTTCTGCACGCTGTGCAGCTGGATCATCAGAAAGGTCGCCATCAGGAACAGCATCAGTGGCACAACCTTGGCAATTGGCGCCTGGGCCTTGGCGCTGGACTCCACCGTACCGCCGGTGGCCACCTGATAGCCCGCTGGCAACTTGCCGGCGAATTCATCGATCTGCGGCTTGAGCTGCTTGACCAGATCGGTGGGCTGAATCTCACTGCTGACCGCTGCCTTCACGGTAATGGTCGGTTTGCGGTCGCGACGCCAGACCAGCGGCTGCTCCAGCTCATAGCGCACGGTCGCGAACGCCAGCAGTGGGATCGAGGTGCCATTAGGGCTGAGGATCTGCAGGTTCTGCAGGGTCTGTGGCGAGGCGCGCTCATTGTCATCGGCGCGGGAGATCACGTCGATCAGGTAGATGTTGTCACGCACCTGTGTCACCGCCGCACCGCTGACAATACCATTCATGATGCTGGCAACATCTTCGGAAGACAGCCCCAACTGCCGGGCCTTGTCCTGAGCAATGTCGATACGCATGACCTTGCCCGGTTCGTTCCAGTCGTAAATGATCTCGCCGATGTTCGGGTTGCTATCAAGCAAGGTCGCCAGCCCGATGGCATGCCGCCGAACCTGATCGATGTCCGAACCACTGACCCGGTACTGGATCGGCCAGCCCACAGGTGGCCCCATCTCAAGCGACTGGAGGTAGGTACTGATGCCGACGAAATCGGTTTTCAGCCGTTCCCGCAAGCGGGCCATCAACGCCCCTCGCTCCTCAAAGCCCTTGCTGACAATGACAAACTGGGCAAAGTAGGGGTTGACCAGTTGTTGGTCCAGCGGCAAGTAGAAACGGATCGCGCCCTGGCCAATGTAACTGCTCCAGTGAACGATATCCGGATCACCCTTGAGCGTTGCTTCAAAGCGGTCAACCGCCTTTCGGGTCTCTTCGATCGAGGCATTCTGCGGCAGGTTGAAGTCGATAAGAAACTCAGGGCGGTCCGAGGCCGGAAAGAACTGGTTCTGCACGAATCGCATGGCGAACAACGACAGCGCAAACAGCAGCACCGTGGCAATGATCGTTAGCCAATGATGGCGCATGCACCAAAGCAAACCGTTCTGGAACGCCTTGTCAAAGCGCCCGGCTTTCTTGTCGTGGGCCTTCACCTTGGCATTGAGGATATGCACACCCAGCACCGGGGCAAACAGCACGGCAACCACCCATGACACCAGCAGGGATGCGGCAATCACCGCAAACAAGGTATAGGTGTACTCACCCGCCGAGCTGGCGTTAAGGCCAATGGGCACGAAACCGGCAACCGTCACCAGCGTGCCGGTCAACATCGGGAACGCCGTCGAGGTGTAGGCGAAGGTCGCCGCTTGCTCTTTGGTCTCGCCCATTTCCAGGCGGGTGACCATCACCTCGACGGTAATCATGGCATCGTCAACCAACAACCCCAGAGCAATGATCAACGCCCCCAGAGAGATCCGCTGCATGGTGATACCGCTGTACTCCATGAACACGAAGACCATGGCCAATACCAGCGGGATCGAACACGCCACCACCAACCCGGCACGGATGCCAAGGCTGATGAAACTCACCACCAGCACGATCACCACCGCCTCGAACAGCGCACTGGTAAAACCACCAACGGCTTCTTCGACCACCACCGCCTGATCCGAGACGGTATGTACCCCGACGCCCACCGGCAGGTCGGCGATCACTTCCTCCATCTTCTTGTGCAGGGCCTCACCGAATACCTGCATGTTACCGCCGGACTTCATACCGACGCCCAGGCCAATCGCCGTCTGACCATTGAAGCGGAACATCGGCGTCGGCGGGTCGACGTAACCGCGGCTGATATCGGCAATGTCAGCCAACCGGTAAAAGCGATCGTTGAGACGCAGGCTCACCTGTTCCAGGTCTTTCTCGGAGGCAAACTGGCCTGTGGTGCGCACCGAAATCCGCTCAGGCCCCGCCTCGATGATGCCTGCAGGCGTTACAGCGTTCTGCGCTTGCAGAGCCTGCAATACCTGACGCCGGTCTATGCCCAATGCGGCCATCTTGCGGGTGGAGAAATTCAGGTAAAGCACTTCGTCCTGCGCGCCGATCATCAACACCTTGCCCAGATTCGGTACCGCACGAATCTCGGCACGCACTTGCTCGACATAGTCGCGCAACTGCCGCATGGTCAGCCCATCAGCAGTAAAGGCGTAGATGGAGCCATACACGTCGCCAAACTCGTCGTTGAAACCCGGCCCCTGAACCCCCTTGGGAAAATCGGCCTTGATGTCCTGGATCTTCTTGCGAACCTGGTACCAGATATCCGGGATGTCCTCGGCCTTGGTGGTGTCGAGCAGGTTGACGTACACCGTCGACTCACCCGGGCGGGTGTAACTTTTCACATAATCGAGAGAGTCCAGTTCTTCGAGCTTCTTTTCGATCCGGTCAGTGATCTGATTGAGGGTCTCATCCTGGGTCGCACCCGGCCAACTGGTCTGGATGACCATGGTCTTGATGGCAAAGGAAGGGTCTTCTTCCCGGCCCAGGTTCAGGTAGGAGAACACGCCCATCAACAGGGATACGAACATCAGGTACCAGACGAACGACTGGTGTTTGAGCGCCCATTCGGACAGGTTGAAGCTCCCTTTCATGGGCCCACCTCATCAAGTTTGACCTTTTGCCCCGGCTTCAGGCTGTGTACCCCGGCACTGACCACTCGCTCACCAACCTGCACCCCCGAGGCCAACGCGACCCTATCGTCGTTACGCTCAAGTACCTTGACCTCACGGGGCGAGACGGTCTGCTGCTGCTCGTCGACCACCCATACCCGGCTCTGGCCGTCAGCCTCTTGCACAGCGCTGACGGGTAGCTCCACACGTGGCGCCACGGCCGAACTCAGGGAGACACTGATCGCCGTCCCCAGACGGAAGCCGATCGGCGCCTCGGCCAGGGTCAGACGGGCGCGACGGGTTCGGGTCGCCGCATCGGCCTGCGGCTCAAGCTCACGCAGCGAAGCGGACGTTTGGGTACTGGGGTCAAGCTGCGCCTCGACATGAAAGCGCAAGCCCTTGGGCAACTGTTCAGCCAGTGTTGTCGGCAGGTCGATGACCGCCTCCTTGACGTCAGGACGGGCCAAGGTGACCACGGGTTGGCCGGCGGTAACGGTCTGTCCGGCTTCGGCTTGCCAGGCCGTCACAACGCCCCCATGGTCGGTGTGCAGCTCGGTGTAGCCGAGCTGGTCACGCGCCTGCCTGAACGCCGCACTGGCCTGGTCCAGGGCAGCCTTGGTGGTCTTCAGGTTGGTCTGGGCAATATCCAACTGGGCCAGCGCGCCGGCCCCCCGGTCGTACAACTGCTGCTGGCGTCGGGCATTGGCCTGGGCATTGATCAATTGGGCCTGGATCTTGGCGAGGTCACCCTCGGCGGCACGCAACTGGTTACGCTGATCGGTCGGGTCAAGCGTCGCCAGCAAGGCATCCTTGGCCACCTCGGTGCCAACATCCACATGACGCTGAGCGATTCGTCCACCCACCCGAAAACCCAGGTTGGTTTCATAGCGGGCCTGGATGCTCCCGGCATAGCGCCCCCATTGTTGAGTGTCCTGTGTCGTGACCCGCAACGTCAGTACAGGGCGCACAGGCTCCTCACTGTGTTCCTCGGTGCAGGCAACCAGGCACAGGCAGGTGCTGATAAGGATCGCAACAGATTTCATGGCGCCACCCCTTCAGCACTTGCCGGAACCACCTCGACCACTGCACCAGGGTGCAAGGTCTGGCCACCGGCCACGACCACCGTCTCGCCGCCCTTCAGCCCCTCCGCGATCACCACCTTGCCGGTCAGGTAGCGGCTGACGGTCACCAACTGCAAGTTGACCTTGCCGTCCTTGTCGACCACCCAGACAGCTGGATCATGCAGCGCCTTGGTCAAGGCCGCCCAAGGCAGCTCGACACTTGTTTTACCCGCAGCATTCACGCTGGCACTGACCACGGAGCCCAGCTCCATGCCCTTGGGAGTCGAGTCCAGCCCGACTTTTACCTGCACAGTACCGCTCTGCGCCGAGACGGTCGGGTTAACCTCACGCACCCGCCCCGAGGCCTGCACCTGCGGGTTATCGACCATACGAACGGTCACACGCCGGTCATTACGTGGGTCAACCGACAGCGACTCATACACGTTGAACACCGCGTCGCGCGGGCCATCGGCAGCCAGGCTGAAAATGGGCATTGTCGCTTGAACCACCTGCCCGACTTCGGCCTGACCCGCGGTGATGACGCCTGCGGTATCGGCTACAAGTGCGGCATAACTCAACTGCTCACGAGCACTGGCCAACTGCGCCTCGGCAGCCTTCAGTGCGCTGCGGCTGCTGAGCAGGGCGGCTTCGGCGGTGTCGTATTCGCTCTGGCTGGTGTAGCCCTTTGGCAGCAGCTTTTGCTGCCGTGCAAACGCCTTACTGGCCTGGGTGACACGTGCCTGCTCGGCAAACACCTGTGCAGCGGCCGAATCGACGGCGGTCTGCAGGTCCTTGGGGTCAAGCCTTGCCAGCACCTGCTTGGCCGTCACCCGGTCACCGACATCGACACTGCGGGAAATGATCTGGCCGCCCACCCGGAACGACAACTCAGTCTGTACACGTGCCTGGATATCGCCCGTCAGCGTCGCTGCGGCAGCGTAATCATTGGTTTCGGCAACCTGAACCACAACACGCGGGCGTTGCGACTCAATGGTTTCTTTCTCGCCACAGGCACCCAGTAGCAACGTTAGTCCCAGGCAGACGATCAGGTTTGGACGCGACACCGGCATGCGAGCTCCTTGCGATACCCAGTCGAAGAGAGGATGCGAGTGTTAGCGTAGATCAGGGTTACAAGCGCCGCTTGCGAAGCCAGCGAAGGAATGCAGGAATCGACGCTACATTGCGTAGGTCAAAAGGAAATGTTGATTCAGATCAGAGAGACAGAAAAGGCCGCCCGGGTGAGGGGCGGCCTTTTCGGCGATACCACCATTGCGCAAGCGCATACGCCAGCTGACGTATGCGCTTGCTTGCACTTACACCGAAACGGCAGCAGGTGCCGGCGCGCGACGCACGTCCGGCTGCTTCCACGAGTCGGCTGCACTTTCCTCGATGGCTTGCTGGATAGCCCGACGGCGGCGCTCTTCGGCCCGACGGCTGAAGTACCAGACCAGGAAGGTCACCAACGACACCGACAGCAGAATCAAGCTGGCCACCGCGTTGATTTCCGGCTTCACGCCCAGACGCACAGCCGAGAAAACTTCCATCGGCAGGGTGGTCGAGCCCGGGCCGGAGACGAAGCTGGCCAATACCAGGTCGTCCAGCGACAGGGCAAAGGACATCATGCCGCCCGCTGCCAGCGAAGGCGCGATCATCGGAATGGTGATCAGGAAGAACACCTTCCATGGCCGCGCACCCAGGTCCATTGCAGCCTCTTCGATGGACAGGTCCAGCTCGCGCAGGCGTGCCGACACCACCACCGCTACATAGGCAGAGCAAAAGGTGGTGTGCGCAATCCAGATGGTGAGGATACCGCGCTCCTGCGGCCAGCCGATCATCTGTGCCATTGCCACGAACAGCAGCAGCAGCGACAGGCCGGTAATCACCTCAGGCATGACCAACGGCGCAGTGACCAGGCCACCAAACAGGGTACGGCCCTTGAAGCGGGTTACCCGTGTCAGCACGAAGGCCGCCAGGGTACCGAGGACGACGGCGGCAATCGCGGTGTAGCAGGCGATTTCCAGCGAGCGCGCCACCGAGCCCATCAACTGGCTGTTGTCGAGCAGGCCAACGTACCACTTCACCGACCAGCCGCCCCAGACCGTCACCAGCTTGGAGGCGTTGAACGAGTAGATCACCAGGATCAGCATCGGCAGGTAGATGAACAGCAAGCCCACTACCAGCATCAGCTTGGAGAAACTGAAACGCTTCATGCCCGACCCTCCATCTCTTTGGCCTGACTACGGTTGAAGAGCAGGATCGGTACGATCAGGATCGCCAGCATCACTACCGCCAGTGCCGAAGCCACTGGCCAGTCACGGTTGTTGAAGAACTCTTGCCACAGCACTTTACCGATCATCAGGGTTTCCGGGCCGCCGAGCAGTTCTGGGATAACGAACTCACCCACCACCGGAATGAACACCAGCATGCAGCCGGCGATGATCCCGTTCTTGGACAGCGGCACGGTGATTTTCCAGAAGCTGTTGAAGGTGCTGGAACCCAGGTCGGAAGCAGCCTCAAGCAGGCTTGGGTCGTGCTTCACCAGGTTGGCATACAGCGGCAGGATCATGAACGGCAGGTACGAGTACACCACACCGATGTAAACCGCCAGGTTGGTGTTGAGGATCTGCAACGGCTCGTCGATAAAGCCCATGGTCATCAAGAAGCCGTTAAGCAGACCGTTGTTGCTGAGGATGCCCATCCAGGCATAGACCCGAATCAGGATCGCGGTCCAGGTCGGCATCATGATCAACAGCAGCAGGACCGTCTGGGTTTCCTTGCGCGCATTGGCAATGGCGTAGGCCATCGGAAAGCCGATCAACAAGCACAGCAGCGTGCTGATGAAGGCCATCTTCAACGAGCCCAGGTAGGCCGACAGGTACAGCTCGTCGTCGGTCAACATGGCGTAGTTGCCGAGGTTCAGCACCAGTTCGAGTTTCTGCTCGACGAAGGTGTAGATCTCGGTGTACGGCGGAATAGCGACGTCCGCTTCGGCAAAGCTGATCTTCAGAACGATGAAGAACGGCAGCATGAAGAACAGGAAAAGCCACAGGAATGGCGCACCAATGACCAGGTGACGCCCCTCGGGAACCAGGCGCTGGAAAGCGCGCTTCAGTTTTCGAATTTTCATGAGCGCAATACCACACCGGAGTCGTCTTCCCAGCACACATAGACCTGGTCACCCCAGGTCGGCCGGGTTCCTTGGCGTTCGGCGTTGGCAACGAACGACTGCACCACCTTGCCGCTCGGCAACTCGACGTAGAACACCGAATGGCCACCCAGGTAGGCAATATCGTGAACCTTGCCGCGCGACCAGTTGTGCTCACATGACGGTTGCTCGGTGGTTACCAGCAGCTTCTCTGGGCGCAGCGCATAGGTGATGTGCTTGTCTTCCACCGAGGTAGTGACGCCGTGGCCAACGTAGATGCCGCGCTCAAGCTCGGGGCTGGAGATCAGGGCATAGCTTTCGGCGTCATCCACCACTTCGCCTTCGAACAGGTTGACGTTGCCGATGAACTCACAGACCAGGCGGCTGGTCGGGGTCTCGTAGACGTCGATCGGGCTACCGATCTGGGCGATCCAGCCCAGGTGCATGATCGCAATGCGCTCGGCCATGGTCATGGCCTCTTCCTGGTCGTGGGTCACCATCACGCAGGTCACCCCCACGCGCTCAATGATCTGCACCAGTTCCAGTTGCATCTGCGAACGCAACTTCTTGTCCAGTGCGCCCATTGGCTCGTCGAGCAACAGCAGTTTTGGCCGTTTGGCCAAGGAGCGGGCCAGGGCCACACGCTGACGCTGACCGCCGGAAAGCTGGTGCGGCTTGCGCTTGGCATACTGGGTCATGTGCACCAGCTTGAGCATCTCGGCCACACGGGCGTCGATCTCGGCAGCCGGCATGCGGTCCTGCTTCAGGCCGAACGCGATATTCTGCGCAACGGTCATGTGCGGGAACAACGCATAGGACTGGAACATCATGTTGATCGGCCGTTCATAAGGCGGCATATCGGTGATGTCGACACCATCAAGGAAGATGCGGCCTTCGGTCGGACGCTCGAAACCGGCCAACATCCGCAGCAATGTGGATTTACCCGAGCCGGAGCCACCCAGCAGAGCGAAGATCTCGCCCTTGCGGATTTCCAGGGACACATCGTCCACGGCGACCGTTTCGTCGAACTTTTTTGTAACCCGATCGATTTTCACCAGCACCTGTTTAGGTTGCTGGCCGCCATCGAGGGCTTTTTTATAGGCACCGGAGGCAACAGCCATGTGTGAAACTCCCAACAAGAATTTTTGCAGCCCGCCCCTGCCGTGACGGGCCCTGGATACTCATTTGCCCGACTTGACCTTGGTCCAGCTACGGGTCATCAAACGTTGCACCTTGGGTGGCAACTCAGCATTGACGTACAACTTGTCCAGCACCTCTTGCGGTGGATAAACCGCTGCGTCGGTTCTAACGCTCTGGTCCATCAGATCGCCAGCCTTTGGATTCGGGTTGGCATAACCGACGTAATCGCTGACCTGGGCAATAACCTCAGGCTTGAGCAAATAGTTGATGAAAGCGTGCGCCTCTTTGAGATTGCCGGCGTCCTTGGGAATCGCCAGCATGTCAAACCAGAGGTTGCCGCCCTCCTTGGGAATGGCATACGCCACCTGCACGCCCTTGCCCGCCTCTTCAGCGCGGGACTTGGCCTGGAATACATCGCCGGAGAAGCCAGCAGCCACACAGATGTCGCCGTTGGCCAGGTCCGAGATGTACTTGGACGAGTGGAAATAGGTCACGTAAGGGCGCACCGCCATCAGCTTGGCCTCGGCCTTTTTATAGTCGGCCGGGTTGGTACTGTTGGGGTCCAGGCCCATGTAATTGAGCACTGCCGGGAGCATCTCGTCCGGGGAGTCGAGGAACGCGACACCGCACGCGGACAGCTTCTTGATGTTTTCCGGCTCGAACAGCATGGCCCACGAGTCGATCTTGTCAGTACCCAGCACGGCCTTGACCTTGTCGACGTTGTAACCAATGCCGTTGGTGCCCCACAGGTAAGGCACCGCATACTGGTTGCCCGGGTCGTTCTTGTTCAGACGCTTGAGCAGAGCAGGATCGAGGTTCTGCCAGTTCGGCAGCAGCGATTTGTCGAGTTTCTGGAACGCACCCGCCTTGATCTGCTTGCCGAGGAAATGGTTGGACGGCACGACCACGTCATAGCCGGAACGACCGGCCAGTAGTTTGCCTTCCAGGGTTTCATTGGAATCAAACACGTCATACAACGGCTTGATACCGGTTTCTTTCTCAAAATCCGCCAGCGTGGTCTGGCCGATATAGTCCGACCAGTTGTAAATGTGCACCGTGGGCGCCGCTTGGACGCTGATCGCCAGCGTCAGACCCGCTCCAGCCATCAAGGCCTTGCGAAATACAGAAATAGACAAGTGGAAGGTCCTCTCAATAGTGCCCGAGCTAAACGACAGAATGCTCTGCCGGATAACCAAACCGGCGCGCAACTTACCTTCGATACACCCAACCGGCAAAAAATATTTGCCCTCACCTCCCGCGAGAGCGCTGCCCTAGAGCTTCCGGGCAGCGCTCAGCGGGTCAAACCGGGCTTATTTGCCCGACTTGATCTTGGTCCAGCTGCGCGTCAGGATCCGCTGAGTAGCCGGCGGCAGGTCGCTGATTGCATACAGCTTGGCCTTCACTTCATCCGACGGGTAAATGCTCGGATCGCCAGAGATGTCCTTGTCCACCAGCGGCGTTGCCGCTTTGTTGCCGTTCGGGAAGCGTACGGCGTTGGTGATCTCGGCCATGATTTCCGGCTGCATCAGGAAGTTCATGAACTGATAGGCTGCGTCGAGGTTCTCGGCATCCTTTGGAATCGCAACCATGTCATAGAAGCTGCCCGCGCCTTCTTTCGGAATGGCGTAGCTGATCTTGACCTTGTCGCCAGCTTCATGAGCACGCGCCTTGGACTGTTCCAGGTCACCCGAGTAACCCACGGCGACGCAGATGTTGCCGTTGGCCAGGTCCGAGATGTACTTGGAGGAGTGGAAGTAGGCGATCGAAGGACGGATTTTCAGGAACAGCGCTTCGGCTTCAGCCAACTGCTTCTTGTCCTGGGAATCGGTCGGGTAGCCGAGGTAGTGCAGCGCCACCGGAATCATCTCGGTCGGCGAATCGAGGAAGCTCACGCCGCAGCTCTTGAGCTTGGCGATGTTCTCCGGCTTGAGCACCACGTCCCAGGAATCGATCTTGTCGACGCCCAGCGCAGCCTTGACCTTCTCCGGGTTGTAGCCGATGCCGATCGTGCCCCACATGTAAGGGAAGGCGTGCACGTTGCCCTTGTCGCTGGCATTGCCAACGGCGTTGAGCAGGTCCGTATCGAGGTTCTTCCAGTTCGGCAGCTTGGACTTGTCCAGCTCCTGGTAAACCCCGGCCTTGATCTGCTTGGCCAGGAAGTTGTTCGAAGGTACGACCACGTCGTAACCGGATTTACCGGCCAGCAACTTGGCTTCCAGCGTTTCGTTACTGTCGAAAACGTCGTAGACCACCTTGATGCCCGACTGCTTTTCGAACTTGGCGATGGTGTCTGCTGCAATGTAGTCAGACCAGTTGTACACGTGCAGCGTCTTGTCTTCTGCCTGAACAGCACTGGCCATTGCCCCCATCAGGGACATTGCCAACAGCGTCTTGCCCAATTTCTTCATGCGTAATGCTCCAGAATTTTTATTGACCATCTGTTCAGCAACCGGGACCTTCGGCGCAGGCACTAGGCGACTGAAACAGCCGCTAGTCTGGCAAGGTACAAGGCGCTCTTTCAAGGAAAGAGCAACCCTGAACCCCCTTAATGTCACAACGCTAGCCTAGCAGCAGGCTTACTGGATCGCCTCATAGGTCAGGTCCAGGCATTTACGTGCCTTTTCCACCAGCTCATCGATCTCTTCACGCGTGATCACCAACGGCGGCGCAATGATCATGGTGTCGCCTACAGCGCGCATGATCAGCCCGTTGTCGAAGCAGAACTGCCGGCAGATCATGCCCACGCCTTTGCCTTCATAGCGCGCACGGGTCGTTTTGTCCTTGACCAGTTCGATCGCACCCAGCATCCCCAAGCCACGAACTTCACCCACCAGCGGGTGATCGTTTAGCTCGCGTAGACGCTTTTGCAAATACGGTGCCGTTTCCTCATGAACATGCGTGATGACCTTCTCGTCACGCAGGATGCGCAGGTTTTCCAGGCCTACTGCAGCCGCCACCGGGTGGCCTGAGTAGGTGAAACCGTGGTTGAAGTCGCCGCCTTCGGTGACCACGCGGGCCACTTCGTCACGCACAATAACGCCGCCCATGGGGATGTAACCGGAAGTCAGGCCCTTGGCGATTGTCATCAGGTCAGGTTTGAGGTCGTAATAATCGGAACCGAACCACTCACCGGTGCGACCAAAGCCACAGATCACTTCGTCGGCAACGAAAAGAATCTCGTACTTGGCGAGGATTTCCTTGACCTTGGGCCAGTAGGTTTCTGGCGGAATGATCACACCACCGGCCCCTTGAATAGGCTCGGCAATGAACGCCGCAACGTTGTCCTCACCCACTTCGAGAATCTTTTTCTCCAGCTGCTCGGCCGCCCAGACGCCAAACTCGTCCGGGGTCATGTCGCCGCCCTCACCGAACCAGTAAGGTTGCGGAATGTGCACGATGCCCGGAATCGGCAGGTCGCCCTGCTCGTGCATGAAGGCCATGCCACCCAGGCTGGCGCCCGCGACAGTCGAACCGTGGTAGCCGTTAACGCGACCGATGATCACCTTCTTCTGCGGCTTGCCTTTGAGCGCCCAGTAATGGCGCACCATACGCAGTACGGTGTCGTTACCCTCGGAGCCGGAACCGGTGAAGAACACATGGCTCATACCCTTCGGAGCAACCGCGGAAATGGCTTTGGCCAACTCCAGTGCCGGTGGGTGAGCGGTCTGGAAGAACAGGTTGTAGTAAGGCAGCTCACGCATCTGGTCGCTGGCCGCTTTCACCAGCTCTTCACGACCGTAGCCAACCGCCACACACCAAAGCCCGGCCATGCCATCGAGGATCTTGTTGCCCTCGCTGTCCCACAAATACACACCCTTGGCCTTGGTAATAATGCGCGGGCCTTTCTCCTTCAACTGTTTATAGTCGCTGAAAGGGGCCAAGTGGTGCTCGCCGCTCAAGGCTTGCCATTCACGGGTTTGCGGGTTCTTGACGCTCATGTGCTTCTCCAATTGCTGGCGGCCGCGCTCCTGCGGCCCCGGGTTGATCAGACCGCGAACAGCAGGAACTCTCGTTCCCAAGAGCTGATTACGCGTTTGAAGTTTTCATGCTCGGCGCGCTTGGTCGCCACGTAGCCTGTGATGAATTTCTTGCCCAGGTACTTCTCCAGGGCCTTACAGTTTTCCATCCGCTCCAGCGCATCCTCGATGGTCAAAGGCAGGCGCAGGTTGCGTCGCTCATAGCCGCGCCCCTGAACCGGCGCACTGGCGTTGATGCGCTCCACCATGCCGATGTAGCCACACAGCAGGCTGGCAGCGATTGCCAGGTACGGGTTGGCGTCGGCGCCCGGCAGACGGTTCTCGACGCGACGATGCTGCGGGCTGGCATCAGGAACCCGCAAACCGACAGTACGGTTTTCCTCGCCCCACTCGACGTTCACCGGTGCCGAGGTATCAGGCAGGAAACGCCGGAACGAGTTGACGTTGGGCGCGAACAGCGGCAACAGCTCGGGAATGAACTTCTGCAGACCACCGATGTGGTAGAGGAACAGGTCGCTCATGCTGCCGTCGTCATTGGAGAAGATGTTCTTTCCGGTCTGCACGTCCACCACACTCTGGTGCAGGTGCATCGCGCTGCCTGGCTCGCCCGTCATCGGCTTGGCCATGAACGTGGCGGCGACGTTATGCTTGAGCGCAGCTTCACGCATGGTGCGTTTGAACACCAGGATCTGGTCGGCCAGGGACAGCGCGTCACCATGACGGAAGTTGATCTCCATCTGTGCCGTGCCGTCCTCGTGGATCAGCGTATCGAGGTCCAGGTTCTGCAGTTCGCACCAGTCGTAGACGTCCTCGAACAGCGGGTCGAATTCGTTGGCTGCTTCGATGGAAAACGACTGGCGACCGGTTTCCGGGCGACCGGAGCGACCGACCGGTGGCTGTAACGGGAAGTCCGGGTCTTCGCAACGCTTGGTCAGGTAGAACTCCATCTCTGGCGCGACGATCGGCTGCCAACCTTTGTCGGCATACAGCTTGAGCACCTTCTTCAGGACGTTACGCGGTGACAGTTCGACCGGGCTGCCAAACTTGTCATAGGTGTCGTGAATCACCTGTGCAGTAGGCTCGATGGCCCACGGGACAAGAAACACTGCGTTCTCGTCGGGGCGGCAGATCATGTCGATGTCGGCAGGGTCGAGCAGTTCGTAATAAATGTCGTCATCAACGTAATCGCCGGTGACCGTCTGCAGCAGGACACTCTCGGGCAAGCGCATGCCTTTCTCGGCAATGAACTTGTTGGTAGGCGAGATCTTGCCGCGGGTAATCCCGGTGAGATCGCTGATCAAACACTCGACTTCAGTGATCTTGTGCTCTTTCAACCAATCGGTGAGCTGATCGAGATTGGTACTCATAAACACCTCTGAAGGTAACCTGCTTCTATTAAGGTGGCGTCAGGCGCGGTGCGATGAATTGGCATCACGCTGACTGGCCCGCTTTCGGCAGGCATCGCCAAACGCCTTGAAAATGGCCAGATAGTCCGGATTGGACATCACGTGCCATTCGGGGTGCCATTGCACCCCCAAAGCAAAAGCCGTGCTACCTTCAATTGATATCGCTTCAATCAAACCGTCTGGGGCCACAGCCTCGATACGCAGGCCTGGAGCCAAACGTGCGATGCCCTGACCATGGATAGAGTTGACCTGAATCTCGGATGCCAGGCCCAAACCGGCCAGTACACCGCCAGGTTGAACCCACAGGGTATGGCTTGGGGCATACTGGACTTCGACCGGTTCGTTTGAAGGTTCACGGTGATCCATGAAGGTTCCGGTTTCATGAACCTTCTGGTGCAGGCTGCCACCGAACGCCACATTCAGTTCCTGGAAGCCACGGCAGATGCCCAGTACGGGTCGCCAGCAGCAACCGCAGCACGCAACAACGGCAGCGTGGTGTGATCACGCTGAGGATCGTGAGGGGTGCCCGGGCCATCGGCCGGCCCTTGGTAGTGATGAGGTTCTATATTTGAGGGGGAGCCGGTAAAGAGCAGCCCGTCCAGGCCGTCAATTATTTCAGCCGGGTCGAGCAGTTCCGCCAGCGACGGCAGAATCAATGGCAAGCCTTTGGCTGCCAGCGCAACTGCGCGCACGTACTTGTCGCCACTGATGTGGAAAGCATGCAGACCGATCTGCTTGGTGCAGGCGGTCACGCCGATTATCGGCATGCGAGACATGTAACCCCCGGTATTATTGCTGTTATGGGTTACGTTCGAGCTTAGCCTTGTTCATTTTTTTACACAACACCCCCGTAAAAAATAGAACACGGCCTGCTCAGCATCACCCCTGTTTACCCGATGGACGGGCTATCGGCGCCCTCAATTGCAGCAAAAGTGCCGCTGAGGCGCCGTTTTAGGGCATCATTGGGTCAGCTTGACTTAAGGGTGGCTTTCGGATTGACTGGAGCTGCAAGCCCCCATTGATTGATATATTTAACAACAAAGGTGTTGCATCATGTCGGTACCCCCGCGTGCCGTTCAGCTTAACGAAGCGAACGCGTTCCTTAAGGAACATCCTGAGGTTCTGTACGTTGACCTTCTGATTGCGGATATGAATGGTGTGGTGCGTGGCAAACGCATCGAACGCACCAGCCTCCACAAGGTTTACGAGAAAGGCATCAACCTGCCGGCCTCACTCTTTGCCCTGGACATCAACGGCTCGACGGTGGAAAGCACCGGCCTGGGCCTGGATATCGGCGACGCCGACCGGATCTGCTATCCGATCCCGGGCTCTCTCTCCAACGAACCCTGGCAAAAGCGCCCTACCGCGCAGCTGCTTATGACCATGCACGAGCTGGAAGGTGAGCCGTTCTTCGCCGACCCTCGGGAAGTCCTGCGTCAGGTCGTGACCAAATTCGATGAACTGGGCCTGACCATCTGCGCCGCCTTCGAGCTTGAGTTCTACCTGATCGACCAGGAGAACGTGAACGGCCGTCCACAACCGCCGCGCTCGCCAATCTCCGGCAAGCGTCCGATTTCGACTCAGGTTTACCTGATCGACGACCTCGACGAGTATGTCGACTGCCTTCAGGACATCCTCGAAGGAGCCAAGGAACAGGGCATCCCTGCCGACGCCATCGTCAAGGAAAGCGCCCCGGCACAGTTCGAGGTGAACCTGCACCACGTCCCAGACCCGCTCAAGGCCTGCGACTATGCGGTACTGCTCAAGCGACTGATCAAGAACATCGCCTACGACCATGAGATGGACACCACCTTCATGGCCAAGCCTTACCCAGGCCAGGCGGGTAACGGTCTGCACGTCCATATTTCCGTACTGGATAAAGATGGTAAGAACATCTTCGCCAGTGAGGATCCCGAGCAGAACGCCGCACTGCGTCACGCGATCGGCGGTGTGCTCGAGACCCTACCCGCGTCGATGGCGTTCCTCTGCCCGAACGTCAACTCGTACCGCCGTTTCGGTGCACAGTTCTACGTACCGAACTCGCCGAGCTGGGGCCTGGACAACCGTACCGTGGCGCTGCGCGTACCAACCGGCAGCTCCGACGCGGTGCGCCTCGAACACCGCGTTGCCGGTGCCGATGCCAACCCGTACCTGCTGATGGCGGCCGTCCTGGCGGGCGTACACCATGGCCTGACCAACAAGGTCGAGCCCGGTGCGCCGGTGGAAGGCAACTCCTACGAGCAGAACGAGCAGAGCCTGCCGAACAACCTGCGCGATGCACTGCGCGAGCTGGACGACAGCGAGATCATGGCCAAGTACATCGATCCGAAGTACATCGACATCTTTGTCGCGTGCAAGGAAAGTGAGCTGGAAGAGTTCGAACACTCGATCTCCGACCTCGAGTACAACTGGTACCTGCACACCGTGTAAACGGTGTGCGCTGCACTGAAAAACGCCGTCGGCCCGCTGGGTCGACGGCGTTTTTTTATGCGCCTGCTGTCTCGTTATCGCCGGCTCTACCGGCGATAGCCTCAGAGGGCTTTCTCGAAGATCTTCGAATTACGCTGGAAGTTGTACAGTGACGCCCGCGCCGCCGGTAGGCGTTCGACGCCACTCGGGGAGAACCCGCGCTCACGGAACCAGTGCGCAGTACGGGTCGTCAATACGAACAGGGTCTTCAGGCCCATTGCCCGCGCGCGCGTCTCGATACGCTCGAGCAGTTCATCACCGCGCCCCCCATGGCGGTACTCGGGGTTGACCGCCAGGCACGCCAGTTCACCCGCATCGGAATCGGCAATCGGGTAGAGCGCAGCACAGGCGATGATCATGCCCTCGCGTTCAACCACACTGAATTGCTCGATCTCACGCTCCAGCACCTCACGCGAACGACGCACCAGAATCCCCTGCTCCTCCAGCGGGCTGATCAGCTCGAGCAAGCCACCGACATCCTCGATGGCCGCCTCGCGGACCTTCTCGAACTGCTCCTGGGCAACCAGCGTACCGCCACCGTCACGGGTGAACAGCTCCGTGAGCAAGGCACCGTCTTCGGCATAACTGACGATATGGCTGCGCGCCACGCCGCCACGGCATGCCTCGGCAGCCGCATCCAGCAATTCGCCCTGATAATCGCTGCCCAGCCGTTGCAGATGCGCCGGTACCTGCTGTGGGCGAAGCTCACGCACCAGATTGCCATTCTCGTCGATCAAGCCACGCTCAGCACCGAACAACAGCAATTTATCGGCACCCAGGTCTATGGCGGCGCGAGTCGCCACGTCTTCGCAGGCCAGGTTGAAAATTTCGCCGGTGGGCGAGTAACCCAGTGGTGAAAGCAACACGATCGAACGCTCGTCGAGCAGCCGGTTGATACCTTTGCGGTCGACCCGGCGCACTTCGCCAGTGTGGTGATAGTCGATGCCTTCAACTACTCCAATCGGCCTTGCAGTCACCAGGTTGCCGGCCGCCACCCGCAGGCGCGAGCCCTGCATCGGCGAGGCTGCCATGTCCATCGACAACCGCGCCTCGATGGCAATCCGCAGGTGCCCGACAGCATCGATCACGCATTCCAGGGTCGCGGCATCGGTGATGCGCATGCCACGGTGGTAATGCGGCGTGAGGCCGCGTGCCGCCAGGCGGCTCTCGATCTGTGGGCGCGAACCGTGCACCAGTACCAGGCGCACACCCAGGCTGTGCAGCAGCACCAGGTCGTGGACAATGTTGCCAAAATTAGGGTGTTCAACCCCGTCGCCAGGGAGCATGACAACAAACGTGCAGTCCCGGTGGGCGTTGATGTAAGGCGAAGCGTGACGCAGCCAGTTGACGTAATCGTGCATAACCAGAGCCTGTAAAAAATTGAACAAAGGCGGAACAACACACAGCGCTCGAAGGGTTATCGTCGGAACAGGCTTGGCGTCACGCGTACTCTCCTTGAAAAAATACAGTTGAACTCAGCGGGCAACAGCCGGGCTGAGGCAATAATGTTCGATCAACTCACGCAATAGACGCACGGTAGGCTGCAAGCGTGACATTTCGAGGTACTCACCCGGCTGATGCGCACAGGCGATGTCGCCTGGGCCAAGCACCAGGGTCTCGCACCCCAGGCGCTGAAGATAAGGCGCTTCGGTGCCAAAGGCTACTGCTTCAGCACTATGCCCGGTAAGACGCTCGGCCAGACGCACCAGCTCGGCATCAGCCGCCTGCTCAAACGGCGGCACCTCCGGAAACAATGGCGCATAGTCGATACGCACCTGATGACGCTCGGCCAACGGCTGAAGCTTGCCACGAATGGCGGCACGCAACGCTTCCGGGTCCATGCCGGGCAACGGCCGCAGGTCGAACTCCAGAGCACATTGGCCACAGATGCGATTGGGGTTGTCGCCGCCATGAATGCAACCAAAGTTCAGGGTCGGCTGGGGGACGCTGAACTGCGCATTGTTGAACTCGCGCTGCCATTGCCGACGCAGCCCCATCAATTCGCCCATCGCCTCATGCATCGCCTCCAGAGCACTATGGCCCAGGCGCGGATCCGACGAATGGCCACTGCGCCCGAGAATATCGATGCGCTCCATCATCACGCCTTTGTGCAGGCGGATCGGTCGCAGCCCGGTGGGTTCACCAATCACCGCCGCGCGCCCCAATGGCCGCCCCGCCGCTGCCAACGCGCGGGCCCCCGCCATCGAGCTTTCCTCGTCGCAGGTCGCGAGAATCAGCAGGGGTTGCTTGAACGGTTGATCGAGCAGGGTGCGCACCGCTTCGATGATCAATGCAAAGAAGCCTTTCATGTCACAGCTACCCAGGCCCACCCAGCGCCCGTCCACCTCGGTCAGCTTCAGCGGGTCGGTCTGCCACAGTTGCGGGTCGAACGGCACGGTGTCGCTGTGCCCGGCCAGCACCAGCCCGCCCGGGCCGCTGCCATAGCTGGCCAGCAGGTTGAATTTTCCGGGGTTCACCTGCTGGATCTCGCAGGCAAAACCGAGGTCGCCCAGCCAACCGGCGAGCAAGTCGATCACCGCACGGTTGGATTGATCCAGCGCGGCTTGAGTACAACTGACCGAGGGTGCGGCAATCAGCGCGGCAAACTGGTCTTTGAGCGGCGGCAACGGCATGCGGATTCTCCTCGGGTCGGACCTCATCATAGGGCCATCGGGCATCTGGAATAAACCGTCTGCGGCCGACTCCTGTACACTGCACGGCCAAGACGCCCCCTGTCATCCGACGCCGGATTGCCCAGCAATGCATAAAGAAACCGAAATCAAACTGCGGGTCAGCCGCGACACCCTCGCGGCCCTGCGCGAACACCCATTGCTGAAGAAGCGCAACAAGTCCGGCTGGCAGCAGCGCGAGCTGCTCAACCAGTACTTCGACACGCCTGAGCGCGACCTGGCTGCGGCCAAGGTCGCCCTGCGTTTGCGCCGCGATGGCGAGGTCATCATCCAGACCCTCAAGACCCGTGGTCAAAGCGTTGCCGGCCTGTCCGAGCGCCATGAATACGAATGGCACCTGGAAAAAACCAAGCTGGACCTGAAGAAACTCGACGCACAGTGCTGGCCAGAACAACTGGCCGAGGTCGACAAGAAAACCATCAAGCCACTGTTCAGCACCGACTTCACCCGCGAATACGCGGAAATTGCCTGGGGCCGTGGCAAGGCCAAGGTCGTGATCGAAGCGGCCCTGGACCTGGGCAAGGTCATCGTCGGCAAGCAGCACGAAGAGATCTGCGAACTGGAGCTGGAACTGCGTGAAGGCCCCGCCGAAGCCCTGCTGGAGCTGGCCGCCGAACTCGCCGCCAGCCTGCCGATGATGCCCTGTGATATCAGCAAGGCCGAGCGTGGCTACCGCCTGCTCGACCCGGCCAGCTATGACCTGAGCCTGCCTGCGGCGGAACTGAACGCCGAAATGACCCTGGACGACGCCTTCGCCGCACTGGGCTGGCAGTTGCTGGGCAGCAGCCAGCGACTGGCCGAGCAGTACCGCTTCAATGGCCACTGGCGCCTGCTGCAGGACTGGGTCGAGAACCTGACCGAACTGCGTGCCCTGGCCAGCAGCCTGGGCCAGGCTGCGCCACGCGCCAGCACCCGCGAACTGCGCAACAGCCTCGACGCCTTGCTGGAAGACTGGAAGCCACTGGTACTGGCCGGCCTGGAAGACGAAGACGTCCGCCGTGCCGCACCGGAACAGTTCGCTGAAGAGCTGCTGGAAACCCGCTGGGGCCAGTTCTCCCTGGACACCTCGCGCTGGCTGCTGGCCCGTGCCTGGACAGTCGAGCGCAACAACCGTGGCAATCGCCAGGGCGCTGCGCAACTGGGTAACTGGCTGACCCACCTGCTGGCCGAGGAAGCCCAGGCCCTGCAACTGCCGCGCTACCAGCAGCAGCCTGAAGACCTGGCCGAGCAACTGCCACGCATCGAACGCCTGCTGGCCTGGCTGCATCACGCCCGCAACGTGCTTGAGGTGCCGGAAGTCGACCGCCTGTACGGCGAGCTGAACAAGCTGCAACACCTGGCCCATCAGCCCATCAACGACGAAGCTCTGGATGCCCGGGTACAACAGGCCATTGCCGTGTTCCAAAGCCGTGCCTGGAAATACCTGCTGCGCAAGTAAGCCTCAGAGCACCGGCAGACTCGTCGTGGACTTGATTTCAGACAAGGCCACGATCGAGTTGACCTCCTGGATCCCCGGCACCATCGACAGCTTTTCGAAGAAGAACCGTTCGTAGGCTTCGATGTCCGGGGTGACAATACGCAAGAGAAAATCCACAGCCCCCATCAGCACGTAACACTCCAGAACTTCAGGGAAGCCGCGAATCTGCTCGGTGAACTCGGTGAAGTTTGAACGCCCGTGGGCGTTGAGTTTGACCTCGGCAAAGATCTGAGTGTTCAGGCCGATTTTCTTGCGGTCGAGCAGGGTCACCTGCCCGCGAATAATCCCTTCCTCCTTCATACGCTGTATACGCCGCCAGCAGGGCGACTGTGACAACCCCACACGCTCGGCAATCTGCGCGCTGGACAGCGAAGCATCCTCCTGCAGCAGGGCCAGGATGCGTCGGTCATAGGCATCTAACTCGCTCTGCATAATTTTTTCTCCAGACGACTTATTCAAGAATTAATCAATTCAATTGATAGCAATAACTGCGGATCATAGAGAAAAAATACCCCGCGCATCATGCAAAAATCTTCTCATCAACTTCGGAGAATTCCATGAGCGCACTCGAACGGCTGGACCACCCTGTCACTGCGCTGCGCACCGATGCGTGGGCCAGCAATGCCACGCACGCACACGTTCAGTACCGATTGCAGGCTGAAGCCGAGCCGGACAGCCTGTGCCGTATTCTCAATCTGTTCGCATTACAGTTCCTCGTGCCTCAACAGCTACAGATGAAACAAGAAGATGAGCTGATGCACATTGAGGTACAGATCGGCGGCCTGAGCTGGCATCGCGCCGAACTCATTGCGCAAAAAATGCGCAACCTGATCAGTGTTGTCGAGGTACACCTTGAGCCCTGCCTGCCACCGGTCAGCGCCTTCGGATCACGACCCGCACGCTGAGCCACGACATACCCGGAAAACCTTGCGCCCGACCGTCGAGCACGGCAGCAACTAGCCTTGGCAGGCCATAACCGACCTGCAAGGAAGCCCCATGCCCGCGCTCGCAGAGGATCGCCCACTCGACCTTGTTACCCTGCTGGATGCACTGGTTGCACAACACGTCATCCACGCCGAAGACGCCCAACGTGTTGTGCCAACCGCCGACGACCCTGACCATCCGCTGGAGGTCATCGCCCGCCGCAGGCTGCCCGACGCGCGCCAGCCTGGCCAGGTGCTGGAGCTGGAAGGGCTGTGCCAATGGCTGGCCGCCGATGCTGGCCAACCCTACCTGTGCATCGACCCGATGCGCATTGATGCAGCCCACGTTACCGCCCTGATGTCTGCAGCATTTGCCCAGCGCCACGGCATACTTGCAGTCGCGGTGGATGCCGACAGCGTGACGGTGGCCAGTGCACAACCGTTTGTACGCAGCTGGGAGAGCGACTTGGCCCACGTCCTCAAACGGCAGATCAAGCGGGTAATCGCCAGCCCTGAACGCATCCGCAACCTGAGCCGGGAGTTTTTCAATGTCGCCCGTTCGGTCAACAGCGCCTGCCAACTGGAAATCGCCCGGCCCGCTGCCAGCATCGAGCACCTGCTCGACCTTGGCACCGCACACCAGGAAGCGGACGCCAACGACACGCACATTGTGAGCATCGTCGATTGGCTGCTGCAGTACGCCTTCGAGCAGCGCGCCAGCGATATCCATATCGAACCTCGCCGCGAGCAGGGTGGCGTACGCTTTCGTATCGACGGCGTGCTGCATGAGGCCTACCGGTTTCCACCGTGGGTGACGCTGGCAGCGATAAGCCGGCTGAAAAGCCTGGGACGCATGAATGTCGCAGAAAAACGCCGCCCACAAGATGGCCGGCTGAAGACTCGCACACCCGCCGGCAGCGAGGTGGAAATACGCCTGTCCACCCTGCCGACCACCTTCGGTGAAAAGCTGGTGCTACGGATTTTCGACCCTGAGCTGCTGCAACGGGATTTCCAGCAGTTGGGCCTGGTCGGCGATGAGCTGGCATGCTGGCAACGCATGCTGGGGCACAACCACGGGATCGTCCTGGTCACCGGGCCGACCGGCTCCGGCAAGACCAGCACCTTGTATGCCAGCCTCAAGCAACTGGCAACGCCTGAGGTCAACCTCTGCACCCTGGAAGACCCGATCGAAATGGTCGAACCCGCGTTCAATCAGATGCAGGTCGACCCGGCCATCGACCTGTGTTTCGCCAACGGAGTACGCGCACTGCTGCGCCAGGACCCGGACATCATCATGATCGGGGAGATACGCGACCTGGAGACCGCACAGATGGCCATCCAGGCAGCGCTGACCGGTCACTTGGTGCTGTCCACCCTGCACACCAACGATGCCTGTACTGCCATTGGCCGTTTGCTGGAGCTGGGCATCCCGCACTACCTGATCCGTACAACGTTGATCGGGGTGATGGCCCAACGCCTGATCCGTACCCTCTGCCCCGCCTGCAAAGTGCCCGCAACCCTGTCCGAACAGGATTGGCATACCCTGGTCCAGCCCCAGCAGTGGCCGTTACCCACTGAGGCGAAGCAGGCAGCGGGCTGCCCTGCCTGCCGACACACCGGCTACCGGGGGCGTACTGGCATCCATGAGCTGCTGCCCTTGAGCGAGTCGCTCAAGCCATTGATCTGTGCCGACGGCGACGCTCAGGCGTTACGTCACCAGGCGCTTGCCGAAGGGATGCGAAGCCTGCGCTTGAATGGCGCGCAAAAGGTCGCCGCTGGCCTTACCAGCGTGGCGGAAATTATCAGGGTCGCGCCATGATCAACGTACGTTCATCGGCCCGTTGAGGGCCAGGGAACTTGCCGAGGGGTGACAAGATCAAACCCGCTAGATCCCCCCCAATGTTGGAGTCACCCACCATGCGCTTCAAGCGTGCTGTAGCAACACTTGCATTACTGTCCCTGCCCTTCGGCGCTGCCATGGCCGACACCTTCTGGCGCGACGTTATTTCCTCGGGTGCAACCACTGCCTCTACTTACCTGACGTTCAGGGATCACAAGTTGATCGTTGCGGCTCAAGATGACGCGGGCAGCTTCGTCGCTAGCGAAGGCAGCATTCGCGGACCTTACCTCGAAGCGGCCATCCAGAAAGTGCGGGCCGACAACCCAGGGCTGAAAGCCAGCGACATGGAGCTGGCCAACGCCATCCTGGCGAAAAACGCCGGCGCCAACGAATAACCCGCCAAAACCATCGCAGGCAAGCCTCCCACAAACCCTGTAGGAACGGGCTTGCCCGCGATGCAAACACCGCGACCAACCTTCAGCGGTAGTCCTCTACCGGTACACACGCGCAGAACAGGTTGCGGTCGCCATACACGTTGTCGACCCGGTTCACCGCAGGCCAGTACTTGTGCAGCCGGGCATGCGTGCTGGGCGTCACAGCCTGCGCAATGCTGTATGGCCGCTCCCATACGCCGACAACGTCTGCCAGGGTATGCGGCGCGCCTTTAAGTGGGTTGTCTTCTGCTGGCCAGTTACCGTTCTGCACTTCGGCAATTTCTGCGCGGATACTCAGCATCGCTTCGATAAACCGATCCAGTTCCGCCTTTGACTCACTCTCCGTAGGCTCTACCATCAACGTGCCAGGCACCGGAAAGGACATAGTCGGGGCATGGAAACCGTAATCCATCAGGCGTTTGGCGACATCCTCCTCGGTAATGCCGGTCAGAGCCTTCAACGGCCGCAAATCGAGAATACACTCATGCGCCACCCGCGCATTGCGACCGCGATAGAGCACCGGAAACGCCCCGCCCAATTGCTGCGCCAGGTAGTTGGCGCACAGGATCGCCACCTCACTGGCGTCCGCCAATTGCGGCCCCATCATTGCGATGTACATCCAGCTGATCGGCAGGATACTCGCGCTGCCCCACGGCGCGGCGCTGATTGCCGTGTTCTTCGGATCAGGCCCCGGTACAGGCACCACCGGGTGGCTGGCGACAAAGGGCGCCAAGTGGGCCCGAACACCAATCGGCCCCATACCCGGGCCACCGCCACCATGGGGAATGCAGAAGGTCTTGTGCAGGTTCATGTGCGACACATCGGCACCGATATCGGCCGGCCGGGTCAGGCCGACCTGAGCATTGAGATTGGCCCCGTCCATGTACACCTGACCACCATGGCTGTGGATAACCTCGCAGATTTCGACAATCCCCTCTTCATACACACCGTGGGTCGAGGGGTAGGTCGCCATCAGGCAGGACAGGCGCTGACCCGCCGCCTTGGCTTTCGCCTTGAGGTCGGTCAGGTCGACGTTGCCGTCCTTGTCACAGTCAACGATGACCACCTGCATACCGGCCATTTGTGCAGACGCCGGGTTGGTCCCATGAGCTGAGGCGGGGATCAGGCAGATATCGCGCTGGCCCTGCTGGCGGCTGCGATGGTACTTGGCAATCGCCATCAACCCGGCATATTCACCTTGGGCACCGGAGTTGGGCTGCATGCAGACCGCGTCGAAACCGGTGATCGCGCAGAGCCAACTCTCCAGTTCGTCGATCATGGCCTTGTAGCCCTGCACCTGCGCGGCGGGGGCGAACGGATGCAGCTGTGCAAAACCTGGCCAGGTAATGGGGATCATCTCGCTGCTGGCATTGAGCTTCATGGTGCAAGAGCCCAGTGGAATCATCGACTGGTTCAGCGCCAGATCCTTGTTCTCCAACTGCTTGAGGTAGCGCAGCATCTCGGTTTCGCTGTGGTGCAGATTGAATACCGGGTGCGTCAGGAAGGCCGAGCGGCGCACCAATGCTGCAGGTATCCCCTCAGGCAGGGCATGGGTATCGAGGGTTGCGATGTCCAGGCCGTGGTCGGCGCCCAGGAAGATATCGAACAGGCGCAGCACCGTGGCTTCGTTGCACGTTTCATCGAGGCTGACACCCAATTGGCCGCGCCCCAGAATCCGCAGGTTGATCTGCGCCGCCTCGGCGCTCTGAATGATCGCAGTCTGGCTGCCGCCCACTTCCAGGGTCAGGGTGTCGAAGAAATGCTCATTGAGCCGCTTGATACCCTTGCTCTCCAGCCCGGCCGCCAGGATGAAGGTCAATCGGTGTACCCGCTGAGCAATCCGTTTCAGGCCTTCCGGCCCATGGTAGACCGCATAGAATCCGGCGATATTGGCCAGCAGCACTTGTGCCGTGCAGATGTTCGAGTTGGCCTTCTCCCGACGAATATGTTGCTCACGGGTCTGCAGTGCCATGCGCAGCGCGAGGTTGCCACGGGCGTCCTTGGACACGCCGATGATCCGCCCCGGCATCGCCCGCTTGAACTCGTCACGACAAGCGAAATAAGCCGCATGCGGCCCGCCATAGCCCATCGGCACACCAAAGCGCTGGGTAGAACCCAGCACCACGTCGGCCCCCAGCTCGCCCGGTGGCGCCAACAGCACCAGGCTCAGCAGGTCGGCGGCGACACACGCCAGTGCCTGCTGCGTATGCAGCTGTTCGATAAACGGCCTCAGGTCGCGCACCTCGCCATGGGTGTCGGGGTACTGCAACAAGGCACCGAACACAGCGTATTTGGCGAGGTTATCCACAGCGTCGATGACCAGTTCAAAACCAAAACCGTCGGCGCGGGTCTGCAATACCGAGAGGGTTTGTGGATGGCAGTGCTCATCGGCAAAAAACACGTTGCTCTTCGACCTGGCAACGCGGCGAGCCAAGGCCATCGCTTCGGCGGCAGCCGTGGCTTCATCAAGGAGCGAGGCGTTCGCCAGGTCCAGCCCACTGAGGTCAATGATCATCTGCTGAAAGTTCAGCAAAGCTTCCAGTCGCCCTTGAGCAATCTCGGGCTGATACGGCGTATAGGCCGTGTACCAACCGGGATTTTCCAGGACGTTACGCAGGATCACCGTTGGCGTGAGGGTACCGTGGTAGCCCATGCCGATAAGGCTGGTCCAGATCTGGTTTTGCTCGGCGTAACCACGCAGCTTCGCCAGCGCGGCCTCTTCATCGAGGGCGGGCGGCAAGTCGAGGGGGCGGTTCAGGCGAATGCCGGGTGGGACGGTCTGTTCGATAAGCTCGACACGACTGCCCAGGCCAAGGGCTTCGAGCATGGCCTGCTGCTCGCTGGGGTCAGGCCCCAGGTGGCGACGCAGGAAAGGATTGGCGTCGTACAGTTGGCTCAGGGACGGCGACTGGGACATAGCGGCTCTCTCTTCCTAGACCAAGCCTCGACCAGCCGAGGCATATTGAGTCTAGGAAGAGATTGCCGCTTGTGTCGGAAAACTATTCGCCGATAAGCGCTTTGTAGCCTGCCGCGTCGAGCAGATTGTCCAGTTCAGCCGGGTTGGCGGGCTTCAGCTTGAAGATCCAGGCGCCATACGGATCGCTGTTCAGCGACTCAGGGCTGTCGCTCAGATCCTCGTTGACCGCGATGACTTCGCCGCTGATCGGGGCGTAGATGTCCGAAGCGGCCTTGACCGACTCGACCACACCGGCGGTATCGCCAGCGGCAAACACCATGCCCACTTCGGTCAGCTCAACGAATACCACATCGCCCAAGGCTTCCTGTGCATGGTCGCTGATGCCGACCGTGACACTACCGTCAGCCTCCAAACGGGCCCACTCATGGCTATCGGCAAAACGCAGTTCGGCAGGGATATCGCTCATATTGTTGTCCTCGATAAGGTCAGCGGTCGGCCCGCCAGAAAAAATTCAGATCAGAATCTTGCCATGCCGCACGAACGTTGGCTTGACCACTCGCACCGGGTACCAGCGACCACGGATCTCGACTTCAGCGCGATCGGCAGTCGCCATTGGCACCCGTGCCAGAGCAATCGATTTGCTCAGCGTAGGGGAGAAACTACCACTGGTGATCTCTCCTTCGCCAATTTCACTGATACGCACGACCTGGTGCGCCCGCAACACCCCGCGCTCCTCCAGCACCAGGCCCACCAGCTTAAGCTTCGGCCCGGCATCACGCTCGGCCTCAAGCGCGGCACGACCGATGAAGTCTCGCGTCGCCGGCTCCCAGGCAATGCTCCAGGCGAGGTTCGAGGTCAGCGGAGAATGGGCTTCGTCGATATCCTGGCCATAGAGGTTCATACCCGCCTCAAGACGCAAGGTATCGCGTGCGCCCAGCCCACTCGGGGCAATACCGGCACCGACCAGGTCGTTGAAGAACCCGGGCGCCTGAACTGCTGGCAGCATGATTTCCAAACCATCTTCGCCGGTATAACCGGTACGAGCGATAAACCAGTCACCGTCGACCAGGCCCTCGAACGGCTTGAGTTCGCGAATCAATGCCGCACGTGCGGCAGTCACCAGATCTGCGACCTTTTCGCGGGCATGAGGCCCCTGGACCGCCAGGATCGCCAAATCCGTGCGCTCCTGGATACTCACGTCAAAACCAACCCGGCACGCTTGTAGCCAGGCCAGGTCCTTGTCGCGGGTCGCAGCGTTGACCACCAGACGATAACCGTCATCACAGCGGTAGACGATCATGTCGTCGATCACCCCGCCTTGCTCATTGAGCAGGGTGCTGTACAGGGCTTTGCCTGTGGCACTCAGGCGCTCGATATCGTTGGCCAGCACATACTGCAGCCACGCCGCTGCCTGAGCGCCGCCGATATCAATCACGGTCATGTGAGATACATCGAAAACCCCGCAGTCGCGACGCACCTGATGGTGCTCCTCGACTTGCGAGCCGTAATGCAGGGGCATGTCCCAACCGCCAAAATCGACCATCTTGGCGCCAAGCGCCAAATGCAGGTCATAAAGAGGCGTACGCAGTCCCATGGGTTTCTCCTTCCGCGCGTGGCGAGGCTACGACCGGCGGCAGTGCAGCCACCGACGTAGCGAATGCCGCGCATTGTAGCTGCAAGGCTGGATGCTTACACCCTCAGTGCGCTTGGCCGGGGTGCCGAGCCGACCGTCGAATCAGCCCGATAACCGGCAACAGGCCGACCAACACCAGGGTTAGCGCAGGCAGCGAAGCACGTGCCCACTCGCCCTCACTTGTCATTTCAAAGACCCGCACCGCTAGCGTGTCCCAGCCAAAGGGCCGCAGTAGCAAGGTAGCAGGCATTTCCTTGAGTACGTCGACAAACACCAACAGCGCCGCGCTCAGCGCACCAGGCACCAACAACGGCAGGTAGACCTTGAAGAACAGGCGCGGCCCCGCAACCCCAAGGCTGCGCGAAGCTTCCGGCAGCGAAGGCCTAACCCGCGCAAGGCTGCTTTCCAAAGGCCCGTAGGCAACGGCCACGAACCGCACCAGGTACGCCAGTATCAATGCACTGAGGCTGCCCAGCAGTAACGGCTTGCCAGCGCCACCCAGCCAGCTGGACAGCGGGATGACCAGTTGCTTGTCCAGGTAACTGAACGCCAACATGATCGACACAGCCAGTACCGATCCCGGCAAGGCGTAACCAAGGTTAGCCAGGCTGACGCCAGCCCGGATACCGCGCGTGGGCGCCTGCCGTCGGGCAAATGCCAGCATCAGCGCCACGCAGACCGTGATCAACGCCGCCATGGCGCCCAGGTAGAGGGTGTGCACAATCAGCCCGGCATAGCGCTCGTCGAGGTCGAAACGACCACGCTGCCAGAACCACACCAGCAGTTGCAGCACCGGGATGACGAACGCACAGGCAAAGACCAGCAGGCACCAACCGGTCGCTGCAAACGCCTTGACCCCGCGCAGGTGATACAAGGCCTTGCCCCGTGGCCGCTCACTGCCACTGCGGGTTGCACCACGTGCCCGGCGCTCGCCGTACAGCACCAGCATGACCGCCAGCAATAACAGACTGGCCAGTTGTGCCGCACTGGAAAGGCTGAAGAAGCCGTACCAGGTTTTATAGATGGCCGTGGTGAACGTATCGAAGTTGAACACCGAGACCGCACCGAAGTCCGCCAGGGTTTCCATGAGTGCCAATGCCACGCCCGCGCCAATCGCGGGACGCGCCATGGGCAGGGCAACCCGCCAGAACGCCTGCAACGGCGAATGCCCCAGTACCCGCGCGGCCTCCATCAAACCCTTGCCTTGAGCAATGAACGCAGTGCGAGCCAGCAGGTAAACGTAGGGGTAGAACACCAGCACCAGCACCGTGATCACGCCACCGGTGGAGCGCACCCGAGGCAGACGCATCGGCCCGAACCACTCGCGCAGCAGGGTTTGCACCGGCCCGGAAAAATCCAGCAAGCCGACAAAGACGAACGCCAGTACATAGGCCGGGATGGCGAAGGGCAGCATCAAGGCCCAATCGAGCCAGCGACGCCCGGGAAACTCACAAAGGCTGGTCAACCAGGCCAGGCTGACGCCCAACAGGGTGACACCCATGCCGACACCGGCGACCAGTGTGGCGGTATTGCCCAACAGGCGGGACATCTGGGTTTCGAGCAGGTGCGACCAGATCTGCCGGTCAATCGTCTCCCAGGACAGGAGCAGAACACTGATCGGCAACAGCACCAAGGTGACAACGGCGAAAACCAGGGGATACCAGCGGCGTTGGGCAGGGTGGGCCAAAGGGCGATGCTCTAGGTTTTAATGACTGTCGCCGGCAACACCTGCCCATCAGAGCTGGCCTTGCCGGCGATGAAGCCGCAAAGGGTCGAACAAGCATAAAGCCTGGGGCTTAGTTCCAGCCAGCCCGGTCCATCAAGCGAATCGCTTCAGCCTGACGCTTGCCTGCGACTTCCACCGGGAGGGCGTCAGCCTTGAAGGTTCCCCAGGCGGCGACTTCCTCGGACGGTGCAACCTTCGGGTTGGCCGGGAACTCCTGGTTGATACTCGCGAACATCTTCTGTGCATCCGCACCGGTCATCCACTCGACCAGGGCCTTGGCTGCCTCTGGATGCGGCGCGTACTTGGTCAGGCCGATACCCGAGAGGTTGACGTGAACACCGCGGTCCGCCTGGTTAGGCCAGAACAGCTTGACCGGCAGTTGCGGGTCCTGCTGGTGCAAGCGACCGTAGTAATAGGTGTTAACGATACCGACATCGCACTGACCGGCCTTGATCGCCAGCAGCAAGGCCGTATCGTCAGAGAAGACGTCTGTGGACAGGTTGTTCACCCAGCCCTTGATGATCTGTTCGGTTTTCTCGGCGCCATGGGTCTCGATCAGGGTGGCGGTCAACGACTGGTTGTAGACCTTCTTCGCGGTACGCAGGCACAGGCGGCCTTCCCATTGTTTGTCGGCCAGTGCCTCGTAGGTGCTCAGCTCTTCCGGCTTGACCCGCTCGGTGGAGTAGACAATGGTTCGTGCGCGCAGGCTCAGGCCTGTCCAGTCATGGGACGAGGCACGATATTGAGACGGGATGTTGGCATCGATCACCGACGACTGGATCGGCTGCAGGATGCCCATTTGCTCGGCCTGCCAGAGGTTGCCCGCATCGACGGTGAGCAGCAGGTCGGCGGTGGCATTCTCGCCCTCGGCCTTGATCCGCTGCATCAGCGGTGCTTCCTTGTCGGTAATGAACTTGACCTTCACACCAGTCTTGGCCGTGTAGGCATCAAATACCGGCTTGATCAGCTCATCAATTCGCGAGGAGTACACCACCACTTCATCCGCTGCCTGGGCGGTGCTACCGAACAGGGTCAATGCCAGGGCGGCCAGTAAATGCTTGCGTGACAACATGGAAGCGGTCCTCGAAAGACAAGAAAGGCAGAAATGGTAGTGAATCCCATTTGCCATCTCAACCTAACTCACAACAGAGCAGTTACCAGATGTTGCAAGCCTCTCAGGGCCGCGCCAATTCGGGCAGATCACCGCTCAAGCCGAGGGCCTGACGCACAAACAGCGCCTTGGCCTCAGGCAATTGCTCGACCCACTTCAGGCCCGTATTACGCAGCCAGCGCAGCGGCAACGGATCGGCCTGGAACAGCCGCTCGAAGCCTTCCATTGCCGCCATCAAGGCCAGGTTGTGCGGCATCCGGCGCCGCTCGAAGCGACTCAGTACCCGCACATCGGCCAGCCGCTCGCCACGGTCCAGAGCGTTTAACAGTTCCTCGGCGAGCACCGCCGCATCGAGGAAGCCCAGGTTGACGCCCTGCCCGGCCAACGGGTGAATGGTATGCGCAGCATCGCCAATCAGCGCCAGGCCCTCGGCCACATAGCGCTTGGCATGGCGCTGGCGCAGCGGCACACACAATCGCGGGTCGGCACTCAGCACCTGGCCCAGACGACCTTCAAAGGCGCGCTCGAGTTCGGCGCAGAACGCCTCATCGGCCAACCCCATCAGGCGCTCGGCCTGCTCCGGCGTGGTCGACCAGACAATCGAGCACCACCCCTGCTCGCCGTCGCGCTGCAGCGGCAGAAACGCCAGCGGGCCATCATCCGTAAAGCGCTGCCAGGCCGTGGCCTGATGAGCCTGGCTGCAGCGCACACTGGTCACGATGGCGTGATGCAAGTAATCCCACTCACGGGTTTCGCATCCCGTCAGGCGGCGCACGGCCGAGTTCGCCCCGTCGGCTGCGATCACCAAGGGTGCACGCAGCGTACGGCCATCGGCCAAGGTCAGCAGCCAGTCCTCTCCAGAACGCCGTATCTGTTCCAGGCGTGCATTGGCCAGCAGGCCGATCTCGCTGTCATGCAGGCGCTCCAGCAGCGCATCCTGGACCACTCGGTTCTCGACGATATGCCCCAGCACCTCGGCATGCACGCTGGCTGCGGAAAAGTGAATACGACCTGTCCCGCTGCCGTCCCAGACCTCCATCTGCCCATATGGGCAGACGCGTCGGGCGCAGATACCGTCCCAGGCACCGAGCCGTTCAAGGATCCGCTGGCTAGCCACCGACAGGGCGCTGACCCGTGGCTCGAATGCGGCCTCGGCATCAAAGGGTTTGACCGACAGCGGGCTGCCATCGACCAGCAGAATATTCAGGCCACTGTGCTGTAGCGCCAACGCCAGGGCGCTGCCGACCATACCGGCACCGACAATCAACAGATCCGCGCGCATTTCCATGCCTTAAGCCTGTATTGCTTGCGGCCGGAGCCGCAGATAAAGGGAAAGTGGTATGTAGCCCTTGCGCATGCTCAACCCTGCAGGTCCGAACGGGTGCCCAGGCCCATCGCTTGCCGGGCGAACCAGCGCTTGGCCGGTGGCAGCAGGTCGAGCCCAAGCAGGCCCAGGTTGCGCCCGGCCGTCACCAGCGGCTGGTTGTTGCCAAACAGTCGGGTGACACGGTCGGAAAAGCCGATGGTCAAGGCCTGATCAAGGCGTTGACGCTCACAGTAGGCTTGCAACGTCGCAAGGTCACCGGGCGCTTGTGGCCCGGCGAGCAAGGCTTCAGACAAGGCCTGAACGTCACGCAACGACAGGTTGAAGCCCTGCCCGGCAATCGGGTGCAGGCTGTGCGCCGCATTGCCCAGCACCACCAGGTGAGGACGCACCTGTTCCTGCGCCTCGACCAATGACAACGGATACAGGTGACGAACACCCACCTGACACAAGGCACCCAACCGGTAGCCGAACACGCCCTGCAATTCGTCGAGGAAGCTGCGCTCATCCAGCTCGGCCAACCGCTTGGCGTCCATCCCCTTGCGGGTCCAGACCAGCGCGCAGCGGTTTTCCGGCAGCGGCAACAGCGCCATAGGTCCTTCGTCGGTGAAGCGCTCAAACGCTTGCCCGCAGTGCGCTTCACTGGGCGTAATGTTGGCGATCAACGCACTCTGGTTGTAAGGCCGCGTCGTGACATGAATGCCCAACTGCTCGCGCAGGCCAGAACGGCCACCGTCGGCCAGCACCGCCAGGTCGCAGTCAAGGGTCGTGTCGTCGTTGAGCGACAGGCGATAACCGTCTTCCAGCGCCTGCAAGGCCGTCACTTCGGCCGGGCAGCGCCAACTGACCACCTCAGGATCCAGCCCTTTCCAAAGGCACTGCCCCAGCCAGGCGTTTTCCACCACATAGCCGAGGGCCGGTACGCCCTCTTCCATTGCGTTCAAACGGGCCGCGCCGAAACGCCCCCGATCAGACACCTGGATCTGCCGGATCGGCTCGGCACGGCGACTGATCGCCTGCCACAGCCCCAGCCGTTCATAGATCTGTCGGGTACCGAAGGATAACGCCGACGAGCGCGCATCGTAGCTGGGCTGATAGCTGTCGCCGGGTGCAAACGGCTCGATCAGCAGGATCGTCCAGCCCCGGGCCTTGGCACCGGCCTGCAGCGCCAGGGCCAGGCTGGCCCCCACCAGACCGCCGCCAATAATTGCCAGATTGAACCGGTTCATGCGGCCTGGCTTCGCGCAGCAGCCATCAAGGCTTCGATTTCAGCGACTGTCTTCGGCACACCCGCCGTCAGAACTTCACACCCATGCTTGGTTACCACTACGTCGTCCTCGATGCGTATGCCGATACCACGCCATTTTTTTGCCACGTGCATATTGTCCGCCGAGATGTAGATCCCCGGCTCGACCGTTAGGGTCATGCCCGGCTCAAGTACCCGCCACTGGCCGCCAACCTTGTAGTCCCCGACATCGTGTACATCCATGCCCAGCCAGTGCCCGGCACGGTGCATGTAGAAGGCCTTGTAAGCCTCGGACTCGATCAGATCCGGCACTTCGCCTGCGAGCAGGCCCAACGCCACCAGCCCTTCGGTAATCACCTGCACGGTCGCTTCGTGCGCGTGGTTCCAGTGCTTGCCCGGCGCAATCTCTTCGAACGCCGCCATCTGCGCCTTGAGTACCAGTTCGTAGATTGCTTTCTGCTCCGACGAAAAGGTGCCACTGACCGGAAACGTCCGAGTGATATCGCTGGCGTAGCAGTCAATCTCGCAACCCGCGTCGATCAGCACCAGATCACCATTCTTCAGCGGCGCATCGTTTTCCTGGTAATGCAGGATGCAGCTGTTGCGTCCAGCCGCAACGATCGAGCCGTAAGCCGGCATCTTCGCCCCGCCCTTGCGAAACTCGTAATCCAGCTCGGCTTCAAGGCTGTACTCGTGCAAGCCGGCCCGGCAGGCTTGCATCGCCCGCACATGAGCACGCGCCGAAATGGCCGCGGCTTCGCGCATCACCTTCACTTCCGCTGCCGATTTATACAGACGCATGTCATGCAGCAGATGATCCAGGGCAACGAATTCGTTGGGCGGCTGCGCACCGAGGCGCGCCTTGGAGCGAATCACGTTGATCCACTCCATCAAATGGCGGTCGAACTCGGCATTGCTGCCCATCGCCGAGTACACGCGGTCGCGTCCCTCGATCAACCCCGGCAGAATTTCGTCGATATCGGTGATCGGGAAGGCATCATCGGCGCCAAAATCGCGAATGGCGCCCTCCTGCCCGGCGCGCAAGCCATCCCACAGCTCACGCTCAGGATTGCGCTCACGACAAAACAACACATATTCACCGTGCTCACGCCCGGGTATCAGCGCAATCACCGCTTCGGGCTCGGGAAAGCCGCTCAGGTACTGGAAGTCGCTGTCCTGGCGATACACGTGCTCGACATCGCGGTTGCGTATGGCGACCGCAGCCGCCGGCAGGATGGCGATGCTGTTGGGCTCCATCTGCGCCATCAGCGCCTTTCGCCGGCGGGCGTATTCCGACTTGGGGATGTGGGTCATGGGCAGATGGCGTCCAGGCAAAAATCAGTGCAGGGAAGGTTTCGCAGCGGCTGGAGCAGGCTTGGCCAGCTCCGTGTAAAGCAGCAACGGCGCGACGCGCAGGTATTCCATGACTTCCATGTAGTCGCTCTCGCCGTCCTCGGATTCCTCCAGAGCATCCTGGACCTGGGAAATGGCGGCCAGGTCCTGCAGCACTTCCTTGGCTTCAGTGCTCAATGTCAGGCCACCTGAGTTCAGGCCGAAACCGTCGAGGAAGCCCCGGCACCACTGGCCCAGCGCAACGGCACGCTCGGTCAGCGGCGCGTCATCGCCCGGCAGCAGCAAGACGATGGTGATGTCTTCACCTGTGAGTTCGGCCTTGACCATTTCCTGCAAGCCAATCAGGGCATTGCGAACATTGTCGGCCGGCTCGGCCTCAAGCAGGTGGGCGGCATCGGCCAACCAGCTGTCGGCATCGAAGCCGACACCTGTGCAGCTACGCCCGAGCAACAGCCCGTGCAGTTCGGCAGGAGAAACTGGATGACCGCCGCTGCTCAGCAGGGCGGCGAATGCGGTGTACGGCGAGTTGGTATTGGGCATGGGCAACTAGGCGCCAGACGGCGCAATGACTAGAATGAAGACCTTGTATCCTAGCACCGGCAGGCGCGCCAAGACCATCGACGCGGCCAACTCGGGGCTGGCAGGGCATAATCGCCGGGAACTCAGGCACACCCAATCGAGTGGCATTTCATGCAAGAGACCGAGCTGCAAGCGCTGATGGGCCGACTCGAACTGTTGATTGAACGGGTCGAGCAACTAAAACGGCAAAACGCACTCTTATTAGCTCAGGAAAAATCCTGGCGTGAGGAACGTGCCCACCTCATCGAAAAAAATGAAATCGCCCGGCGTAAGGTCGAATCGATGATTTTGCGACTCAAGGCCCTGGAGCAAGACTCATGAGTTCAAGCAATAGCGTCACCGTTCAGATCCTCGACAAAGAGTACTCGATCATCTGTCCGCCGGAAGAACGCAGCAACCTGATCAGCGCTGCACGCTACCTGGACGGCAAAATGCGCGAGATCCGCAGCAGCGGCAAGGTTATTGGCGCCGACCGTATCGCGGTCATGGCCGCCCTCAACATTACCCATGACCTGCTGCACCGGCAGGAACGCCCGGCACCTCAAGTCGGCGGCGCCACCCGCGAACAGGTGCGCGACCTGCTGGAACGCGTCGATCAGGCGTTGGCCAACGATGCCGATACACCATCCAATTGAGTTTCAGGTATACTCTCGCTCACTCCCTGGAGTGCTTGCCAGTCGGTCATGTCCCTGAGCCGATACGCACAACCACGGGGGTTGCACGCTGGGGCCGGTGCGCATGTCCGCCTGACGGAAAGCCTTAACGCCCCCTGCAATCTCCACCTTGAACTTTCGGGTTCAAGGGCTACACCGACAGCGGTTCGTCGGGGAGCCTGATTATCCTGCGCCTGCCAGCCTTGGCATGCGCACACGCGCTGCCACCCGCCTGGCAGTTGCTCAAGAGACCGCCCGTGCCATGACCGACACCGCGCTGCTCACCCGCCCCCAGCTACGCCGCCTGCTTCGAGATGCCCGTCGCGCGTTGACGCCTGCCGAACAACGCCGGGCCGCGCAAAACCTGTATTGCCAACTGGCACAGCATCCATTGTTCCGTCGTGCCAGGCACATTGCCTTGTACCTGCCCAACGACAGCGAAATCGACCCGCGCCTGTTGCTGCGCGAGGCCCAGCGCCGTGGCAAGCGTACCTACCTGCCAGTACTGCACGCCTGGCCGAAGACCAAGATGGCCTTTCAACGCATTGAGGCAGGCGAAAAGCTGCGCCCCAACCGCTTCCGCATTCCTGAACCCGTAATCAGTCAGGCACGGCAACGCCCCGTATGGGCGCTGGACCTGGTCCTGCTGCCGCTTGTAGGGTTCGATGAAACAGGGGGACGCTTGGGTATGGGCGGTGGTTTCTACGACCGAAGCCTGGGCTACCTGGCCCGACGCAAAACCTGGAGAAAACCACTGCTACTGGGGCTGGCGCATGAATGCCAGAAGGTCGAGCGACTGACTCAAGCCAGTTGGGACGTGCCGCTTCAAGGAACTGTTTCGGACAAGGGCTGGTACCTGGCGAACTAAGCGCAGGCAAGCAGCCGATCAACGCTGTTGCGGGATGACCGACACTTCATAATTGGTGTCGAGGTTGCGCTCCCAGAGGCTTTCCGCATAACCGGTAGTGACCACACCCAAACCGAACAGAAAAACGAGTACCCAGATCATATCCGGTTTGCGATTCATCGATTGCCCCCCTCAGGCAAACTGATCACGATGGCAGCAACGGTTAGCGAGGTAGGCCGTGCAGCAGCGTCATGCTTAAAACCCGCGCATTCTCCGACAACCTGAAGCGACACGCAAACGTTGACGTCAACCGGCTGTCGGTTTCGCGCCACAGGTTGTTTCCAATTTTTTCAGGAGCACCTTCCATGGCCTATTGGCTGATGAAATCCGAGCCCGACGAGCTCTCGATCCAAGACCTGGCCACGCTCGGCGAAACCCGCTGGGACGGCGTGCGTAACTATCAGGCACGCAATTTCATTCGTTCGATGACGGTAGGTGATGCGTTCTTTTTCTACCATTCCAGCTGCCCGGAGCCGGGTATTGCCGGCATTGCCCGGATCACCTCGGACGCTTACCCGGACCCCACCGCGCTCGACCCCGAGAGCCACTACTTCGACGCCAAGGCCACTGCCGAGAAGAACCCGTGGAGCGCCATCAATGTCATCCATGTCGAGACATTCACACAGGTGCTTGGCCTGGGTTACCTGAAACAACAAACAGCCCTCGCCGAGCTGCCACTGGTACAGAAAGGCAGCCGCCTTTCGGTCATGCCGGTAACTGCCGAACAATGGGCCGCTGTACTCGCCTTGCGCTGAACATGGTAGGATTCCTACTCAATTGACGGACATCAACCCGGCTAAACAGGGAACCGTCACACTGACGTCATTGCCGCAGGATGCTTGAACAATGTCGCTTAGCCAACACACACCAAGACTTTTCGCCGCTGCCCTGATTGCTCTGCTCGTGGCCGCGGGGGGCTTGGGCTACTGGAAATCACTGCATGATCGCCTGCCCGAAGGCCTGAGCCAAGGCAACGGTCGGCTTGAAGCCACCGAGGTGCAGATCGCCAGCAAGGTTCCCGGGCGCCTGGCCGAAGTGCTGGCCGATGAAGGCGACAGCGTGAAGCAGGGACAATTGCTGGCCCGCATCGACACCCGCACCCTCGAAGCTCAACGTACCCAGGCCGAAGCGGAAGTGCTGCGCGCCAAGGAGAACTACGCCGCGGCCCAGGCCAACGTGCAGTTGCGTCAGAGCGAATTGCTGCTTGCCAGCCAGGAGCTGCGGCGCAGTCGTGAACTGTTCCAGCGCAAGTACGCCAGCCAGCAACTGCTCGATCAGCAACAGGCACGCTTCGACACCAGCAGCTCGGCGGTGGTCGCCGCTCGTGCACAACTGGCGGCTATCAATGCGGCCATTGGTGCGGCGCAGGCACAGGTCGAACAGTTGACCAGCGAAATTGACGACAGCAGTCTGCGCGCCCCCATCGATGGGGTGATCCAGTTACGCTTGGCCGAACCCGGCGAGGTGCTGCCGGCGGGCGGACGTGTACTCCTGCTGATCGACCCCAACGATCAGTACATGAACCTCTACCTGCCGGCTTCGACCGCCGGCAAACTGACCATGGGCGATCAGGCACGGATCGTACTCGATGCCCTGCCCGACAAAGCCCTGCCGGCCAAGATCACCTTTGTCGCGGCCAAGGCTCAGTTCACCCCCAAGCAAGTGGAAACCCGTGACGAACGCCAGAAGCTGGTGTTCCGGGTAAAACTGCGCCTGACCGACCCTAGCGCCCTGCCTCAAGCCAAACCCGGTATGCCGGGGGCCGGCTATGTACGCACGGCCCCCGTGGACTGGCCGGCCAACCTGCAATGAATGCGCTGGCGCTGCACGCCAAGGGCATCAGCCATCGCTACGGCACCGTAGTGGCCCTGCAGGGCATCGACTTCGAGCTGCCAGCCGGCACCCGTTGCGGTCTGATAGGCCCCGATGGGGCGGGCAAGTCCAGCCTGCTCGGGTTGATTGCCGGGGTGAAAAAGCTGCAGACCGGCACGCTACAGGTGCTCGACGGCTCGATCGACGAGCGTCGCCATCGCCGCAGCCTGTACTCACGCATCGCCTTCATGCCCCAAGGGCTGGGCAACAACCTCTACCCGGACCTGTCGATACGCGAAAACATCAGCTTCTTCGCTACCCTGTTCGGCCTGCCCCGCGCGGAATGCGAGCGACGCATGCACGAGCTGCTGCTGGCCACTGACCTGGTGCGTTTCGCCGACCGCCCCGCCGGCAAGCTCTCGGGCGGCATGAAACAAAAGCTCGGGCTGTGCTGCGCGCTGATCCATGACCCCGACTTGTTGATCCTCGACGAACCGACCACAGGCGTCGACCCGTTGTCACGGCGGCGCTTTTGGGAACTGGTCGAGCAGGTGCGCCACGAGCGCCCGCAACTGACCCTGCTGGTCGCCACGGCCTACATGGAAGAAGCCGAGCAGTTCGAGCATTGCCTGATGCTCGACCGCGGACGCCTGATCGCCGCCGGGCCCAGCCGGGAACTGGCTGCCGTTACCCCCAGCGACAAGCTCGACGACGCCTTTACTCACTTTCAGGGTGACAGCAAGCGCAGCGGGCAACCCTTGCACATACCACCACGGGCCGACAGCAACGCCGAAATCGCTATCGAAGCCCATGAACTGACCCTGCGCTTTGGCGACTTCACCGCGGTCAACAAGGTCAGCTTCGCCATTGGTCGTGGCGAGATCTTCGGCTTTCTTGGCTCCAACGGGTGCGGTAAAACCACCACCATGAAGGTCCTGACCGGCCTGATGCCCGCCAGCGAAGGCAGCGCCAGCCTGCTCGGGCGCCCCGTGGATGCCAGCGACCTGGCCACCCGCAAACGGGTCGGTTTCATGTCGCAGAGCTTTTCCCTGTACGGCGAGCTGAGTGTGCGGCAAAACCTTGAGCTGCACGCACGCCTGTTTGACTTGCCCAACGCCGAAAGCCGTCCGCGCATCGCCGAACTGATCCAGCGTTTCGATCTGAACAGCGTGGCCGACCAACAATCCGGCGCGCTTCCCCTGGGGATTCGCCAACGGCTTTCGCTCGCAGTGGCGGTACTGCACCGGCCGGAAGTGCTGATCCTCGACGAACCGACCTCGGGAGTCGATCCCGCCGCCCGTGACGACTTCTGGCGCCTGCTGATCGAGCTGTCACGGGAACAGGGCGTGACCATCTTCCTCTCCACCCACTTCATGAACGAGGCACAACGCTGCGACCGCATTTCGTTGATGCACGCCGGCCAGGTACTGGCCTGCGATACGCCCTCAGCGCTGCAGACCCAGTTCGCCGGCGAAACCCTGGAAGACGCCTTCGTGCGCTGCCTGGAACAGGCCCAGGGCCCAGTGGAGGCGCCTGCCACTGACACCCCGCTGAACACGGCCGCCGCGCCGACGTTACTGCGCCAGCGCCGAGGCTTCAGCCTCAAGCGCCTGTTCGCCCTGGCGAACCGCGAGGGCAAGGAGCTACTGCGGGACAAGGTACGCCTGGCGTTTGCCTTGCTCGGCGCACTGTTCATGATGGTGATCTTTGGTTTCGGGATCTCGCTGGACGTCGAGAACCTCGCCTTTGCGGTCTATGACCAGGACCAAAGCCCGCAAAGCCGCGCCTACCTGGAAGCGTTTCGTGGCTCGCGCTACTTCGATGAGCAAGCACCGATAACCGACCTGGGGCAAATGCACCGGCGCCTGCAGCGTTCCGAGATCAAGCTGGCGCTGGAGATACCGCCGGGCTTTGGTCGCGACCTGTACGCCGGTCGCCAGCCGACCGTAGCCGCCTGGCTCGACGGTGGCATGCCGTTTCGCGCCGAAACCAGTCGGAACTATGTCGAAGCCGTGCATCAGGGCAACCTGGCATTACTGGCGTCCTTGAGCAGTGCCGCTCAGCCGGCGCAGCCACTGGTAAACCTGGAAACACGCTTTCGCTACAACCAGGATGTCGTCAGCGTGAACGCCATCGGCCCCGGCGTCATGGCGCTGATTCTGGCCTTCATCCCGGCCATGCTGACCGCGCTGGGTATCGTCCGGGAGAAGGAGCTGGGCTCGATTACCAACTTCTATGCCACACCCCTGACACGCCTGGAATTCCTGCTCGGCAAGCAGGTGCCTTATCTGATCGTCAGCCTGATCAACCTGGCACTGCTGGTGGCGATGAACCGCTGGCTGTTCGGCGTGCCGTTCAAGGGTAGCGCCTTCGCACTGGCGTGCGGTGGCGTGCTCTACCTGCTGGCGACCACCAGCATGGGGATGCTGATCTCCGCGTTCACCCGCACCCAGATCGCCGCGATCCTCGGCACCATGATCATCACCAGCCTGCCCACCATTCAGTTCTCCGGGTTGATCGTGCCACGCTCGTCACTCGAAGGCACAGCAGCGGTGATGGGGCAACTGTTCCCCGCCGGCTACTTCCTCGACATCGCCGTCGGCACCTTCACCAAGGCCCTGAGCCTGCGCGAGCTGTGGCCGCAATGCCTGGCCCTGCTGGGGTTCTTCCTCGCCTTCACGGGCTTGAGCTTGGCCATGTTGAAAAAGCAGGAGGCCTGATGCATCGCCTTGCCCACATTCTGCGCCTGGGGCTCAAAGAGCTCACCAGCCTGCGCCATGACAGCGTGCTGTTGCTGTTCCTCCTCTATGCCTTCAGTGTGGCCATCTACATGCCGGCGGCGGGTTCCGTGATTGGCGTGCACAACGCCAGCGTCGCCGTGGTCGACGAAGACCACAGCCTGATCTCGCGCAAACTCACCCAGGCCCTGCAACCTCCCGAGTTCCAGACAGCCACCGCCCTGTCCTATGACCGGATCGACCAGGTTCTGGACAACGGTCAGTACACGTTCGTGATCAACATTCCGGTGAACTTCCAGACCGACCTGCTCGCGGGGCGCTCACCGGAACTGCAGATCAATGTTGACGCCACCGCCATGAGCCAGGCGTTCATGGGGGCTGGCTACATCGGGCGGATCTTTGAGCGCGAGTTGCTCGACTACGCCAACCCCGACTCAAGCGTCGAGCGTGCACCGGCCCTGCTGACCAATCGGGCGTTGTTCAACACCAACCTGGAAGGTGGCTGGTTCCTGGCGGTGATCCAGATCGTCAACAACATCACCATCCTGGCGATCATCCTGACCGGCACAGCGCTGCTTCGTGAGCGCGAGCACGGCACCCTCGACCACCTGCTGGTATTGCCATTGACCGCACTGGAAATCATGCTGGCGAAAATTGGCAGCAACGCGCTGGTGGTGGTGCTGTGCACCTGGGTATCGCTGGAGGTGGTGGTCAAAGGCGCACTGGGTGTACCGCTGGCAGGTTCGCTCGGGCTGTTCCTGGCAGTGACCGCGCTCTATCTGTTCGCCAGTACCGCCTTGGGGATTTTCCTCGCCACGCTGGCCCGTTCGACCCCGCAGTTCGGCTTGTTGGCGATCCCGGTGATTATCCCGATGCTGTTGCTCTCGGGCGGCAGCACACCGCTGGACAGCATGCCGCAGTGGCTGCAGTGGGTCATGCAGGGCTCACCGTCGACCCACTTCGTCAGCCTCGCCGCCGCCATCCTGTTCCGCGATGCCGGCGTCGACGTAGTCTGGCCAGACCTGCTCGCGCTCGGCGCGATCGGCCTGTTGTTCTTCAGCATCGCGTTGGCGCGCTTCAGACGAACCCTGACCTCCTGATTACTGCACGATCAGGTTGTTGAACAGCAGGTCCTCGACGATCGGCTTGCCCTCTTCGTCATTGAGCACCTGCTGGACCTGCTTCAGCGCTTCCTGACGCAGCTTTTCCTTGGACTCGACATTGCTCATGCTCTCCAGGTTCTGCTGGGTAAACAGTGCAACGAGCTGGTTGCGGATCAACGGCTCATGGTGCTTGACCGCTGCCGCTGCGGCTTCACCGGTCACCCGCAGGGCAACATCAGCCTTGTACACGTGCAGCTTCGGCCCACCGTCGAGGGCATAGTTGCCAACAAAGGGCGGCGTCAGAGAGATGTAGGCCACTTTCGGTGCATCTTCCTTGGACTCCTCGGCCATAGCGGCCGCAGGCAGCATCAGGGCCACCAGCATCACGATCCACGCTTTCACGAATTCACTCCTCAAACAGTTGGCGCCAGCATAACCAGCGCTTTTGGCAAACCCAAGCGCGGGCTTATGCCAGCCTATCAAGCCGGGCCATGCTCGTTGACCCCAAACCTGCCCTTCTACACTTATCGGCCAGCACACGCAAAGGAATAGCCCGGCGGTGCAAATGGCACATCCCCTGACGGCCAACTGAACAAATCCTTGCCAGCGTCGGGATCTTTCCTTGAAACGCGCCCTCCAATCGCCTGACCCGCGTGTCCTAACTGACAAGGAAGACGACCATGACTCGCCCAACCCCACTGCCTGCCCTTGGCCCCAACGACCTGCTCAAGCTGCTTATCGCGCTGCACAGGGCCGTTGCCAGCGAAGACCGACACGCATAAAAAAACGCCGACCCAGGCATCTGCGTCGGCGTTTCAGGTTAGCGGGAGGTCGTGTGAGCAGGTTTGCCTGCGATGGCTTCGGCGCAGTGCCAGTGAGTGCGCGGCGCCTGCATCGTTGGCAAGCCAACTCCTGCAGCGATCCGCGCAGACCACCGTATTTTCTGTGGGAGCGGGCTTGCCCGCGATGCAAGCACCGCGCAAGAGCAATGCGCCCGGCAGGCGCTGGGCGTATCAGAACGCTGGCAGTACCGCACCCTGGTATTTCTTCTCGATGAACGCTTTCACTTCAGGGCTGGTCAGGGCTTTGGCCAGCTTCTGGATAGCGGCGCTGTCCTTGTTGTCTGGACGGGCGACCAGGAAGTTCACGTAAGGCGAGTCGCTGCCTTCGATGACCAGCGCATCTTTGGCCGGGTTCAGACCGGCTTCCAGCGCATAGTTGGTGTTGATCATGTCCAGGTCGACCTGGTCCAGCACACGCGGCAGCATGGCCGATTCAAGCTCGCGGAACTTGAGTTTCTTCGGGTTCTCGGCGATGTCTTTCGGCGTAGCCAGGGCATTCTTCGGATCTTTCAGGGTGATCAGACCCGCCTTCTGCAACAGCAGCAGGGCACGACCGCTGTTGCTGCCCTCGTTCGGGATCGCAACGGTTGCATCGTCCTTGAGCTCGGAGAGGCTCTTGACCTTCTTCGAGTAGCCACCGAACGGTTCGACGTGAACGCCGATCACCGTTTCCAGGTGAGTCCCTTTGCCTTCGTTGAAGTTCTTCAGGTACGGCAGGGTCTGGAAGTAGTTGGCATCCAGGCGCTTCTGGTCGACCTGAACGTTAGGCTGCACATAGTCGGTGAACACCTTGATCTCCAGATCCACACCTTCCTTGGCCAGCGTTGGCTTGATCAGCTCAAGGATCTCGGCGTGGGGTACCGGGGTAGCCGCGACGACCAGTTTTTCAGCCGCTTGGGCAAAGCCGGCTACCGACAGCGCAGTCGCCAGAGCAGTGAACAGCAGAACCTTTTTCATGCACAGTCCTTATTCGAATCATGGCCATCAGACGACGGCGAAAAGAAGATGCCCGTCATTGAAGACTGGCGTGAGGTGGACAATACCGAGATTTTTTATTCCAGAACAATACCTTTTATTTAGAGGCTTATTCCATTTCGAGAAGCCGCTCTTTAACCCTGCGCCCGAGTATCCGCAACGATGAACGCCGGCAAGCTCAGGTGCTCTGGCAGGATCTCGTCACCAGTGCTCACCAGCAAGGCAAAGTGGATAACGTTTTCCAGCTCACGGGTATTGCCCGGCCAGCAATGCGCCTCCAGTACGCGCTGTGCCGCCTCACTGATCAGCGGAACCGGCACGTTCAGCCGCTGGCTGTAGATACCGACGAAGTACTCGGCCAACGGCAAGATGTCTCCCACCCGCTCGCGCAAGGCCGGCAGGGTCAAATGCCCCTCATGCAGGTAGTGATAGAGCCGCTCATGGAACTTGCCCGCACGCACCGCCAATGCCAGGTCGATGCTTGAGGCCGCCACCAGGCGCACGTCCACCGGGTTCGGTTGCTGCGCGCCAACGCGGGTGACTTCTCGCGTCTCCAGCGCGGCCAGTAACTTGACCTGAATCGGCAACGGTAAATCGGCGATCTCATCCAGGTACAAGGTGCCGCCATTGGCCGAGCCGAACCAACCGGCCCGGCTACTGGCGGTCCCACTATGAGCGCCCGCACTGTAGCCAAACAATTCAGCATCGGCGTAGGTCGGGCTGATGGCTGCGCAGTTCACCGAAACGAACAACCCGCTGCGATCACTGGCCCGGTGGATCTGCCGCGCCAACAACTCCTTGCCGGTACCGGTTTCGCCGCGAATCAATACCGGCAGGCCCAGCGGTGCAAGCTGCTCCAGTTCCTCACGCAACTGGCGTGAGCGAGGGTCAACGAACACCAGCGCCTTGGCGCGAATACTGAGCGGGCTCTTGTCCAGTTCAGGAAAGGTCAGCAACGGCTGGCCGTGGGTGTCATGAATAGGCATGGCAAACTCCCGCCCGGCCACCAGGCGACCAGGCGTTTCAGATAGAAGTGGTTAACGCCTTGGGATCAGGCGCGGCGCAAGGCGCCTTGTTCCAACCGGCTCTGCAGGCGATACAGGTAAGCAAACCCTTGTTCCCAGCGACGATGCCCGGACTTCACGTTGATGTGACCGGCGCCGGAGAGAATCCCCGCTTCAGCCCCCCAGGCCCGGGCCAGTTGCATCACCCGTGGAGCGCTGGCCGCCGGGTCGTTGTCGGAGCCGACCACCTGGCAAGGGAATGGCAATACCTGTTGCGTGATCGGCGCGAAGTTGCGCAAGGCCGGCGCACAGGTAGGGCGCTCGACATCCGCCGGCGCCACCAGCAGGGCACCACGCACCCGGCGCAACAGGTTGGCACTGGCCTGCGCCGCCCAATGGGCGACAGTGATGCAGCCCAGGCTGTGGGCAATCAGAATGACCGGCGCTGCATCAGCCGCGATAGCCTGCTCCAGCGCCGCCACCCAGTCTTCACGCCGTGGCGTCAACCAGTCAGCCTGTTCGACCCGGGCACTATTGGGCAAGCTTTGTTGCCAGTAACTCTGCCAGTGATCCTCTGGCGAACCCTGCCAACCCGGCACTATCAGGTAACGAATCGACGTGTTGGACATGGGACGCCTCCTGCAGGCTTGCGTGCTTGAGGACCAGTATAGGGCGAGGGTTATATTCGTAAAGGAATAAGAAGCTATTTGGTAATAACCAAAACCAATACTTCGCGTGACAATCTGGACGCTCCGGTGAGCACTGGAGCGCAATAAAAAAGGGGCCGCACCCTGCCAAGGAACGGCCCCTGAAACGCTCGCGTACGGTTAGATGTTCGCGACTTTCTGCCAAACCTTCGGCTTGAAGAACAAGGTCTCGCCACGCACCAGCCCGGTCAGGCTGTCGTGATCCTTGACCACTTCGGCTTCAATCAACTCGCTCTGCCCCTCGACCTTGAGGGTGACCCGGGTCGTCGCACCCAAGGGGCGGATGTCCCGCACTTCAGCGACGTGGTGGCCTTCCATCTCATGGCGCGACAACGACACTTCGTGCGGCCGGAACAGCACGTGATGACCTTCGCTCAGGTGCAACCGGTTGGAATCGCCCAGGAAGTGATAAACAAAGTCGCTGGCCGGGTGCTCGTAGACATCCCCCGGCGAGCCGATCTGCTCGATCACGCCCTTGTTCATCACCACGATACGGTCCGCGACTTCCATGGCCTCTTCCTGGTCGTGGGTCACGAACACCGAGGTCAGGTTGATGTCTTCGTGCAGCCGCGCCAGCCAGCGGCGCAGCTCCTTGCGCACCTTGGCATCCAGGGCGCCGAAGGGCTCGTCGAGCAGCAATACCTTGGGCTCTACTGCCAGGGCGCGAGCCAGGGCAATACGTTGGCGCTGGCCACCGGACAATTGCTCGGGGTAGCGGTCTGCAAGCCAGTCGAGTTGAACCATGTTCAACAGTTCGTGAACTTTCTCGGCGATCTTGCTCTCGCTCGGGCGCTCGGCCTTGGGCTTCATGCGCAGGCCGAAGGCGACGTTGTCGAACACGCTCATGTGGCGGAACAGCGCATAGTGCTGGAACACGAAGCCGACGTTACGGTCGCGCACGTCGTGGCCGGAGACGTCCTCGCCATGGAAAACGATGCTGCCCTGATCCGGGGTTTCCAGCCCGGCGATAATGCGCAGCAGCGTGGTCTTGCCGCAGCCGGAGGGGCCAAGCAATGCCACCAGCTCGCCGCTGTGGATATCCAGGTTGATGCTGTCCAGAGCCTGGAAAGCGTTGAAGCGCTTGCTGACGTTACGAACTTCGATCGACATGAATTATTCCTCCGCTGCGTTGTGGCGCAGACGGTTAATGCGGGACTCGCTCCACTGCTTGAGCAGCAGGATGAAGAGCGCCAGGATCAGCAACAGGCTGGCCACGCTGAAGGCCGCGACATGGTTGTACTCGTTGTAGAGGATCTCGACATGCAGCGGCAGGGTGTTGGTCACCCCACGAATGTGCCCCGAGACCACCGACACCGCACCGAACTCGCCCATGGCTCGCGCAGTACACAGCACCACACCGTAAATCAGGCCCCACTTGATGTTCGGCAAGGTCACGTGCCAAAACATCTGCCAACCGTTGGCGCCCAACAGGCGCGCCGCTTCTTCTTCCTGGGTACCCTGCTCCTGCATCAGCGGGATCAGCTCACGGGCCACGAAGGGGACGGTTACGAAGATGGTCGCCAGGACAATCCCCGGCAACGCAAAGACGATCTGAATATCGTGCTCCTGCAACCACGGCCCGAACAGGCCCTGGGCACCGAACATCAACACGTAGACCAGGCCGGCGATAACCGGGGACACCGAGAACGGCAGGTCGATCAGCGTCACCAGGATGCTTTTGCCACGAAAGTTGTACTTACTGACGCACCAGGCCGCGCTGACACCAAACACCAGGTTCAGCGGCACCGAGATGGCCACGGCAATCAGGGTCAGTTTCAATGCCGAGAGGGCATCGGGCTCAAAGATCGCACTGAAAAACGTACCCAGGCCCATTTTCAGGCCTTGGGACACCACGATGAACAATGGCAACAACAGGAACACGGCAAAGATCAGCCAGCCAAAACCGATCAGCACCCGTCGTGAAACTGCACTGCCACGGCGAGCGGCATTGGCCGAAGCGGCTGCGCCAAGGGAAGAGGTAGACATGGACAAAGCCTCCTTCACGGGGTTTCGATGCGCCGCTGCAACAAGTTGATCAGCAGCAGCAGAATGAAGGAAACCACCAGCATCAACACGCCGATAGCGGTAGCACCGGTGTAGTCGTACTGGTCCAGTTTGACCATGATCAACAACGGCAGGATCTCGGTTTTCATCGGCATGTTGCCGGCGATGAAAATCACCGATCCGTATTCACCGACGCCTCGGGCAAAGGCCAGGGCAAAGCCGGTCAGCCAAGCGGGCAGCAGCGCGGGCGCCAATACATAACGGAACACCTGCAAGGGTTTGGCGCCAAGGCAGGCCGCGGCCTCTTCGACTTCCCGCGGAATGTCGGCCAGCACCGGCTGCACCGTACGCACCACAAACGGCAAGGTGACGAAGGTCAGTGCCAGGGTAATACCCAGCGGCGTGTAGGCGATCTTGAAGCCCAGGTCGGTGGCGAACTGACCGACCAACCCGGTCGGCGCATACAGTGCGGTCAAGGCAATACCGGCAACGGCCGTTGGCAGGGCAAACGGTAAGTCGATCATTGCATCAATGATCTTGCGCCCCGGAAAGGTGTAGCGCACCAGCACCCAGGCCAGCAGCGTACCGATCAGGCCGTTGATTAGGGCAGCGTACAACGCAGTGCCAAAACTGAGCTTGAGCGCCGCCAGCACGCGCGGAGCACTGACGATGGCCCAGAACTGCTCCCACGTAAGCTGGGAGGCATGGACGAACATCGCCCCCAGCGGTATGAGCACAATCAGGCTGAGGTACACCAAGGTGTAGCCCAGCGTCAGCCCGAAGCCGGGTATGACGGGGGAGATACGACGTGACATAAAGGTCCTTGGTTGAACGCAGTAAGCCCGGAACGAATCCCGGGCCCATGCTGGCTACTGAACGGCTTTCATCCTGGCGGTGACCACTCACTGCGCCGTGTAGATCTGATCGAACACCCCGCCATCGTTGAAGAACTTGGGCTGCGCAGTTTTCCAGCCACCGAAATCTTTGTCGATAGTTACCAGATCCAATTTCGGGAACTGTTTGGCATACTCGGCCGCCACCTTCACATCACGCGGACGATAGAAGTTCTCTGCGGCGATCTTCTGCCCGGCCGGGCTGTACAGGTACTTGAGATACTCCTGGGCAATGGCCTCGTTGCCTTTTTTCTCGGCATTCTTGTCGACCACGGCAACTGGCGGCTCAGCCAGGATCGACAGGGACGGTACGACAATCTCGAACTTGTCGCTGCCGCCATCTTCCTTCAATGCCAGAAACGCCTCGTTCTCCCAGGCCAGCAGCACGTCACCCTGGCCATTGTTGACGAAGGTAATGGTCGAGCCACGGGCACCGGTGTCCAGCACAGGCACATGCTTGAACAGCTCCGTCACATACTCCTGCGCCTTGGCTTCACTGCCACCGGCTTTCAGGCCGTAGGCCCAGGCAGCAAGAAAGTTCCAACGCGCCCCCCCGGAGGTTTTCGGGTTCGGGGTAATCACCGACACGTCTTTCTTGATCAGGTCGCCCCAGTCCTTGATGCCTTTGGGGTTGCCCTTGCGTACCAGGAAAACGATGGTCGAGGTGTAAGGGGTACTGGCGTCCGGCAGGCGGGTCTGCCAGTTCTCCGGCAAGCCTTTGCCCAGCTTGGCGACTTCATCGATGTCGCCCGCCAGGGCCAGGGTGACCACGTCGGCGCGCAGGCCATCGATGACCGCGCGAGCCTGTTTGCCCGAACCGCCGTGGGACTGCTGGATCTTCACCTTGTCGTCCGGGTGAGCCTGCTGCCAGTGCTTGATGAACTCGGCGTTGTACTGCTGGTACAGCTCACGGGTCGGATCGTAGGACACGTTCAGCAGCTCGTAGTCCTTGGCGATGGCGGAACCGGCAAAAACGGCACTGGCGAGAGCAGCCAGAGCATAACGGCGAATGGACATGGTGAAGCTCCTGACGTTGGCTTTTCTTCTAATGTGTTGGCAGGTTGCTACGAGGCTTCAGCTCGCCTTGTTGCTGGCGTTCTGCAACCGGAATTTTTCCTTGCGTTCGATCTGGACGACTTGGGCGTTATGAACAGTGATCTCCACCGCGCCGAACCGCAGATCGCGCAGCGCGCTCTGGATCTCCCGCAGAATGGTGGCTTCGTCCTGTCCATCAACGCTACGCAACGATGCGCTCATAACCCGTACTCCTGTGGCTAAAGGGTGCCGTGCAGTAGCAGGGGATGTAAGCGACTGCGCTGGCTTGAGGGCAATCTTAGAGAGGGCTGAATATTCTTAAAAATACTATTTAAGAATTTTTATATAACTGTTAGTGCTTATCGCCAGCGCGGCTGGCTCCTAGGGGTGCTGCAACGCATGCAGGAGCCGGCCTTGCCGGCGATGCACAGGGTTTACCAACGCACTTGCTGCGCCGGAACCGGACGGCCATACCAATAGCCCTGCCCCAGGTCACACTGCTGCTCCAGCAGACATTGCGACTGCTCGGCATGCTCGATGCCTTCAGCCTGGATCTGCATACCCATGCTTCGAGCCAATGCAATGATTACCCGGACAATCGCCATGTCGTCTTCGTCACTCGGCAAACCGGCCACAAAGCCCTGGTCGATCTTCAGCTTCTGCACCGGCAGGCGCTTGAGGCGCAGCAGCGAGGAATAGCCCGTACCAAAGTCATCGATGGCCAGGCGCAAGCCAAGCTCACGCAAGCGATGCAGTTGCTCAAGCGCCACCTCAGGCTCTTCCATGACCGCACTTTCGGTCACTTCAAGCTCCAGAAAGGCAGGCGCCAGCTGGGTTTCGTGCAGCACCTGGGCGACATACTGGTAAAGGTCACGGTGCACGAACAAACGGCTGGAAACGTTCACCGCAACAAAGTCCAGGGTCTTGCCCTCGCGCTGCCATTGGACCATCTGCAGGCAGGCCTGGCGCATGACCCAGGTGTCGATATCGGAGATCAAACCCGTGCGCTCGGCAATCGGGATGAACTCTCCCGGCGGCACCAGGCCGCGTTGCGGATGCTGCCAGCGTACCAACGCCTCGACACCGATCATCCGCCCACTGCTCAGGTCGTGCACCGGCTGGTAGTACACCCGCAGCTCTTCCTGCTCCAGCGCCCGACGCAATTCGGCGGCGGTTTCTACCCGCTGCTGAGCGTGGGCGGTCAGCTCTTCGGTGTACAGCGCATAACCTGCACGACCATTGCCCTTGGCCTTGAACAGGGCCGAGTCGGCATTGCGCAGCAACTGCTCGGCACTGAGTGCATCACCGGGGAACAGACTGATACCGATACTGACACTGATGAACAGACGATGGTTGTCCAGCTCAATGGGTGCCTTCATGCCGTCGATGATGCTCTGCGCCATCACCGCCGCCTGGCCAAGTTGTGAGCAGTTCTCCAGCAATACCGCGAACTCATCGCCCCCCAGGCGCGCCAGCGTCACCCCTTCGCCGATCACGCCCTTGAGGCGTTCACCAACAGACTTGAGCAACTGGTCACCAATATTGTGCCCCAGGCTGTCGTTGATACTCTGGAAGTGATCGAGGTCGAGCAGCAACAGGGCGCATCCGCGCTTGTTGGCTTGCGCCGCCGCCAGCGCCTGGGCGGTACGGTCATTGAACAGCAGGCGATTGGGCAGGCTGGTCAACGGGTCGTGATGCGCCAGGTAGGCCAGCTCGCGCTCCGTGTGCTTGATTGCGCTAATATCGCTGAAAACAGCGACATAGTGGCTTACAAAACCGCTATCGTCGAGAATCGCGCAAATGGTTTGCCACTGCGGGTAGACCTCGCCGCTTTTACGTCGGTTCCAGATTTCGCCGCTCCACTCGCCCTTTTGCGCGAGGGCCGCGAACATCTCCTGGTAGAACTGCGAACCATGTCGACCCGACTTGAACTTGTTCGGCCGATGACCGATCACTTCCTCTTTCTGGTAGCCCGTGATCCGCATGAACGCGCGGTTTACATGCACGATCAAGCCCTGGCGATTGGTCACCAGTACCCCCTCAAGGGTGCTGTCGAAGACTGCCGCGGCCATTCGCAGGCGCTCCCGGTCTTCGCGACGCAGACGTGCCCCGACGCCGATAAACTTCAGCAGGCGTACACGCGAATAGAAGATCAACAGGGTGCTGCAGAACACCCACACAAGGGCGTTGACCATCTGCCAGTGCAATAACTGGGCAGGATCATCGAAAAGACTGCTTAATATTTGGTCAGACAGCCCAAGCCACAGGACTGATAACACCAGGTAGAGCGCAGCCGTGCGCAGGGCATCTCGTGCAGAAACAGACATAGTGTGTTTGGGCAGCCCAGATCAAAAGTTGGCGCATTATAGGACAGAAACATCCAGCGACCGTCTATCAAAAAGGCCGACTGGTTTTATTTATGTTGCGAAGGATAATGTCACCTGCTGTTTTCTTCGCTTTACGAGGGCCAACCCGGCTATGTGGTACAACGGTTTACTCGATTTATCCGCTTGGCAACTGCTGGCAGTCACGCTGCTGATGACCCACGTGACCATTGTCAGCGTCACGGTTTATCTGCACCGCTATTCCGCTCACCGCGCGCTGGAACTCAACGCCGGGCTCAAGCATTTCTTCCGTTTCTGGCTGTGGCTGACCACCGCACAGAACACCCGTGAGTGGACCGCCGTCCACCGCAAGCACCACGCCAAGTGCGAAACCGTCGACGACCCGCACAGCCCGGTCGTAAAGGGCCTGTCCACGGTGATGCGCAAAGGGGCCGAACTCTACCGGGAAGAGGCACGCAATCCGGAAACCCTGCGTATCTATGGCAAGAACTGCCCAGAGGACTGGATCGAGCGCAACCTCTACTCGCGCTACAAGCTGGGCGGCATCGCCCTGATGGCAATCATCGACCTGCTGCTGTTCGGCACCATCGGCATCACCATCTGGGCCGTGCAGATGATGTGGATTCCGTTCTGGGCCGCCGGCGTGGTCAACGGCCTTGGCCATGCTGTCGGCTACCGCAACTTCGAGTGCCGCGACGCCGCGACCAACCTGGTGCCGTGGGGCATCATCATTGGTGGCGAAGAACTGCACAACAACCACCACACCTACCCGAATTCGGCCAAGCTCTCGGTCAAACGCTGGGAATTCGACATGGGTTGGGCCTGGATCAAGCTGTTCAGCCTGTTGGGGCTGGCCAAGGTGCAACGTGTCGCGCCCATCGCCCACCGGGTTGCAGGCAAGGGCCAACTGGACATGGACACCGCCATGGCCATCCTCAACAACCGTTTCCAGATCATGGCGCAGTACCGCAAGCTGGTGATTGGTCCGTTGGTCAAACAGGAGCTGGCACGGGTCGACGGCTCGGTGCGTCATCAGTTCCGCCGCGCCAAGCGCTTGCTGTCTCGTGAAACCAGCCTGCTGGAAGACCGCCATCACCTGCACATCCAGAGCATGCTCGAGCACAGCCAGACACTACGCACCATCTATGAAAAGCGTCTGGCACTGCAACAGATCTGGGCTCGCACCAGCGCGAACGGCCATGACATGCTGGCCGCAATAAAGGACTGGGTACATGAAGCCGAAGCCAGCGGCATCCAGTCGCTACGCGAATTCGCTGCCCAGTTGAAAACCTACTCGCTACGCCCCGCCCTGGCCTGATGCCGTTGATCGGCGCGCCCTTCCCAAGGGCGCGCCGACCGGAACTTCAGCACACTTTCCAGCTCTTACAAGCATATCGTCCGCGTGGCGGGCCGGGTCGTGGCCGCACGCCCTTGCCTTTTGAGAAGCTGCGCGCCAATGGTCAAGCATACGCCCACCTCCATGCCCCAACACCCACCGCCCGAGGCCGCTCAGACCCTGCTGGACCTGATGCATGCACAAGGTGAAGTGGCTCGCCTGAGCGAACGCGAACAGCTGTTCAGCTCGCTGCTCGACAGCGTCAATGCCGTGCTCTGGGCCTTTGACTGGGAAAGCCGCAAGGTGCTCTACGTCAGCCCGGCGTACGAGCGTATTTTCGGTCGCCCCGCCAACTTGCTGTTGGCCGACTACAACGCGTGGCGCAACAGCGTTTTCCCGGAAGATCTGGAGTACGCCGAACGCAGCCTTGCCGAAGTACTGGTCAAAGGCGCCGTGGAAAACCGCGAGTACCGCATCCTGACAGCCGACGGCCAGCTTCGCTGGCTCAGTGACAAGTGCTTCATCAACCAACAGACTGACGGCGATCAACGGGTAATCGTGGTTGGTATCGCCGAAGACATCACCGAAAAAAAGCAGCTTGAAGGTGAACTGCAACGCCTGGCGACGACCGACGTGCTGACCCAGAGCAGCAATCGCCGGCACTTCTTCGACTGTGCCCGCAGCGCCTTTGCAAAGGCCCGCCAGGATGACACCGCCCTGTGCTTCCTGCTGCTGGACATTGATGACTTCAAACAGATAAACGATACCTATGGCCACCCGACCGGCGACCAGGTGCTGCTGCGCATCGCAGACAGCGGCAAAGCCGTCCTGCGCCGCGGTGATCTGTTCGGACGAATCGGCGGCGAAGAGTTCGCGGCGATATTCCCTGACTGCACGCCGGAAATGGCGCAGCACATTGCCGAGCGCTTGCAACGCGAGATCCAACGCCTGAGCTTCAGTCACGAAGATCAAACCTTCGGGGTAACCGTCAGCCAAGGGCTGACCGGCATTGTCGATACCGACAAAACCCTCGACAGCCTGTTCGCCCGTGCCGATGCGGCGATGTACCAGGCCAAGCGACAAGGCAAGAACCAGATTGTTCTAGGCTGAGCGCTGGCGCGCCAGCGCAGACGACAGCAATCAGGCACTCACCCCTTGCGCAAACGCCTCAACTCGCTTGCGCCAACCTTGAGCAGGCGTGCTGCCTTGCTCTCGGCGATGGCGTCCAGCGATGTCTCGGCGGGCAAGTGCACCAGTTGCCCGACCAGGTTCATGACCAAGGCTTCCCGCGAGTAGACCCCACCGCCAAGGTGGTACACCCCCGCGATCAACTCACGCAGTTCCAGCGGCAGGCGCCAGCGTGTACGCAGTGCCGAGCCATAGGCCGCCGCTGATTGCGACAGGGCCAGTTCGACACTGGCTTCGTCCAGCTCACCACCGGCCAGGCGCCATTCCTGCATACAGCGCAACACCGCCAACTCACCCAGGCAATGGAGCAAACCTGCGCAGTAACAGCGTTCCTCATCCAGTTCAAGGATGCGCGCCAGGGTGCGGGCATACTCTGCCGTATGCAACGACAGCGCCCAGTAACGCTCGGCATAGCCAGACAGCAGTGGATCATCGAGCTTGGCGCTGCGCTTGAGCGCAAGGCCGAGAATCAGGTTCATGCTCTGGGTCGAGCCCAGTTTGTTCAGGGCCTGCAACAAGGACTGTACCTGCCCGTCATGATGCACCGCAGCGCTGTTGGCAGCTGCAATCAACACGGCGGTGATCTGCGGATCGGTGCGGATCTCTTCCTCCAGGACCTTCAGGTTCAAACCCGGTGCCTTCAGACTGCGCTTGACCGCTTTCTGAACATCGGCCAGCAGCGGGCCACCGTCAGCGGTAGCGCGGCGGTCCTCAAGAAAACGCGTCAATGTCATGCTGGCTGGCAGCGACGGCACAGAACAGGCAACTGGCGCACCGGCCGAAAGCAACAACTGCTCCAGACGCTGACGCAGCGAATCCATGTTCAAGGGTTTGCTCATGTACGCGGTAGGCGCCAGCGGCAAGGCCTCTCGCACACTGGCACTGTCGCTACGGCTACTCAACAAAATGAACGGCAACGGCGGCTGACGGCGCTTGGCACGCACCGAGCGCAGCAGGTCAAGACCATCCAGCCCGGGCAATTCACGCGAGGCAATGATCAGGTCAGGCTGGCTGGCCAGCGCAGAGAGCGCCTCATGACCATCAGCGCACACCTGCAGGGACGCATCACAGCGCACATCCAGCAACACCTGAGTCAGCATGTCTCGTACCCATGGGTCGCCTTCGGCGATCAACACACAGGGCTGGCCGGGTGAATCTGCAACAGTCATACGGTTCTCCTGAAAACGTCTGCATGCAATCCACTGCACCCTCCAAGATGTCCATTGCTGGCTACCTTAGTACGCCGCCCATTCCTTTGGCATAAAAAAAACCCGCCGAAGCGGGTTTTTCTTTAGCGCGTCACAGTTTACGCGAGTTCGGCGAAGCACTCTTCAATGATTGCCAGGCCTTTGTCCAACTGTGCGTCTGGCGCGGTCAGCGGAACCAGGATACGCAGGACGTTGCCGTAGGTGCCGCACGACAGCAGGATCAGGCCCTTGTCGCGTGCCTTGGCTACAACCTGAGCAACGGCAGCAGGGTTTGGCGTGTGGGAGTCCTTACCTTCGAAGACTTCAACGGCGATCATCGAACCCAGGGCACGCACGTCACCGATCACTGGGTACTTGTCCTGAATCTTGCGCAGGCCAGCAACCAGGCGCTCGCCAACAGCGTTGCTGCGCTCCAGCAGTTTCTCTTCTTCGAACACTTCCATCACGGCCAGAGCAGCGGCACATGCGATCGGGCTACCGGCATAGGTGCCGCCCAGGCCGCCTGGAGCGATAGCGTCCATGTATTCGGCCTTGCCGCAAACACCGGCCAGTGGGAAACCACCAGCGATGGATTTGGCGAAGGTGGTCAGGTCTGGGGCAACACCCATCTGCTCCATCGCGAAGAAGGTGCCAGTACGGCCAGCGCCGGTCTGTACTTCGTCAGCGATCATCAGGATGCCGTGCTGGTCGCACAGGGCGCGCAGACGCTTCATGAACTCTTTAGGCGCAACGTAGAAACCACCTTCGCCCTGTACTGGCTCGATGATGATCGCGGCGATGTCTTTTGGCTCAGCGTCGTTCTTGAAGATGCGCTCGATGCTGGCGATCGAATCGTCGACGCTCACACCGTGCAGTGCGCATGGGTACAGTGCACGGAAGATGCCGCCTGGCATCAGGCCCATACCAGCCGAGTAAGGCACGACTTTACCGGTCAGGCCCAGGGTCATCATGGTACGACCGTGGTACGCGCCGGTGAACGCGATCACGCCGGTACGGCCAGTGGCAGCACGGGCGATCTTCACGGCGTTCTCAACGGCTTCGGAACCGGTGGTGACCAGCAGGGTTTTCTTGGCGAAGTCGCCTGGAACCTTGGCGTTGATCTTCTCGCACACTTCAACGTACGGCTCGTAGGCCAGTACCTGGAAGCAGGTGTGAGTCAGCTTGTGCAGCTGTTTTTCAACAGCGGCGATGACTTTCGGGTGCACGTGACCGGTGTTCAGTACCGCGATACCGCCAGCGAAGTCGATGAACTCGCGACCTTCAACGTCGGTAACAGTGGCGTTCTTCGCGCTGTCAGCGAAGATTGGGTGGATCTGGCCAACACCGCGTGGGACGGCGGCTACACGGCGTTGCATCAAGGATTCGTTGGTCTTGTTGCTCATGAACATGTCCTCATTCGCCACACAGTGGCGTAGTTTCAAGGCTTGGGCGACCGGGGTTCAACTGCCACAGCATGCGCTGATCGACTGCTACAGGATCCGGGGCGCCAGGTATCGGCTTGTGTCTAAAAAGGCCAGCGAGGCGTCACTCTCGCGCCTCGCTGGCAGAGGTAAAACGTTAACCGGCGATCAAACGCTGATGCACAGGTATTTGATTTCCAGGTAGTCCTCGATGCCGTACTTGGAGCCTTCACGGCCCAGGCCCGAAGCCTTGATGCCGCCGAACGGTGCGACTTCGTTGGAGATCAAACCGGTGTTGATACCGACCATGCCGTATTCCAGCGCTTCAGCAACACGGAACACACGGCTCATGTCGCGGGCATAGAAGTACGAGGCCAGGCCGAATTCGGTGTCGTTGGACATGGCGATGACTTCAGCTTCGTCCTTGAAACGGAACAGCGGTGCCAGCGGGCCAAAGGTTTCTTCCTTGGCCACAGCAGCCGTCTTCGGTACGTCGACCAGTACGGTCGGCTCGAAGAAGTTGCCCTCGATCAGCTTGCCACCGGTCAGTACCTTGGCGCCTTTGCTAACGGCGTCAGCAATGTGCTCCTGGACCTTGGCCACAGCCTTGTGGTCGATCAGCGGGCCAGTGGTGGTGCCTTCTTCCAGACCGTTGCCGATCTTCAGTTTGGCGACCGCTGCACGCAGCTTCTCGGCGAAGGCATCGTAGACACCATCCTGCACGTAGATACGGTTAGCGCAGACACAGGTCTGGCCGTTGTTGCGGTACTTGGAGATGATCGCGCCTTCAACGGCCTTATCCAGGTCTGCGTCGTCGAACACGATGAACGGTGCGTTACCGCCCAGTTCCAGGGAAACCTTCTTGATGTCCTTGGCGCATTCGGCCATCAGCTGGCGACCGATTTCGGTCGAGCCGGTGAACGACAGCTTGCGCACGATCGGGTTGCCGGTCAGCTCGCTGCCGATGTCGCCAGCGCTGCCGGTCACCACGCTCAGCACGCCTTGCGGAATGCCGGCACGGTGCGCCAGCTCAACCAGGGCCAGGGCCGAGTAAGGGGTCTGCGAAGCAGGCTTGAGCACCATGGTGCAACCAGCGGCCAGGGCTGGGCCGGCTTTACGGGTGATCATCGCCGCCGGGAAGTTCCACGGGGTGATCGCGGCAGTAACACCGATTGGCTGCTTGATAACGATCAGGCGCTTGTCTGGCTGATGGCCAGGAATGGTGTCGCCGTAAACGCGCTTGGCTTCTTCAGCGAACCACTCGATGAAGGAAGCGGCATAGGCGATCTCGCCCTTGGCTTCGGCCAGTGGCTTGCCCTGCTCGGTGGTCATCAGACGCGCCAGGTCATCCTGGTGCTCAATCATCAATTCAAACCAACGACGCAGCTTGCCAGCGCGCTCTTTGGCGGTCAGTGCGCGCCAGGCTGGCAGCGCCTTGTCGGCGGCCTCAATGGCACGGCGGGTCTCGGCGGCGCCCATCTTCGGCACGGTGCCGATGATTTCGCCCGTTGCCGGGTTGTTCACCTTGATCGTCTGACCGTTGTCCGCGTCCAGCCAGATACCATCGATATAGGCTTGCTGGCGGAACAACTGGGCGTCTTTAAGCTGCATGTCGGCGTCCTTAACAGCACCGTGCGCACACGGAGCGAATTGTTGATTGTAAAAAAGGAGCCCTCAGGTGGGGCTGCCGTCAGGAATTCACACACCGGGCCAGCCCACGAAACCACCGTCGCAGGATCAGGCACCACGCAAGAGCGTTTGAAATCTCAAACGAATCCTAGGATTAAAGGGGTTAAAGGACAATAGGCTGTTCGAAAAAAAGAACAAAAAGCTGCTCAAAGAACCTTTTTTCGGATCAACGTCACTTATAGCCCCTTCAGTGTGCGAAATCGACTACAGATTCTGACGATGGACGCCGACAGGTGAGATGGGTATCATGGCGCCCGCGTTGCACTCGTAGCTCAGCTGGATAGAGTACTGCCCTCCGAAGGCAGGGGTCGTGGGTTCGAATCCCGCCGAGTGCGCCATATAAAACAAGGCCTTAGGTGAAAACCTAGGGCCTTTTGTTTTTCATGTGTCCAAAATGTGTCCATTCTGTGCCCATCCAAATTGGCACTCGGAATGAAGCGACAGCATTTTGACCACTGCCCTTATCTGCAGGGCGCTGCTAGACACTAATGGCTTTTATGAGCGGTGACGCGCAAGGCGTCACTCAGCCTCTCCGGGTAACTCAGTTACTCGCTTCAGTAAATCGCCCAACTCGCACCCCAGATACTCACAGAGCAGATCAATGTGATCCGTCGAGGTGTTGTAGCCGGGCGTGTTGGCTATGCGTGACAGCGTGGCTCTCGAAATGCCCGTGGCATCACTCACGTCTTGCAGGGTGATTCGCCGCTTTTCTCTGAAGGACTTCTCGTCCAGCTGTTGTTTGAACATCACGCGAATCATGGTGGGTGACCTTGCTCAGGTAGGTCACTCATTTTGCATTCGACTCAAATTTGAGTCAAAAACAGCTTGAAAGTCTCAAATGACTCGTTATTATCAAATTCGAGCTAATAAGCTCACATTTGATTCATTTGAGTCTGGAGAGAGAAATGAGTGGAATTTATCTGACAACTGATGAGCTGTCCCAACGCATCAAATACGACGCACGGACTATCCGTAATCGCTTGAAGGATTCCGTACTGCTGGAAGGCATTCACTACTTCCGCCCTTTTGGCGGTCGGAAAATTCTTTTCATCTGGGAAGCTGTCGAGCGCGACATGGTGAAGTTTTCACGCGGTAATGGCTTTGGTATCCCAATGGCCAGTGGTGGTGTTTGCCATGGGTAAGATCGTCGCGCGAAAAGAGACGGGAAATCTGTTCTTTGATTTCCGCTATCTGGGCAAGCGGTGTCGCGAGCAAACCACGCTCGCCGACACGTCGACCAACCGTAAAAAGCTGCAGAAGCTCCTTGATCGAATCGAGGCCGAGATCACCCTTGGCACCTTTGATTACAACGAGTACTTCCCTTCAGGAAGTCAGGCTCAGGTGATCAGCAGGCTTAAGGCCGGGCGCGGGGATTCGAAAGTACCGATCTTTCGGGACTTCGCCGAACTCTGGTTCGACGAGAAACAGATGGAGTGGCGGCAAAGTCACACCAAAACAGTACGGCTGACACTTGAAAAACACCTGCTGCCTAATTTCGGCAAGCAAGAGGTCAGCGCCATCACCAAGGCAGACGTCCTGGCTTTCCGTTCGGCACTCGGCAAAGTCCCCGGGCAGAAAGGTCAGAGTCTGTCAGCGACGCGAATCAACCACATCATGACGCCATTGCGCATGATCCTTAATGAGGCGGCTGACCGTTTCGAGTTTACGTCACCCTTCCTCGGCATCAAATCCCTGAAGGTGCCCAAAACGGATGTTGAACCTTTCACCCTGCAAGAGGTGCTGCAGATCGTGAACTCGGTCAGGGAGGACTTTCGCCCGTACTTCAGGGTGAGGTTCTTCAGCGGGATGCGCACCGCCGAGATTGACGGCCTGCAGTGGAAGTATGTCGATTTTGACCGCCGTCAGATTCTAATCCGAGAAACCTGGGTGGGCGGCAAGCTCGACTACACCAAGAACGACGGCTCTCAGCGTGAGATCGATATGTCCGGTCCCGTTTATGAGGCGCTTAAAGAGCAGCAGAAACGCACAGGCAATCAGCAGTTCGTGTTTTGTACCCACCAAGGCACGCCCCATGAGTACCGAAATATCAGTAACCGCGTGTGGTACCCACTGCTCCGCAATCTAGGTCTGCGCAAGCGCCGTCCTTATCAGAGTCGGCATACCGCCGCAACGCTATGGCTTGCTGCGGGTGAAAACCCAGAGTGGATTGCTCGGCAAATGGGGCACACGACAACCGAGATGCTGTTCCGTGTCTATTCCCGCTATGTGCCCAACCTTACGCGCCGGGACGGCAGTGCTTTCGACAACCTGATTAAAGCCAACCTGCAAGGGTGAGGATCGAACCGATGAAACTGATCAAACATGGCAACGTCATCAGCCTGAGTACGTCCTTGGAAGTACGCGAGAAACGCTATCTAAAGCACCTGGCTTCGGCCCTCAGCCACTACTTGGAAAACCCACAGGGCAGTGAGTTGGTTTTCCGACTGGGCTCAGGTTACGAGAAAGACAATCGGCAGGCGTTGGATACGTGGGTGAGCTATCACCGTGATGAGATCTTCGCGAAAAGGCTAGAAGGCCAAAACCCTCTGGACTACCTGATCAACAAAATCGAGCAGCTTGTCCAGAGCTGAAAGAACCACTCAAGGGGCCCGTAGGGCCCCTTTTCTATTGGTGCGAGTGCACTCAGGTAGTGACGCAAAAGGATGAACTTGGCTAAAGACTCATCGCCCAAACATGATCAATAGCTATTCTACTGCATAAAAAGCAGTTGACTGACCTTAAGAATAGGGCGATATTGATCTCGCCATCAGCTCAGTACTTTTTGTACGGAGAAAAAATGAGGTGCGACAGGTTGCAGCCTGCCGCGATTGCAATAACTGACTGTTAGGAGAGCTAAAGCCATGAAACTGTACCAAATCACCTATGACCTGCGTAAGCAGCGTAACTACCAATCTCTGTATGAGCGCATTAAGGCCTATGGCTACTGGTGTCGACCGCTGGAATCCACCTGGGTTATTGCCACAGGTCAGAGTGCCATTCAGGTGAGGGATAACCTCAAAGCTGTTATGGATGCTGATGACGGCTTGCTGGTAACCCGGCTTCAGGGGGACGCTGCATGGTATGGGCTGGCACCCGAGCAAGCCAAATGGCTGCAGAATCAGTACCAGAGCTGCGAAGTCTGACCAACTCTTGCGCCAAGGATGGCGCTTTTACCCAGGGCTACTTATGCCAACCCCATTACTTAAATTGAGCGAACTGGCAGAGGTTCGATCTGGTTACACCTTTCGCGGTGCACTGGAGCATGATCCGTCTGGCGATACTCGTGTGCTGCAGATCAAGGATCTGCGACACAGTGCTGCGATTGAGCCCGATAAGCTGATTGCCATTACCTGGGACGCTCGCACTGCTGCGCCCTTACTTCAGGCTGGCGACATCGCCGTGATCTCCCGTGGCGACAGTAACAAGGCTGCCCTTTATAACGATGAGAAGCCCGTTGTCGCGACGAGCCAGTTCTTTATTGTCAGCGCAAAAAAACCAAACGTCTTACCCGAATACTTGTGCTGGATGATCAATTTGCCGCAAAGCCAACGCAGCCTCGAGCGCAGCGGCAGCAGCATCAAGGCCATCAGCAAAGGCGCCTTGCAGGACATGCTGATTCCTCTCCCCCTGCTTGCCACTCAGCAAAAGCTGATCGAGTTGCAGCGACTATGGGATGAAGAAGATCAACTGATCGTGCGCCTGCACACCAACAGAGAGCAAATGCTGCAAGGCATTTACCAGCACCTTATTAAGGATTGAGCCATGAACGACAAAGTAAACCAGGACGACATCAACAGGGCTCTGTGGGCTGCCTGCGACACCTTCCGCGGCACCATCAGTGCGGACACCTACAAAGACTTCATCCTCACCATGCTGTTCCTCAAGTACATCAGCGATGTCTGGCAGGACCACTACGACAACTACAAGAAGGAATACGGCGACGAGCCGGAGCTGATCGAGGAAATGCTCAAGAACGAGCGTTTCGTGTTGTCGCGTGATGCCAGCTTCTACGCCCTCTACGAGCGTCGCCATGAGCCAGGTAACGGCGAGCGCATTGACCAGGCACTGCACGCCATCGAAGAAGCCAACGGCACCAAACTCAAGGATGCCGGCAAGAGCGTGTTCCAGGACATTTCCTTCAACACCGACAAGCTGGGCGAAGAAAAGCAGAAGAACACCATCCTGCGGCACCTGCTGGAAAACTTCGCCGGGGCCGAACTCAACCTCAAGCCGTCCCGCGTTGGCAGCCTGGACGTAATCGGCAACGCCTACGAGTACCTGATCAAGAACTTCGCCGCCAGCGGCGGGCAGAAGGCCGGTGAGTTCTACACCCCACCAGAAGTCTCCGAGCTGATCGCCGAATTGCTCGACCCGCAACCGGGCGACACCATCTGCGACCCGGCCTGCGGCTCGGCCTCGCTGCTGATGAAGTGCGGACGTAAGGTGCGTGAACACCACAACAGCAAGCAATACGCCCTCTATGGCCAGGAAGCCATCGGCTCCACCTGGTCGCTGGCCAAGATGAACATGTTTCTTCACGGCGAGGACAACCACAAGATCGAGTGGGGCGACACCCTGCGCAACCCCAAGCTGCTCGACCAGAATGGCCAGTTGCTAAAGTTCGATATCGTCACTGCCAACCCGCCGTTCTCGCTGGACAAGTGGGGCCATGATGAAGCGGAGCATGATCAATTTGGCCGTTTCAAACGCGGTATCCCGCCGAAAACCAAGGGTGACTTCGCCTTTATTCTGCACATGATCGAAACCCTGAAAGCCAAGACCGGGCGCATGGCCGTGATCGTGCCCCACGGTGTGCTGTTCCGCGGCTCCAGCGAAGGCAAAATCCGTCAGCAACTGATCGAAGAAAATCTGCTGGATGCCGTCATCGGCCTGCCGGAAAAGCTCTTCTATGGCACCGGCATCCCCGCTGCGATCCTGGTTTTCAGCAAAGCCAAGACCGATGAAAGCGTGCTGTTTATTGACGCCAGCAACGACTTTAAGACTGGAAAAAATCAGAACGTTCTTGGGGAGGAGCAGATAAGGAATATCCTGATTACCTACCGTCACCGTATCAACTCGGAAAAATATAGCTACCGCACCAGCCTGCAGGAAATTCGCGATAACGATTACAACCTAAATATCCCTCGTTACGTTGATACATTTGAGGAAGAGGGCGAAGTTGATTTGCGTGCAGTGCGTGCTGAGCGTGAGGATCTGAAAATTCAATTGAGCAAGTTGGAATTTGAGATGGCTAAGTATTTGGAGGAGCTCGGTTATGGTTCCTGAGGGATGGAGTTATACTGAGCTAAGACAACTGACGTCTATTTATGACGGAACTCACTCCACGCCAGACTACGTAGAAAAAGGAGTTCCATTTTATAGCGTAGAGCATTTAACCAGTGGTGATTTTTCAAAAACTAAATTCATCTCAAATGAAGTATATGAGCGCGAAAATAAGCGTGTAAGGTTAGAGAAAGGCGATATCCTGATGACCAGGATTGGGGATATTGGTACTGCTGTCCACTTGGACTGGGAAGTAAAAGCTTCTTTTTATGTAAGCCTGGCGTTAATAAAATCAAGTGATGCATTTTGCTCACTATACTTGACGCAGTACATAAATAGCCATGCATTTCAGCGAGAGCTGTGGCGAAAAATAATTCATGTGGCTTTCCCCAAGAAAATAAATTTAGGAGAAATTGGGAAGTGCCACGTATTGCTTCCGCCTTCTTGTGATCAAGAGAAAATCTCTAGAATTCTTAGAGTTTGGGATCAAGCTATTTCTGTGACGAAAAAAATGGTCAGTAATAGCCAGCGCCAGAAAAAGGCGCTCGCGCAGCAGTTACTAACGGGAAAGAAACGCCTGGCCGTGTTTAAAAAATCATGGGAAAAACATCGTCTGGAAAATCTGTTCTCCAGAGTCACTACCAGGAATACTGAAGCCAGCACAAATGTTGTCACTATTTCGGCCCAGCATGGCCTGATCCGGCAGGAAGATTATTTTAATAAAACGGTAGCCTCAGAAACGTTAGACAACTATTTCCTGCTCAAGAAAGGGCAATTCGCCTACAACAAAAGCTACTCAAATGGCTATCCAATGGGCGCTATAAAACGTCTAAATAAGTATGAAAAAGGCGTAGTTACCACTCTCTATATTTGCTTTGAAGTGCGTGATGAAACCACCTGCAACCCAGAATTTTTTGAGCACTATTTCGAATCTGGCTTGTTGAATAATGGCTTGAGCAAAGTCGCTAACGAAGGCGGCCGAGCGCATGGCTTGCTTAACGTCAAGCCAAGCGACTTCTTTGGGCTAACTGTTTATGTTCCCGAGGTGGATGAGCAAAAAGCAATTTCTGCAGTGCTCACAACAGCTGACCAAGAAATCCAAACGCTCCAAGCCAAACTCGCTTGCCTAAAAGATGAGAAAAAAGCTTTGATGCAGCAACTGTTGACCGGCAAGCGCCGGGTGAAGATAGACGAGAGCTTGCAGGAGGCACCATGCTGACGAATATTCTTATCAATGGTTTCAAAAGCTACCGGAACCAGCGTCTACCGCTCTCACCCTTAACCCTGATGATTGGTGCCAATGCCTCGGGCAAGAGTAATGCACTGGAAGCCTTTCGTTTCTTGTGCTGGCTTGGCCAGGGTCAGAAGCTGTCGGTGTTACGCCACAGGGTCGATGATTCGGAGCAAATCCTCCGCGGTCAGGTCAGGGACCTTCCTTATCTACAGGGCCAGTCGTTTATCTTGGGTTGTGAAACCGACGACAATGAGTGGAATAACTTCAGTGTTGAAATTGCTCTGCGTGATGATGAGTTGCACATTATTCAGGAAAGCATCAACTCACCTCAGCAGAAATTTCCGCTTTACCGCATCGAACAACCCTCTAGCGGGTTAAGTACTGACGTGCGCGTTGCCTACAACAACTTTTCCACAGGTGGCAAGAAGCCACAAATCACATGCTCTGACCAGATTGCTGTCCTTAACCAGCTAGCCAGTTCGGCCATGTTCGACTCTGGGCATAAGAAAGCCCAGAAGGTCATACCAGAGACTACGGAGCACTTTCAGCGTCTACTCGCCAATACCCTGTTCCTTGACCCCGTGCCTGCCTTGATGCGCGGAGATAGTTATCCAGACAAGAAGCTGCGGGGCGACTGCTCTAACCTTTCCGGTGTGCTTTTCACCCTCTGGCAGGACGAAGACGCCCGTCCTGCCATTATCGAATTCATCAAGAGTTTGCCCGAGCAGGACGTGAAAGATGTTTGCTTCTTCGAGGATCGCCGCGGACGCGTATCTCTAGAGTTGGTCGAGAGCTTTGGTGCGGTTGACCGTAACTGGTCCGTTGAACTGCTTTCCGATGGAACTCTAAGAGTACTGGCGATTGCGGCAGCTCTACTTTCTGCGCCGGCAGAGTCAACACTGGTGATCGAAGAGGTCGATAACGGCGTACACCCATCACGCGCCCGACAACTATTGAGAACAATGCGTGAACAAGCAGAGTTGCGCGGAGTTCGCCTACTGCTGAGCACCCATAATCCGGCGTTGATGGATGCGTTGCCGGACAGCGCGTTGGGCGATGTGGTGTTTTGTTACCGGGATCCACAGTACGGCGATAGCCGCTTAGTTCGCCTTGCCGACCTGCAGGACTATGCCGGGCTCGTGTCCCAAGGGCCACTGGGCGAACTGGTTACCAATGGGATAGTTGACCGTTTTGTAAAGTCACCCGTCACAGCAGAGCAGAAACGTCAGAACGCATTAGCTTGGCTGCAGAAAATGCAGGGAGAGGTCTAATGAGCTCGGTTTGCCTGATTGACACTAGCGTTTTCGTAAACCTGTTGAATGTTCCTGGGCTCAATCAGGACGCAGGTCGCGTGGGTGCCGATTTTCTCGAATATGCAGACAACAACTGCACATTTATCCTGCCAATGGCCACCATCCTTGAGACGGGTAACCATATTGCTCAAAACGGCGATGGCCGACTTCGTCGACAAACAGCACAACGATTCTGCGAAGCTGTAAGTGCTGCGTTCACCGAAGAGCCACCATACAGACTCAGCGAGTTCCCGAGCACTCGAGAGGTCCTCGATTGGTTGGCAGAGTTTCCGGGCAAGGCAGGCCAAAACAAATCGCCTGCTCGAACGGGTGAAGGCACCAGCTTTGGTGACCTGAGCATCATCAAGGAATACGAGAGATGCTTAGAGCGCTTCCCAATGAGTGAGCTTTTCATCTGGTCTTTGGATAGCGATCTTGAGGCATACCACCACAAGCCGGCTCCCTTCGCTCGTCGATGATGGTGCCGCACGGGCAGTTGTAAACTCAAAGGTTACAACTGCCGTCCTGCCGTCTGAGACGAGTACTGCTTGCAGCATTCTTCGCCTCCGTCAGGACTTGGTAGTAGGTGATTGCTTAATGACTTGCACTCAACGATTAACCAGCCTGCTCGATCATTAATGGGTCTGTGACCCGCACAGCAGCCAGATTTATCAACGAATTGGTTTCCAGCGGAAACTGGATGGCGGTTTGGAGAACTACAGCGAATGACACCAACACCGAAATTTCAGGAGGAGTACAGCGCAAAAATTCCGGCGCTGGCACTGCTGTGCAACCTCGGCTGGCAGTTCCTCTCACCCGAGCAGGCTTTGGCCGCGCGGGGCGGAAAGAGCGATGAAGTGGTGTTGCGTGATGTGCTGCGCGAGCAACTGAGTAAGCGCCGTTTCTTGTTTGGTGGGGGTGAATATCCGCTCTCAGCCAAGGCCATCGATAATCTGATCAGTGAAGTGTGCAGCCCTGCGCTCAATGAAGGTTTGCAGGCGGCCAACGAGCGGCTTTACAACCATTTACTGTATGGCATCTCGGTAACTGAGTTCGTGGATGGCAAAAAGGCCAACCCGACTGTGGCATTGATCGACTGGCATAACACGGCGAACAACAGCTTTATCTTCACTGAAGAGTTTCGTGTGCTACGCAGTGGTGGAGTGGAAGCACGCAGGCCAGACATTGTTTGCTTCGTTAACGGCATCCCGCTGGTTGTGATCGAGGCCAAGCGTCCCGACAGCAATGCACAGAAAGGCCCTACCATCGACGAAGGCGTTTCACAGAGTTTGCGCAACCAGCGTCACGATGAAATCCCCAGGCTATTCGCTTACAGCCAACTGTTGCTGTCGATCAACGGCAGCGATGGGCGCTACGCCACCTGCGGCACACCTGCGAAATTCTGGGCAGCCTGGCGTGAGGAAGATATCGCCACTGCTGAGTTATATGCGCTGAAGAATCGCCAACTGAGTATCGCGCAGAAAACCTCAATCTTTAGCCACCGCCCTGCCCGTGACCTGGACTGGTATGAAACCCTGATCGGGGGCGGCGAGCTGGCGCTGACAGGCCAGGATCAGTTGCTTATCAGCCTGCTTTCCCCTGCCCGACTGCTGGAGATGACTCGCTACTTCACGCTGTTCGATAAGAAGGCCGGCAAGATCGTCGCCCGCTATCAGCAGGTTTTCGGTATCAAGCGACTGATCGAGCGGATTGGTCACAAGCGCAAGGACGGCGGCCGCGAAGGCGGAGTGATCTGGCATACCACCGGCTCGGGTAAGTCATTCACCATGGTTTTTTTGAGCAAGGCGCTGATCCTGTATGACTCGCTCAAGCAGTGCCGCATTGTGGTGGTTACCGACCGGGTTGATCTGGAAAACCAGCTGAGCAAGACGTTTGCCTCAGGTGGCGAACTGGCAGGCAAGAAGGATCGCGAGGCCGCCATGGCCACTTCCGGAACGCGCTTGGCGGAGCAAATCGGCAAGGGTAATGAACGCATCATTTTTTCGCTGATCCAGAAGTTCAACAGCGCCACCAAGCTGCCGCAGTGCGTGAACACCAGCGCCGATATCATCGTGCTGATCGATGAAGGTCACCGCAGCCAGGGCGGTGAAAACCATATCCGTATGAAGCAGGCGCTGCCCAATGCGGCCTTTGTGGCGTTTACCGGCACGCCGCTGCTCAAGGATGACAAGACAACGAACAAGTTTGGTCCCATCGTGCATGCCTACACCATGCAGCGCGCGGTGGAAGATCAGGCGGTGACGCCGCTGCTCTATGAGGAGCGCATCCCCGATCTGGATGTGAATGCGCGTGCTATCGATAGCTGGTTTGAGCGCATCACCGAAGGGCTTAACGAGCAGCAGAAGGCCGATCTCAAACGCAAGTTCGCCAAGAAAGGCCAGATATACAGCGCTGATGACCGTATTCGTTTGATTGCTCTGGATATCGCCAACCACTTCGTGAAGAACATCGATGAGGGCCTCAAAGGGCAACTGGCCTGTGACAGCAAGGCCTCGGCAATCAAGTACAAACAGTATCTGGATGAGGCGGGGTTATTTGAAAGCGCCGTGGTGATGAGCCCGCCTGATAGCCGTGAGGGCAACACCGATGTGGATGAAGCGGCCTCACCTGAGGTAACCCAATGGTGGAAGAAAAACGTTGGCAGCATCGATGAGCAGGCCTACACCAAGCAGCTGATCGAGCGCTTCGATAAGGATGAATCGCTCAAGCTTCTGATTGTTGTGGACAAGCTACTGACGGGCTTCGATGAGCCGAAAAACACCGTGCTCTACATCGACAAGCCGCTCAAGGAGCACAACCTAATTCAGGCTATTGCTCGGGTAAACCGCCTGCATCCGCTAAAGAAATTCGGCCTGCTGATCGACTACCGCGGCATTCTTTCCGAGCTGGATACCACCATTCAGAAGTATCAGGATCTCGCTTCACGCACCCAGGGCGGCTATGACATTAATGACATCGCTGGCCTCTACAACCAGATGAGCAGCGAGTACAAACGGCTACCTCAGCTGCACAAAGACCTTTTGGCGATTTTCTCTGATGTGAAAAACAAAGGGGATATTGAGCAGTTGCGCCAGGTACTGGTGCCCAAGATGCAGGAGCGTGACGGAGAGCTGGTTGATGTGAATCTCAAGGTGCGCGATGACTTCTACGAGGCGCTGACCGAGTTCGCCAGCTGCCTAAAAGTTGCTTTGCAGTCCGCTTCCTTCTTCGAAGACACCAGCTTCAGCGATACCGACCGCGCCCATTACAAGGAAACCCTCAAGCAGTTCTCCAGCTTGCGCCAACTGGCCAAGCAGGATGCCGGTGAAACGGTGAACTATGACCAGTATGCCGAACAGGTGCGCAAGCTGCTTGATAAGCACGTGGTCGGCGTGGAAGTGAAAGACCCAGGCGGCGTTTACGAAGTCGGCAAGATGGGGCAGCAGAAGCCCGAGCAGTGGAGTGAGGACAAAACCCGCAACGAAACCGACATCATCAAGACCCGCGTGAGCAAGATGATCGAGCAGGAGTTGCGTGATGACCCCTATGCTCAGGAAGCGTTCTCCAAGCTACTGCGCCAGGCCATCGAAGAGGCGGCAAAGCTGTTTGATCATCCGCTCAAGCAGTACCTGCTATTCCACGAATTTGAGCAGCAGGTGCAGGCTCGTAAGCTCGATGAGCTGCCGGATGTTTTTGCAGGTAACCGCCATGCCCAGGCGTACTTTGGTATTTTCAAGAAAAGCCTTCCTGACGCCCTCACTTCAGCTGATGAGCAGGTACAGGAGCATTGGGTAAAACTGGCTTTCAGCCTGGATGAAATGGTCATGACCTCCGTGGCCGAACATTCCATCAACCCCCAAAACATCGAAAGCGATATCCGCAAGAAGCTACTGCCGTTGCTCTTCAAGGAATGCAAAGCGGTGGGCGCTGGTATGGATCAGGCGAAGGCCATGGTTGAGTGGGTGGTGCAAATCACGCGGGTAGGCTTGTCCGGCTTATGAGTGTGCCCATCGTAATGAGCGCTCTACCTGCCCCCGCAGTGTCGAGCTGGCTGAGCTTCCACTATGCCGATGAGTTGATACAGGTTGAAAGGGCGCGAAGGGCGCGCGAGGTTTCACGCATTCTGATCAAGGTCGATCCAGACTGTCGCGTGCGCGTCAGTGCGCCGGATGGGGCCAGCGATGAACAGGTTTTGGCCGCACTGAAGCGACGTGGTCGCTGGATCTATGAGCAACTTCGAGAGTTTCGTGAGCAGCTCACGCATGTCCGCCCGAGGCAGTACATCAGCGGGGAAAGTCACTATTACCTAGGCAAGCAGTATGTGCTCAAGGTTATCGAAGCGCCTGATGAGCTACAGCAGGTGCGTTTGTTGCGGGGCAAGCTGGAAGTGTCTGTACGGGTGAAGTCGGCAGAGAAGATTCGCGAACTCCTACACGCCTGGTACAAAGCCCGCGCCCGTGATGTGTTTGATCGACGCCTAGAAGCTGTCTTGCAACAAGCACTTTGGGTTGCGGCCAAACCACCACTGCGCATTCTCAGTATGCAAACGCAGTGGGGCAGCTGCTCCCCCGCAGGCCGTATCACCCTCAACCCCCACTTGGTTAAAGCATCCCGTGAGTGCATCGACTATGTGATTTTGCATGAGCTTTGCCACATCGCCGAACACAACCACAGCGAGCGATTCTATCGGCTTATGCAACAGGTGATGCCCCAATGGGAAAAGACCAAAAAGCGGCTGGATGGTATGGCGGCTGCCTTGCTGAACGGCTAGTGATTTCTTTGGGGGCTTGCCTCGAAAACACCAGGCCTAAACGCAGGGGCCGATCCAGACGCTGAAAGGCCCCAGAGTTTTGTCTTGCGATCAGACCCGGAAATGCCAGTCGATGGAAGCCATCAGCATCAGGTAGCGCAAGGCTGCGCCGGAGTGGTGGTTCTGCTCCTGAGCTGTGAGCTCTGCACCTGGTAAACGCAGTGTCACTCGAATGCCCAAGCGGCGGTTCTGGGTGCTTCGATTCTCTGGAACTTGCTCAATGAACTTCAAGCGAGGTTTCCCCAGAACTGTTCGCCAACTGCTTTTGGTTTGCCTTGGCGTGCGCGTGTCGTAAATGATGAACTCAGTATCAACCAAAGGGATGCCCAGTTCAGATAGCAGCCAGAGGTACTCACGGGCACTCTGCTCATCCTTGCCGGAGTAGAAACGCAGTGTCGTCTCGCTCGCCCAGCAGCGCTCCACGAAGTCGTCCAGTACTCGGCCAGCTTTGGCTTTATACCGGCTGCTTAGTAGGCGGTAGAGCCGATCCGCATAGGCCGCTACCCCGGCCAGACCTCCGTGTTTAGGCGGCCTTGGGGCAAGTTCAATTCTATGATTTGAGTCAGACGTCGCTGGGCTCTGCAAACGATGCTTTCCGAGGTGGCTGATGTATCTTGCCCGCTCCAGCATGGCCGATCGATCAGCTTCGGTAAACGTAACCCACTCCATGTTGACCGACTGCCCCGAGGACTCTGCGTAAGCCTCGCAGGAGAGCATGGATGAGATTTCAATCAATCTCGTCAGTGCCCACCCACCTTCAACCTTCTGAGGGGAGATCAGTGGGCGCCTAACTTTTACTTGGTTACTGTGCCTATAGACCTTCATGCGGCCGATGATTCGCTGCATGTGCCGAATCTCTGCAGACAGGCCTGCCGCAGGTAGGTCGTCCGGCTTGTTTGGCAAACTGACTTGGGCAATTTTCGCGATGACATGGCCAGGCGGCCAAAATTCAGGATTCCATTGCCAGCACAGCGCCGATAACCATGGCATGCAGTGAACATAGTGGAGCAGGGATGTTTTAGGACTCGCATGCCCGAGCACAGCGCTGGTGATATGGATCACCCGTCGGGTGGGGGCCTCCGGGGAGTGGAAAAATGCTCGGTTTAGCCGTTCTGTGTCCAGCAGCCATTTCATGGTTTGCGGATGCTCGCCGAATAGCAATCCAGCCTGCTGACTAACACCGAATGCTGACGCGGCTAACTTGAACATCAACCACGTCGCACCGGAATGTCTCAGGTGGTGATAGTGCATATCGCTGCACCCAGTTACCCGGCGTAGAGCATCATGAATGGCCGGCATCAGTGTCGATTCAGATACCCATCGAGTCTGGAATTCCGGGATACAGAACAAGAATTGCGAATATGGACTCTTCCGCTCTTCGTCATCGCGCAGCTGGGCAAGGCGTTCAATCAGCTGCAACTCATCCGGCTCAAGCAAAACGTGAAGTGGCAGCGTACGTGTTGAGTTGCGTGTTTTTAACGCGCGCTGAGCATGCGGACGAATATGCAAATTGACCGGCAGCTCGAGGGCAGTTAGTTGGTCAGGCGAAAGCAGCTTAAGGTTTGGATGTCGTTTCCTTACTGCAGAGGCCCGTGCAGCAGGCAGCGCAGGTAATTGCAAATCACGACGCAGCAATTTCAGCGCCTCATTACGACGCAGTCCTAGGCGAAAACCGAAAATCACCATGGCCTGCGCGACCATAGAGAGGCGTGGTGAGCGCTGGCTCAGCGTGCCTGTAGCCAAGTCTCGCAACGTTAGGCGATATTGTTCTTCGCTGACGATTTGGGCATCGACGAACGGAGGCGTTTTTCCAATACCTAACGCGGCATAGGGGCTGATTGGTGGATACGAAAATCTTTTCTGCAGGTAGCCATGGAACTCCAAAATGCCTTTGGCTAGATTCCTCTTCATAGGTGGTGTGGGCTGGGCCTCCAGCATCAGCTCATAGAGTTCCTCCAGCGCGTCCGGCGGAACATCCAAGACGGACTCTACAGACAGAAAATTGTCCAACCCAACACCGACGATTCGAACATAGTTAGCAACTGTTTTGGGCTTCAACGGATTACCGTAAAACGAGCGTCCGTGACATAGAAACGACGCAAAACTACCGATCAGCTGTTCAAGACTTTTAGGTGGCGGCTCATTATCGAGTGCGACAATTTGCTCTTTCCGGACTTTTCGACATAGCGCCGTCAACCACTCGGGAACATTTTTCTCGGGCCTACGAAACCGGTGTTTTTTCCGTTTTTGTTTTTCTTCGATTTTTGGAGTCGGTGCATTTCCGTGCAAATGCTGCCAAGAGTCCGACAAAACCGAATGCGTCACATAGCTGGACCTCGTGGAGTAATTCATTAGTAGCTGTGGCAATTGTGTTTGACGTTGAATACGCAACAACTCAAACACTCGCTCCAGAGAGCCAGGCTGGTTCTCAGGGCAAATTCCTCCTGTGGCCAGAGCCGCTTGAATACATTTAAGTTTTCCGCCCTTTCGATCCAGATAAGGCCTGTTCTCGGCCAGATCTGGAGCGCAGCGCGACAGAAGCGACAGCGTTATCGGGTCTGGGAACCACTGCCGGTTCTCAGCCTCAGGTTGACCTCGGATTGAGAGCGGTAGCCGGAACTCTGGTATTCCGGATATCCAGATGACCTGTCCAGGGTCAAGCTGAGTCAGCGCGCTCAGCTGGGGAATGTCGATCAGAGCACCGTAGTAGCTAGCACTCAGAAGAAGCAGCCCGATCCGCTCATGGGGCGTGAGTTGTTCTAGATCTCGCCTGATGGCGCGCTCCAGCGAATCAACCATGTCCTGACTGGCCGACAGATTCTCTGAGTTGTATAGGTCTGGATTAATCGGATTAGGGCGGCGCTGAGTTTCGATCGCTACCTGAGCCAGCGGCAAGCTCGGATTAAAACGCTGCGCCCGATGCGTCACTTCTCGCAGCGTGTTACGTAATGTTGAGCCTTCGAGCTGACTCCCGAGATTCTGCATCTCTCTGAGGGGGAAATTACGCAGCGAACGTTGTCCGCAGAGCCATTCACCGATGCTGTTGCCGGAATCTTTGCAGCGTTCCTGGAGTTTCAGAAGATATTCATTTTTCCACTCTGGATCGTGTTTTTCCGGGCTCCAGACAACAGATAGCATTTCATCCGAAAGACGTGAGCTATTCATACATCAGCCCCCACAACCAGGTGGCTGTTGCGAACCGTCCAGCCTAGCTCCCGCATCAGTGGCAACAAGTGGCTATGAAGGCCTTGGACATAGGTACGCGGGCAAAAACTCGAGTAAATATCTTGTGGTTCTTCGCCGCTCAGCCAATGACCCATCAGAGCCGACAGTGTCTCAGGCGGACATCCGCGCTCGGCGAGCTCAGTCCTCAAGAATTTGCGGAATCCATTCACTGGATGAGGTGTGAAACCCTCAATCTGGCGCATTACGGCTTTGATATGGAGCGGCCGGATTTCCTCGTAGGAAAGACAACCATCATCGGTAAAGCGCAGGAAAAATCCGTTGGTAGGAACCGGTGCATGTAACTCGAGTTGTCCGGTAATTGCCCTGCAGTGAGCCTTATAGGCCTTTAACTGTCTTCTTAATAGGTCAGTTAACACTACCAGGCGACTCATATGCCCATCATCTGAGCCTTTGTCGCCCAGCGCGCCGTGCCACCCAGGCGATATAAATTCGTCTTCCTGCTTCAACGGGTCGCGAATAGCTCGACACCCAGTCGCCATAAAAAACATTTGAACCGTCCACAGCGACAAACAGTTGTGCCAGTGAACGAGCTGTTGGAGGCCTTTTCGGGGGCGTTTACGCAGCACTGCCAGCAATGCAGCAAGATTAGCTTTTACCGTATCCACCCTAAGGCAGTTTCGGGCACCAACGGCCACCTCAGGAACAGCAAGAATCGATGCACTAGGGGCTTCCAATCCTACGGTGGCATAAACCGCAGTCAACACTCGCTGTACTGATTGGCAATACAGGCGTCGCAGATGGTTGATGCTGAACTGGCTGTAATACAGCGCTGTGTTTGCCGAAATACAGGGCATCCCACATAGCATGGTGGCTGCAACCACATCATGAGAGTCTGCGATGATTTGGCGATGAAGGTAGGAGCGCACTTTGTGCACCGTGTAGCGAGGATCTTCGCCCCCAAGCTCGCTCAACAAGGTGCGGATTTCACGCTCGACGTCTTTAATCTTGCAAGTGATAACTGCAGAGCCATTCACCGGCGACAAGTCTCGGATTGCCATAACAAGCGCAGCCGCCCCAACCATGTCCGGTACCGAGATTGTTGGCTGAGATGCTCGAACGGCATCTCGAGGCAGGAGCTCTTCCGCTGCATAGTCTGGCGTCGGTGCAAAAAATCTGAACTCCGCCGGCCCTGTCTCATCAGTCAGAACCAACTCCAGCACCGAGCTCGGGCGAGCATTGCGCTCAGCTATCCGTAGTTTTTTGCAGTCCTCGAGTGAGCGACCGAACCAGAGCATGAGATGAAGTACCAGCAGTGCCTCCAAGCGCCTCCGTATCTGTGTCTGCTCCTGGCCAGGGGCATTACGAATTCGTTCCCGACAGAATAGAAATTCATCAGTGACACCGAACAGCAGGTTTGCTAGTTCATACTGCGTGAGCAGGTTGTAGCCAAAAGGCAAAAACTGCCTACTGCGAGCAATATGAGCAAGCATGCCCTCATGGCTGAGCAATTCAGCTACATATGGCCTGACCTCACCCCTTGTATCGATCAAACATATTTCACTTGCTGCGGTTAGTTCTCCCGGCGGCAGTGCTTCATCTAAATCATCGTCGAGCGGTTGAGACACCGCGAAGCTTATATATCCAGGGAGCAAGTCTGGGTCGTCCGGATCATCAAGCGGGAACTCGGTAGCACCTTGGCTAATTAGTACGCCTAGGCCTGCGCTGTTTGAACCGCCATTGTGACGATGGCCGCCGCCACCGTGACGCTCAGGCGGCTCCTCACCACCTAGGTAGCGGGCGAGACGAACGATCGGTGCGAAGTACTCTGCTAAATAATTAGTTGAATTGCCGGCGTCGAATTGACGGCAGCCCTGAGCAAATACAGCAGAACTGGACCATATATTTAGATCACCTGGTATGGACAATATCTGCAGTGCGCAGAGCGCTCGGAGTTCTAGGTACGCGGTGTATCTCTGACCTCGGAGGCCAAAGCCATCAGCTCTTTGCTGATAGGCCACGAGCAGCTGCCCAATAAGCCGGTAGTAATCCTGCTCGCATTCTGAATCCGCAGGTTCGTGCCACAGCGTTGCGTATGGGAACGCGTGTTCCAGTACCCCCCTACCGATGACTGGATTACGCGTACGCTTCTCATCTCCGTGGTAAAACATAGGGCCCAAAACAGCAATAAACTTAGGATTGTCTCGGATTGAAATAATCCAACGGCACTCGTCCCGCCAGGCTCTGAGGTCGCACGCGCCTAGGCTGAGCACCGGCGGTACGTCCATTGCATCAAGCGTATTCACGAGCCCCTGTATGACTCGTGGAAAATCAATCAGCTGCGGGTGAACATCTAGAAACCTCAGCATCTCCGCAATCACACCAACGTCGCGACCACGATCTTTCGCCAACGTCAGCAGCTGTGCATGCGGTGAGTCAGGGCTGATTTGCGGCTGATTTCCACTCGACGAATAATTGAATCTATTTGGCATCTTCTTGGCTCTCACTATTTGGACTACTACCTGATAGTGGGAGAGCAAAGGGCACGGTTTTGGGGGTTGAGCTGCGTGTCAGGTAAATTTTAATTTTTTTGAGTTCTTCAAAATTCCGCGCATGCGCGGAAAAATCGTCATGTCGATCAAGCAGCAGCTGGCCAGAATTCCACGGTCGCAAGAGACCTGAATCGGCCAAAGGCGGCCGACCATGTAGTGGACTCGCGGACGTTCATTTGAGGCTTGAAGGTATCTACAAACCGGGAGCTATTTATGCCGCAGCTGCTGGTGGCCACCCCCTTTGGCAGCGGGCGGTTCATTCCTAGTAGGGCTAGTGGCCTACCTGGTGGCTCAGCCGTTCAGCGTGCTCGACCCGACGGTTGATCTCCCGCTCGCACACCTCGCACCACCGCAGTAGTCCTTTATCTCCAGCTCGTTTATCTCACTCAGCTGCATCCGCGGCACTAGCAGCAGTGCCTCGTCCCAGTACTGCTGAACCGTCTCCACCGCCAACCACTTCCCGAAACACCTCGGTCACCGTTCGTGAGTCGGCAATATTCAGCTCAATATCCAACTCGCTCAGATCGCCCAGGGTTAGGCCGGTCATCTTGGCGGACAGTGCTGCTGGGCATCGGCAATGTCCTTGCGCTTGTGGTGGCGAATGGGCAGTTTGTCGATACGGTTGCCCGCGCCGCCGGTGAAGGGAAACTTGAGGGGAGTGTGCAGGGTTTCAGCCATGTTCGTTGCTCCGGGTGATGGGTATCCGAAAGGAGCTCTGAGCATCGCACCTAGCCGGCCAACAGGCTTTTAATCTGGTTTAAAGAGATGCCATGGGAGGCAAGAGTGGAAGAAGAAGTGACGCTGGAGCATGAGGGGCAGATCTACTCGGCTAGCTATATCCAGCTGGGCGATGAGTTGACGGTCTATCTGCCGGATGGCTCCACACGGCAAACAACGCTCAGGGGCCTGAACCCCGATCATGCTGCCGAAACCCATCTGCGCGGGTATCTGTCCGCCCTGAAGTGCAAGGCCCGAGGTGAGCCATGACGGCCAGCAACATTGAACGGTTCGACGTTCTGACGGGGCGGGTACTGGCTGAGCTGTATCAGCATTTCCCGGTGGATTTGGATCTTGAGGCCTGGAGCTATCGCGACCTCTTCACCGGAGCCCCAATGGAGGATGGCTGGTTAGCGAAAGAGGATGGCGTTTTCTTTCAATCCACCGTGCTCTGGCTTGGCAGTGCCGGCTACATAGAGCATGGAAGCGCTGCCAACAATGGGGATGTTTACCGCTGTGTACTGACAGCCAAAGGTCTTGAAGTGCTGAAAGCTTTCCCAGCTAGCTTGCAGGCTGGGCCAACACTGGGCGACAAGCTGGTGGACGCATCCAAGGGCGGTGCTAAGGAGGTGTTACGCGGCGTTGCCAGCGAGGCGCTTTCCCTTGGGGCCAGGATGCTAACTGCTCAGCTCGGCTTGCCCGGCTAGGGAGGGATAATGGCGGACTGGGTGTGGGTATTGCCAACTGAGGCAGTGGTGGGTTGCACAGTAGCCGGGAGGAAGATTATCTACGTGACAGAGAAGAAGGAGATGCGCACAGAGGCTTTGTGCAGAAAAACTCTGCGGCAAATGTGGCCCGGTTACTATCAGTTAGTCCGTATCGAATAAGAAAGCCCCTCAATCGCGGTGCCTCTGCAGGGAGAATGGCGATGTTTGAAGAAACAATCCGCGCACTGAAAGAGCTTGGCGACGAAAAATCTACCGTCGCCATCTCCGCAGACGATGACAACTACTTCGATCGCGAGTGTCCCGCGCCAGAATGCCTAGCTCAGTTCAAGGTTCTGATGGCAGATTGGAAGGACAAGGTTAGGGACGAGGAGGTCTTTTGTCCGTTCTGCGGCCACACCGCTGATGCTCAGAAGTGGTGGACGCAGGAACAGCTAAATCACGCACGGGACGTCGCTATGGCGAAGGTTCAAGCGGCTTTAGGTGGTGCACTTCGCCTTGATGCGCAGAGGTTCAATCAGAGGCAGCCCAAGGGTGGATTCATCTCGATGAGCATGAAGGTGGACAGCAGACCTCAGCATGTCCCTATCCCCTATGCCGCGGCAGCCCCCATGCGTCTCAAGATCACCTGTGGTGAATGCGGATGTAGGTATGCCGTCGTCGGTGCGGCGTATTTCTGCCCGTCTTGCGGAGCAAACGCTGCGGAACTTGTCTTCGATCTCACGGCCCAGGGCATCCGGCAGTCGCTTGAAGCCGTTGATGCCATCAGAGCTGCCATTGCAGACGCAGACACTGCTGAGAACACGTGCCGTCTGATCGTTGAGAGTGCTTTGCAGAACGTGGTGACGGCATTCCAGAGGGTTGCAGAAGCACTTCACGCACGCGTAGCGCCGACAACCAAGATCCGGCGCAATGCATTTCAGAACCTTGCCGAGGGCTCAGCTCTTTGGGCTGCTGCGATGGGGCGCGGTTACGATAGGCATCTTACGGTCGTCGAGATGGAACAACTGACAACGGCCTTCCAACAGCGTCACCTGCTCGCTCACACACAGGGCGTCGTCGATGATGATTACATCCGGAAAACCGGTGACACACGGTATAAGTCTGGGCAGCGGTTGGTGATCAAGCGCGAGGCAGTGGCTGAAACACTTACTCTGGTCGAGCAATTGACTCATGGCATCCGCGAGGACGCCAAGGATAAACGGTGAGCTCATCAGCAACTGGCTTTGGCCGGGGTCGGACTTTACCACTCACTGCATACCAGTTAGAGATGTTTGCAGCCACTGAATGGCGTTTGGCAAGCGAGCTAGTCCCTCTTTAGCGAGCCCGGTCACCATTGTTTCCAAACCTTTTGCTGGCAAGCCCTTCACCTCTGCGATCAACTGGCTCTTAACGCTGTCTTCCAACTCCGAAGCTTCGATCTGCTTGGCAAGTAGCTCACGGACACTGTCAGCATGCAGCCGAACGGTCAGGGTGCCCAAAACTGCAGTGAGCCCGCCGTCATCCTCCAAGAAATCCAATCCGTTGGCTGTCAGTGCAAGTTTCGTCGGCAAGAAGTCGCCACGACCTGTGGAGGTCATCCGTAAATCACCGCCCACCAAGCCGTGCTCGATCAGATAAGCAGCGTTTGCCATCAGATGTTGAGGATCAGCGTGTAGATGCTCCATACGGTTAGTGAAAAATGGCGCCGGGTAGTGTTCGCGCAACTCTTCCAGCAGCTTACGCTGTAGATCACGATCAAGTTTCATAGAGCCTCCATGCAGTTGTTATTGGTTACTGAATCCTAACTTAGACAAGCGAGCATGCGCAGAATCAGCTTCTGGTGCTCAGGCAGGTCGGCCAGCGGCACCAGAAAGAACAGCCCGATGTCAGCGACTTCTTTACAGGATCATGCGACGGGTTCGTCAGGCGGGAATTGATCAAGCAGCGCGGTCAGCTCGTCTACTAGACGTTGATGACCTGCTGGATTCAGATCCATATTCGTGAGGATACAAGGTTGCGACATTGCCATTCGCTGTTCCCCCGTTTCATCCCACACCTCTATTCGACCATTGCAGTACATGCACCAGAGAAACGAGTGGACTGCCAACTCCTCCTGAACTGAGGCGCGGCTATTGCGATCTTGGCGGAAACCCACATCCCGTAATGGATCGAACAGTAAGCGCTCGTTAACGAAATCGAGCGTTATTCGAACGAGGACGTTCTGGCTCTCACTTTCGAGATCAATAACCAGCTTCCCTTCGAGTAGCCCGCCCCCTGACATTTTCATTTTCCCCAACGGAAAGAATTTGCCTTGCTTACGGGCTAGGACGAAGTAGTGCTCCGGACCTTCGTACTTCTCGCCTGGCGCCAACGCTCCACGTCGAAGTGCTTCCAGCTCGACATCGTTGAAGAGCTCCCTGAAGCCTGCAAGCTCATAGAGGTGGTCTCTCTCGTAAGCGCCAGGTCGGGTAATTTCAAGACGTTCCTCCATGGCAATCTCAGCCAAATGGCGCATGAGAGGAAGGTCCTGGATGATGCGCTGATGGTCGGAGGGATCGTCAGGATCAACAATGTCATCCCGCTCAGCATGAGCGATCGCGTGACGACCTTGGTTGGCTACATAGGTCGAAATGTCCTCGCCTGCTCGAATCAATTCACTTCTTCGTTCGATGGCCTTCCTGTCGGTTAGCCGCGGTAGCGTTGCGGCGATCCAGGGCCCGCGTTCCCTCCCATTGGGCAATGACCGACTGAAGGCCTTGTAGAACCCCAGAAACGAGTAGAAGGGGTTATCTATGGACAGGCCTTCCCGATAATAAGCCAACGCTTTGCGTGCCTCGTCACTAACAGGTGCGCAAAGGTTGTCAGCTGGAAGGTAGTCCGTAATCGCATTGTTTCGTGACATACCTAATCGGAAAGGAGAACTCCCACCGCCCCACATGACCAGCTCTACTTTTTGATCTTCACGCCAAGCTATGGCGGTTGCGAGCCGCATGATTACTGCCCTGCACTGGTGGTCAGTCAGGCCTAGACCATCGGTACGAAGCGCGATAGCGGGTAGAGTGTCCCCGCGTTCACCGCGCTCTGCGGGCTGGAGCAAGAACCGTATACCCTCGAAGGAGAGAACTTGTGCCCGCTTGGGCCAAAAAGCTCTGGTTTCCACACCTGCCGTTATCCAGTGTCCGCGCTGCTGCTGAAGTTGTTCAGCTTCTTCGAAAGGGTCTTGTGTCGCCAGCATGGGCCTAGCCTCATAATGAGTTTTTGCTGTACAGAGTAAATCTACGCCCAGCCCGAGAGGCGGCTTCCGAGCGGCGTGAGGCATGGACTATAGATGGTCGAACTCAGTGCTTCCGAATATGCCCTGATTTCGTAGATGCTCGATAACTGTGGGCGCTGGTGATTCTGACACTTTATTCCAGTGGTTCTGACCCGCCTGCGCTGGAGGTTCTGCCCCACCCATTCCAGTGATTGTGATCCACCGCGCCGATGATTCTGACCCACCCATAAAGCGTTAAACTATCCGATCTATCCCTTCCTCGCAGGTCGCCGCAATTGATTGAAGAAGGCAGCCAAAATGTCTACGCCGATCTCGGTTGTGCCAATGCCGACGCAATGAAGCGCAAAGCCATGCTCATTGTGCGTATCAGTGATGTTATCTCCGCCAAGGGGCTAGGGCTTGCCCAAGCGTCAGCAGTGATGGGCATCGGGACATTGTGTTTAGAGTCCTGGATAATGGGGCACTTTCTAGGTGCAGACGAAGCTGTACTTCATACCTGCTTACGCTACCTTGAGATGCCGCCTCACTGACTAGGCCATTTTCGCGGGCGCGAAAATAACGAAGGGGCATTGCCCCCTTCGTAGTTCATCAGTTATGCCTTGGCCGCCTGTTTGCGCAGGGACTCACCCTTGAGCCCGATACGGTGTGAGCGGTGGACGATACGATCCAAGATGGCCTCGGCCAGCGTGGCGTCGTTGAACATGCTGTGCCAGTGTTCCGTGGGGAACTGGCTGGTGATGATCAGCGAACCGGTCTGCATGCGCTGATCGACAATATCCAGCAAGGTATACCCCACCGAGGGTTCTACCGGAGCCAGCCCGAAGTCATCGAGAATGAGTAGGTGGACTTTGCTCAAAACCGTTCGGTACTTGGGCAGAGAACCGTCGCCAATGGCGATTTGCAGCTCTTCATAGAGCTTCGAGGCGCTTTTATAGATCACCGAGTAGCCCTGCCGGCAGGCCTGGCTACCAAATGCGCAAGCGAGCCAGCTCTTGCCTGTGCCGGTGGCTCCGGTCAGCAGCAGGTTCTGTTGCTGACCGATCCAACCACAACCCGCCAAGCCGGCGATCACTTGCTTATCCAGGCCCCGACTACTGCGATAGTCCACATCTTCCAGGTGAGCCGCATAGCGCAGCTTTGCCTGTTTCAACAGTCGAGACAGTTTGCGGTTCTCGCGCTCGTTTAGTTCACGGTCAACCATCAAACCCAAGCGGTCATCAAAGGGCAGCTCCTGCATGCTCGGCTGCTCAAGCTGGTCGCGGTAGGCCTTGGCCATACCGGACAGTTGCAATTGCTGGAGCTTGTTTTGGGTCTGTTGGTTCAGCATGTCGAGTGATCCTTTTCATCGGCAAAGTAATGGGCACCGCGAAGGTTTTCGTGAGCGGGGGTTGAGCTGGGCAGAGCCTTCAGGCCTGGGCGCTTGTCGGGTTGCTCACGCGAGATGGATTGCAGGCTTTTCAGGGCAAAAGTCTTGATGGTCAGCGCATAGGCGCAGGCCTCTTCCAGTCGCGCATCGCCATGCAAGCGGGCTTCCTTGCGCAAGGCACTGGCGGCTTTGTGCCCATTGGCTACATCGGCCCGCTCGGTCAGGTGATAGTGCAGGTGGCGCAGCAGTGCAGGCCCGACCCGCTCACCCCAGGTCAGCAGTGCGGCGGGTTCGCTGTCGGCGTAATACTGGTGGTTCGGCGGTCGGTGCTCCGGCTGCACACTGATTCCAGAGACGTACTGGCGGGCATGGCTGCTGACGCGCAGATGGTTGTGGAATACCTCAACGACCTGGCCGGTGGCGCGCACATCCACCTGTTGCTGTACCAGCCGGCTTGGCACGGAGTAATGGTGATTGTCGTACTCCACCAGGTAGTCACTGCGCACCCGTACCTTGAAGCGCCAATCGGCATGCTCGTAGGTGTGGGCTGGCAGGGGCTGGAGTGCAGGCTGATCCACTTCGACGAACAGGCTGTGCCGACTACTGCCAGGCTGGCGTTTGAACGGGCGTTGATTGAACGCCGGTAGCATCTCCAAGATGGCCTGGTTGAGTTCCGCCAAGCTGAAGAAACGGCGATGGCGCAGGGCTGCCAACAGCCAGCGCTGAACCAGTTTCACTCCGGCCTCCACTTTGCCCTTGTCTTTGGGCTTACGCGGACGGGCCGGCAGGATGATGGCCTGATAGTGTTGGGCCAGTTGCTGGTAGATCAGGTTGAGCTGGACTTCATCCTTGCCATGCTTGATCACTGCTGCCTTGAGGTTGTCGGGAACCAGCAGGCGAGGCACACCCTCGAAGAAGTTGAACGCCTGTACATGACAGTGCATCCAATCCTCAATTTTCTGGCTCCACACGGCACAGGCGAAGGTGTAGCTGGAGTAGCCCAGCACGCCGACAAATATTTGCGCCTGCCGAGGCTCCGCCTGGTCGTCCAGATAGACCGGCATGGTCTTGCCGGAGAAGTCCAAAAACAGCTTGTCTCCAGGCTGATGCAGCTGCCGCATTGCCAGGGGCTGCTGTTGCAGGAAGCTGCGGTAACTGGCCGTGAACTGCGAATAGGCGATGCCATCTGGCTCGGTGGCCCGCCATTCACGCCATAGCAGCTCTAGCGTAACGCTGGGGTTACGCATTTCCGCATGCACCCAGTTCCAGTCGGGACAGGCTTTCAGGCGAAAGCCGTTGAACGGCTTGATACCCAAGCGCTCATAAAGCTGCTCGTCGTTCCATCCAGGAAGCTGAACCACATCGAGGACGATGCTTTCCAAGTGGCGACGCAGGCGCTTTAGACTATTGCGTGAAAGCCCAGTGCTATGAGCGATTTCGCGCGTTGATAGGCGTGTGCCATAGTGCAGGCGCACGGCCTCGCGCAGCAGGCGCGGTTCAATTCTGACTCTCATTCACACTCCTTCTTGCCCCATGGGTGGGGCGCTGAACGGCAGGCAATACCTGCCCCTCGGCCTTGACAGCCGATGGAAGGACGCTGAGAATCCACAAGCGTTGAAGGTGCTTGCGTCATCTAGAAAAAGGCTCGGAGTTGCTGCTCCGGGCCTTTTTTGCGTCCGTTGTTTTTATTTACCCGTATGAGCTAATCGATAACCTGACTCCCTATGGATGTGTGCGGCTCAAAGGTTGTGGCGACCTGATACACCAGCCTGCGCGGCCAGCCACCTCTCGACCTCTTGCTTGAGGAACAATCGACGGCGGCCGACGCGGAACGAAGGCGGCATCGGCAAGCCCATGCTCAGTCGGTTGCGCGCCGTATGCTCAGAAATTCTGAGAATCTGACTCACCTCCATGAGTGTCATCGTCTCCACCGTTATCCCCTTGCCTGAACTGCAATATCCCGATGCCGTATGCTAGGTAGTTAGTGGATACTTAACTACTAGCCAGATTGGACACTTGATTTGCCGCTCTACCTGGACGATGAAGCTATCGAGACCTTCGTCTACAAAGAGGTCGCCGTTGCGTTGTGGGCCATCCATCTGCACGTCGAGGATGTGGCGGTTACCCCGGCCCTTGCGTTGCGCTTGATTCGGCAATATCTCCTGCCGCTGATTCCCCCTGAGCACTGGCACGTGCTCAATCAGAAACAGCCTGTAACGTGGAATCGCATCTGGATGATTAGTTCGGAACTGGCGTCCGTACTCGGCCGGAGCAACGACCCGCTGCTCTTCGAGGTAGGAAATGCCATTGAGCTGATCCACTCGCACACCACCCGACCACCAAGGGAATACACCTTTGCGACCGTCATCGAGGTCACCTACTTCCTCAGCATGTGTGGTCAACTGAAGATCCCGGTGCAAAGTCAAATTCGTCCGGACAGGGAGCAACGGATTGATCCGTTTAATTTCTGCTCGTTGTGCTGGCGGCAACCATTGCCAGGGAGAAAGCTCTGTACGCATCACGCACCCGGTACACCGCTCTTGGCAGAGGGCACAGATAAGCGGGCGGCAGCGGCGCGCTATAAGTCAGGAGTTCGCCAGAAAGAGCAATTCGACAAAGCCGTGAACCGCATCCTGACCAAGGAGGTGACGGAGTTCCATGAAGGGTTATTCACGCCGGTGGTGTTATTACCCGAACAAGGCATTGCGGCCTGGGTAGCAGAGCGTCGCCCGCTGCTGTGGCAATTGCTTGGTGAGCGGCAGCAGGAGTTCAACGATGGCAATGCCGTGGGCATGTTGCTTGACCTACTGCACAGTGCTGATGGCCTACCCGCTAAGGCCCAGCAGATGTAACGACTGATCAATCAGCACCTGCATAAACATCCGCTGCTGATCTGGCCAATGCTCATACGGGCCGAGGGGTGGCACCGATGCCGAGAAGAAGTGCGGGGGCAATGGGGCGGTAAACGCTCTGGTGCAGGGCGTCCTGTACAACCGGCCATCGAGCCGTCAGCTACTTTACCATGTACCGATCAACAACCGGGCGCAGCTCGCGGTTGCGCTGAGCACAGGTCTCGATGACCAGCCGATAGGTTTCCACATCCGAACCCGGCAGCGTATGCTGCACCTCGAACACCTCCTGATCCAAGGCGTCCCACTCTGCGATTAGGGCCGCATCTGGTTGAGCCTGCTGGTTCTCCGCATGGATCAGGTAGGTCAGGCTGGAGATCAGGAAGTCGAGTGTATCTTCGGCTGCTTTCCAGCAGCTCCAGGCATTGGTTGTGGGTCATTCCCAGTGTTTCAGCACCAAGCAATAGCATGATCTTCCTCCTTCGCTGTGCGGCAAGAAGCTCCTGCGCCTGTCGCAAATTGGCGCTGATGCTCGCCAGCGTCGGGCTGACATGGAAAGCTTCGTCGATCAGTCCGTCGACTGCGGATGAATCCAAGCTTTGCCACCATTGCGTTTCGATTGGAAGCCCTTCGACTAGACGTTGCGCTTCGCCGAACTGCGTGGGAGAGGACGCGGTTCTGTCAGCCACCGGTGTTGCAGTGTAGCGAGCCACATCGGGTGCGGTGGGACGCTGAAAATCAGGGCCGGTGGCGCAGCCGGCCAGACCGGCGGTGACCAGACCAGCTACCAGCTACCAGCTACCAACTAAGCTGCCGCAGCCGTCTTTCGAGGCTGATGGGGCGCTGGCATGTTTTAGCGTGCTCCATAAAAATGCTCCACGAAAGGTTTACGGAAAGCTTGGTGGCAGCCCAAGCAGCTTTCTTGCACGTGGGCGAATGATTGGATAACCGCCTTGCCGTCGCTGCTCGCAGCAGCCAGCTTCATGGCCAGCGCCGCCTCGTGAGTCTGCGCGTCAAAGTTTCTGAACTTGGTCGCATCAGCGCCGAGGTAAGCCAGGATGCGCATTTTTTCAGTAAACGGTGGCTCGGGGTGTGCAGCAACTTTTGGAGCAAGCTGAACGACCTGAACCCATTCCTCCTGCGAAATCGCACCGGTAATAGCCTGCATGTTGCGCCCAAGTTCCTGCATGATCTTGCGTAGCGCCAGTGGCTCAACCCGGGTAGCGTCACCAGCCCAAGCTGGAAACTGAAAACCCCATAAAAACAGATAGGCCGCAACGATCAGGGGGATAGTTCCAGATGTATGGCTGTGTTTGCGGTGGTTCATGAAATTCTCCTGTAATACAAACGCTCTCTCATTCGAACTCCCGCCCTTCACCAGCTTCCTCATGGGTCACTCCGTCGCGGATGTGGTAGATGCGTTTGAAAGTGGGGATGATTTTTTCGTCATGAGTGACGACGATGATGGCGGTCTCGAACTTCCGAGCCATGTCGTTGAGGATGCGAATCACCGCCATGGCACGCACGCTGTCGAGAGGTGCGGTGGGTTCATCCGCCAGGATCACCGGTGGGCGGTTAACCAATCCGCGCGCGATGGCAACCCGTTGCTGCTCGCCACCGGAGAGTTGCGATGGCATGGCGTGAGCTCGGTGTTGCACATCAAGCGCCGTAAGCAATTCCAATGCCTTCGCTCGCGCCTCTGCATTCGCGACGCCTGCAAGCATCGGCAGCAGGGCCACGTTGTCGGTGACATCGAGAAACGGAATCAGGTACGGCGATTGGAAGACAAAACCAATTTTGTCGCGCCGCAAGGCGCGCAGATCACGAACTTGCCAACCGCCGTCGTATATCACTTCATTACCCAGCGTCATGCGGCCGTCGCTCGGATCGATCACCGCACCCAGGCATTTAAGCAGCGTGCTCTTGCCCGAGCCGGAAGGGCCGACCAATCCGACCACCTCACCTGGTGCAACCTGCATATTCACGTCCTTCAACGCGTAGACAGCCGTGTCACCTTTGCCAAAGCGTTTGCTTAGGCCTTCGATGCGGATTCCTTTTCCAATCATGGGGTCACCCTATCGCTTCGGCCGGATCGACCTTGAGTGCCATGCGAATGGCGACGATGCTGGCCAGCACGCAAATCACGAGCACGGCAAAAAAACCGGTCACGGAATCCATTGGCGTGAGCAGCACATATTTGGGGAACAGGGGGGCTGAGAAAGTGGCGGTGATCTTGCCGACCACGAAGCCAATCACCCCCAAGGCGAGCGCCTGCTGCATGATCATCGCGGCGATAGTTCGGTTGCGTGTGCCGATGAGCTTCAATACCGCGATCTCGCGGATTTTGTCCATCGTCAGCGAGTAGATGATGAAAGCGACGATGGCCGCGCTAACGATGGCCAGAATCACCAAGAACATGCCTATCTGTTTGGCCGACGTGGCGATCAACTTGCCGACGAGGATGTCTTCCATCTGTGCCCGTGTGTAGACCGTCAAACGCTTCCAGCGTCGGATGGATTCGGCAACCCTGTCCGGCGCATGACCAGGTTTTAGAGTGACCAGCACTGCATTGACGAACGCGTTGGTGCTCTGTGAAGCAATCACGGCATCCAGCAAACCAGGAACACCGGGGCGATTGAAGGCCGGGTTGGCTTCGGTGCGACGCCGGCTTTGCCAAATGGCGTCGTTGTCCTTGAGAAACTGAGCCTCCTGGGCATCCTTGAGCGGAATGAATACCATCGGGTCGCCGCTGGACGACACCATGCGCCGTGTCAGCCCCACGACGATGTAATGATTGCGGCGAATGGCAAGACGATCACCCAGTTTGAAGCCGGTGGCGATGTCGGCCACCGCCTCGTAGTGACCGCGCGTGATCTGGCGTCCAGCGACGAGATAAGGAGGCCATCCGGGTGTAGCCCCCAACGCACCGGGCGCGATGCCGACCACCATGGTGCGTACATCACTCTCGCCCTTGCGTACCTGCATGGTCAGGTAGGTCACGTTCGCTGCCTGGGCGACTCCCGGCATGGCGAGAATGGCGCGATACACGTCATCGTTGAGGCTGGACGACTCCGCATAAGGACCCAGAGTATCCTTTTGCACCACCCAAAGGTCAGCGCCACTATTGTCGAGCAACGCCTTGCCGTCGTCCACCATGCCCCGGTACACCCCGGCCATGACCAAGGTGACCCCGATCAGCAGACCCAGACCGATGCCGGTGAAGACGAACTTTCCCCAGGCATGGAGAATGTCGCGGCCGGCCAGGCTGATCATCGTGACACTCCTGGGATATGGTCGACAACATGGATGCGGCTGCGCGTCGTCAGTGCCTTTTCGCTATAGATCACAACCTGGTCCCCATTCTTGAGCCCTTCGCGCACCTGCACGTAACCATTGAGGTCGGAAGTGCCGAGCTTGACCGGGGAGAAATGCAGATCATCATCCACGATTTGCCAGACACCAACTTTGTCGCCCTCACGCTGGACGGCAGCGTTGGGGATCAGTGGAGCGGCCGGGAGCGCCGGCAAGTCAACCGTGACTTCGGCCAATTCACCCACCGGTGGCAAAGGTTCTGGTTTGTTATCGAATGTCACCTTGGCAAGCGTTTCCTCGGTTACCGCGTCGGCCTTGGGTTCCACCCGCAACACGCGACCTTTCAAGGTCTGGCCACCACGCGAACGCAGGACGATACGAGCCGGCAGCCCCCCAGCCAGCCCCGATGCGCTGATCTGGTCGAAGCGCGCATTGATCCACAAACTCTTGGGGTCGATTACTTCCACCACGGCCTCGCCCGCGACGATGGTCGTGCCGGGATCGGCATCGCGCACGGCGACTACACCGTCGACCGGCGCGATCAGGCGCAGATTACTCCGCTGCGCGACGAGTCCTTCGAGGTCGGAGCGTGCCCGGGCAATATCTTCCCGAGCGGCGGATAGGGCGGCATCGGCGATCTGCAGTTCCTGCTGCTTGGTGGTGACGATTTCCTCGCTGATAAAGCGCACCGCTAACAATTGCTCGTAGCGGCGCGCTTGGGTTTGCGCGTAGGCTTGCCGGGCTTCTGCCTCGCGCAAAGCCGCTTCCGCACGCTTGAATGCCGACTCCTGTGAGCGCACCCGAGCATCGAGGTCGACCGGCTCCATCTCGCCGAGCACCTGTCCGGCCTTGACCTGGTCGCCTACATGCACCTCCAGGCGTTTGACGCGCCCGGCAAACGTCGGCCCGATCTTGTAGGTGTAGCGCGCCTCCACCGTGCCGATGCCGAACAGCGCCGGTGTGATAGCCCGTGATTCCACGCTTGACACCGTCACAGCGACCGGGGCGAGCGGCCCTGATCGCAGACCGACATAAATAAAAAGCACCAGCAAAGGAATGATGACGGCAAGCAGCGCCAGGGTGCGGCCTTGCAAGGGTAATTTTTTCATTGCGCATTCCTTATGCCACGTCGATAAATTGCAAAGACGCGCGGCGCATCGCGGTGCATACGGCCCACATCACCCGCCAACAGCGATTGCATGACCAAGCCCTGGATCGTGCCAATGAACAGCGTTGCCGCCGCCTCGTTGTCAAGCGAGGGAGACAACTCGCCGCTGGTCTTGCCTTTCTCGATGAGACGATGCAAACGTTCGCCGTAGCGCTGAATCAAGGTTTGCACCATGCGCTTGGCCGGTGTCGATTCGGCACGTTGAAGCTCACCAAACATCATTCTTGGCACACCTGGGTGCTCAGCAACGAATTCGATATGACTCATGAACATCGCCTCCATAGCTGCCAAGGGCGACTCGATTCCTTGTGCGGATCGATCGATTCTGGCTAATAGACGCTCTGCTACCCACTCCATGACCGCCTGCCAAATGGCTTCCTTGTTCGGGAAGTGCCGAAACAGCGCACCTTGGGTCAAGTTCATGTGTTTAGCGATAGCCGCAGTGGTTATCTCGCTTGGGTTTTGTGAACCGGCAAGCGCCACGACGGACTCGACAGTTACGGCACGACGCTCATCGGCCGGCAGATGCTTTGGATGGGTGTCCACGAGCACTCCTCGTAAGATAGTAGTTGATTACTATCTTACCGCAAGAAGCAACTCACACAAGAACTAAGTCAAAACCTGACGTGCTCGTCAATATCTAGCATCTGCAATGGGCTTAACCCACACGCATCCACACCTCCCAGACGCGCACCACTGGCACAAACATTAGGCGTACATAGGGATTGGCAAGTTAGCAGGTAGTTGCAACCTGCTAGTACCTAACGAAGTGGCTATTAGGGGCGGGGCAGAATCATCAGCGCGGTGGGTCACAATCACTGGAATGGGTGGGTCAGAACCTCCAACGCGGCTGAGTCACAATCGCTGGAATTGGGTGTCAGCATCACTGGAATACACACGATAACCGCCTCTGGCCGACTCCTGCCTGATGCGACTGGCTCAGGACGGCCAAAAGCAGCCATTAAGCAACGTCAAGTTTAAGTATGCGTCCTGACATAAAAAGCCCCGGACATGCCGGGGCGCAAACGAAGCACGGGATTGTGGCCGACACAAACTGAGTGAGGACTTCGAAACTTTTTATCAGGCTCGGTGCATCAACACACGGGGAACTCTGCGTTACTGAATGTCGGCAACCTTAAGCTGCCAGTCCTCGAATACGATCTGATCGCCCTTGACCGGCAGTCGGTATAGCAGGCTGATAACGAAACCAGCCAGGGTCTGATAGTCGCCCGTGGCGTTGGCATGAAAGCCTATACGTTCATACAGGCAGACTCAGGTTCAAACCAGATATGCGGCGCTGTCCGTGTCTATCAAGGCGCGGTCGGCCACTATGGTTGCCTGCCCTTGGCTGATCACCCTCTTTATCGATACAGAGCCGGTGTTTCTCTCTTTTCCATAGCGGCGATGCTCTACGCCTATGTAAGAAGAAGGCCCTGCCAGGTTCAGTATCGTCTATTCATGCTGTTGCGGTTGCCAAAGGTAAGGTAAGATTCCTAAATGTTACATTATAACATTTAGGATGCTGTGGCTTATGAACGCCCTCGTACTACCTGATGTCGCAAGCCAGACCCGCTCCGAGCAAGGCATCCCCCTGAAATGGGTTGGCATGCAGGGGATAGCCTTGCCCGTGCGACTCGCCGAACAGCGCGTAACCGCATACATAGATGCTGGCGTCAGCCTGGACAGCCCGGATGTTCGGGGTATCCATATGTCGCGCCTGTACTTGGCGCTGGAAAGGCTTGAGCAGCAGGAGCTGACTGCACCTCTGCTTGATGAGGTGCTAGGCCATTTTCTCGATAGCCATTGCGATCTGTCCAAGACCGCCTCCTTACGGCTAAAGGCTGATGCGCTTTTCAAACGCCCGGCCCTACTGAGCCAGCTGGGCGGATGGAAAGCCTACCCTTTCGAAGTGAATGCGAGTCGTGATGCGCAAGACTCCCGCGTGACGCTGAAGCTGGAGATCGGCTATTCCTCAACGTGTCCTTGCTCAGCGGCGCTTGCGCGGCAATTGATACAAAATCAGTTCATCGAGGACTTTGCCGGTAAGGAACTGCAGCATGCGCAAGTGCACGATTGGCTGGGAGGCTCGCACGGCATCGTGGCGACTCCGCACAGCCAACGCAGCGTAGCCACGCTGCAGGTAAGTCTCGCCCCTAGACATATCGAGCTGCCCTTGCTGGCACTGTTGGAGCGCGCTGAAGCCGCTCTGGGGACTGCATTGCAGACGGCGGTGAAGCGCATTGATGAGCAGGCATTTGCCCTGGCCAACGGACAAAACACAATGTTCTGTGAGGATGCCGCCAGGCGCATTCATCTGGCGCTGCTTGAGGAAGTGGATCTGCTGGGTTTCCACGTGCGCGTGGTGCACATGGAAAGCCTGCATGCCCATGATGCGGTTGCCGAAAGCGAGTGGAATTGGGGGTGGCAGGGATGATCCAGTGCCACGGACTACAGTGGGGCAGTAGCGGCCAACCGCTTACCCCGCCTCTTGATCTGCACCTGACTACGGGCAGCCTAACCGCAGTGATCGGCAGCAACGGCTCTGGCAAGAGCAGCCTGCTCAAGGTTTTTGCGGGGCTGAATCAACCCCTGCGTGGGCGAGTCGATGTGAGCGTGCCACGGCTGGGCGGCATCACCTACCTGCCACAGCAGCAGGCCCTGGATCGGCAGTTCCCGATACGCCTGGCGGAACTGGTCAGTGCGGGGTTTTGGCGCAGCCGCATGAGCCGTAACGAGCGCCAGTCACGCCTGCAGCAGGCGTTACTCGACTGGGGTCTGCTTGAGTTAGAAAAGCAGAACCTGCAAGCGTTATCCGGCGGCGAGTTGCAAAGAGCGTTGTTGGCACGACTGAGCCTGACAGACGCGCAAGTGCTGCTGCTCGACGAACCCGAAGCGGCGCTGGATGAGCAGGGCCAACAGCTGCTCTGGCAGCACATCGAGCGCTGGCAGCAGCAAGGTAAAACCTTGGTCCTGGTCAGCCATAACCTTGCCAGCTTGAGCCAGAAACTCGACAACGCCCTGCTGGTTTCGCGCAGTGGTTGTATTGCCGCACCGATCCGCCAATTCATCGGCACTCGTCATGCGCTGGAGCTGGTTGCTTGAGCCTGGACGTACTCTGGACGCCCTTCGTCGAGTTCGCTTTTATGCGCCGAGCCCTGTTCGGCGGCATGGCCCTGGCCTGCAGTGCTGGACCGCTGGGCGTGTTCCTAATTCTGCGGCGCATGAGTCTGATCGGTGACGCCATCGCCCACGGCATCCTGCCCGGTACAGCCCTGGCATTCTGGTTGTTTGGCTTGAGCCTACCGGCGCTGACCCTTGGCGGGCTGGCCGCAGGCTTGAGTATGGCCGGGCTGGCAGCATGGGTCAGCCGCCGTACCGGTTTACGTGAAGACGCCAGCCTAGCGGCGCTCTATCCGATATCCCTGGCCAGCGGCGTGCTTTTGCTCGGCCTGGCCGGGCGCAAACTGGACCTGATGCACCTGCTATTCGGCTCAGCGTTGGCCGTAGACGCCACCACCTTGACCGGCATGCTCGGCACGTCGTTGCTCAGCCTGTTGCTGCTCGCCTTGATCTATCGCGCCCTGGCCCTGGACAGCCTGGACCCCCTGTTTATGCGCAGCATCAGCCGCTTTGGCCCGCTGGCTCACGGGCTGTTCCTGACCTTGGTGGTACTCAACCTGGTCATTGGCTTTCAGGCCATCGGTGCACTGATGGTCGTCGGCCTGATGATGCTACCCGCCGCCGCAGCACGTTTTTGGAGCCGCCAATTACCGATTCTGTTGCTGCTTGCCGCGCTATTCGGTGCGACTTGCGTGTGGTTGGGGCTGCTCCTGTCCTACTACGCCAGCTTGCCCAGCGGGCCGTGCATCGTGCTGCTGGCCGGTGCGTTCTATGTGTTTTCGGTCGTGACGGGGCCTGTTCACGGCCTGTTGCGTACATCCCCCTTACCCACAACTGTTTGAGGTATTCCCAATGCGTAACCTGCTTGTTGCTTTGGCCCTGTTGCTGCCCTTGTCGTTACAGGCGGCAGAGAAAATTCAGGTGGTCACCAGTTTCAGCATCCTCGCCGACCTGACCCAAGAGATTGGCGGTGAGCGGATCGAACTTACCAATTTTGTAGGCGCTGACGCCGATGCCCATGTCTACGAACCCAGCCCCGACAATGCCAAGGCACTGCTCAAGGCGGACCTGATTATCGCCAACGGCCTGGGCTTCGAACCCTGGCTGGAGCGTCTGTTGGAGAGCACTGAACCAAGCGCTAAACGCATTAACGCCAGCGCTGGGGTGCTGCCATTGATGCTGGACGACGAAGGCGAGCAAGTACCTGATCCGCATGCCTGGCAGAGCCTGAGCAACGCTGAAGTCTATGTGCGTAACATCGCCAAGGCGTTGGGTGAAGTTGATCCGGCCCATGCCCAAGAATATGCAGCCCGTCGCGATGCTTACCTGACGCGCATGCACGCACTGCTCCAAGAGGCCAATGCCCGCTTCGCCAGCTTGCCCGCCAGCCAACGCAAAGTGGTGACCAGTCACGATGCGTTTGGTTACCTGGGCCAAGCCTGGCAGCTGAAGTTTATCGCGCCGCAAGGCCTCACCACCCATGACGAACCTTCGGCCGCCGAAGTGGCTGCGTTGATCCGCCAACTGCGCGATGAAGGGGTGCGTGCGGTGTTCGTGGAAAATATCCGCGACCCCCGACTGATCCAGCAAATTGCCGAAGAAGCCGGCGCTACGGTGGGTGGCACCCTCTACTCCGATGCATTGGCCAGCCATGCCCCAGCCAACACCTACCTCGGCATGTTCAAGCACAACCTCGACACCCTGATGGTCGCCCTGAAGCCATGAGCCTGTGGCTTGAACTGGAGCAGTCAGGGATCGGCGACAGCCGCCCGCTGGCCGAGGTGCTAGACGCCATGCCCTGGAATGCCGACGGCCTGATCGCCGCCATCGCCCAGCAGCACGACAGCGGCGAGGTGCTGATGCTGGCCTGGATAAACCGCACCGCCCTGGAAGAAACCCTGAGCACAGGCCAGGTCTGCTACTGGTCACGCTCGCGCCACCAGCTGTGGCGCAAGGGCGAAACAAGCGGCCACCGCCAGCGGCTGATCGAAGCGCGCCTGGACTGTGATGGCGATGCCATGCTGCTCAGGGTCGATCAGCAAGGGCCGGCCTGCCACACCGGCCGGCCCAGCTGCTTCTACAACGCCATTCGCGATCAACGGTTGTGCGTGATCAGCGTGCCGCAATGAAGCACCTACTGATTGGCCTGGTGCGCTTTTATCAGTACCTGATCAGCCCGCTGTTGGGGCCGCGTTGCCGTTTTCATCCGAGTTGTTCGCACTACGCCATCGAGGCGGTTGAACGCCATGGCGCCCTGCGCGGCAGCTGGCTGGCAGCGCGTCGCCTGCTGCGCTGTCACCCCTGGCATCCCGGCGGTTACGACCCGGTGCCAGCGCCCAACCCACCTACAGAGCAAACGCCATGATCCGCAAAAACCCTTCCGGTCACCTGCCGGTCATTGCCGATTCCGCCTACGTGGATAAAACCGCGATCATCTGCGGCAAGGTGATCATTCATGACAACGTCTTCGTCGGCCCCTATGCGGTGATTCGCGCCGACGAGGTGGACGAAACCGGTGATATGCAACCGATCGTCATCTGCGCTAACTCCAATATCCAGGACGGCGTGGTCATCCACTCCAAGTCCGGCGCGGCAGTGACCATCGGCGAGCACACCTCCATTGCACACCGCTCAATCATCCACGGCCCCTGCCAGGTCGGTAATCGGGTGTTTATCGGCTTCAACAGCGTGCTGTTCAACTGCACCGTCGGCGACGGCTGCGTGGTGCGGCATAACGCGGTGGTCGACGGTTGCGACCTGCCGGCCGGCTTTCATGTCACCTCCACCCAGCGCATCGGGCCGAAAACCGACCTGGCCAGCCTGCCGCGCGTCAGCGTCTCGGCCAGCGAATTCTCGGAAGACGTGGCGCGTACCAATATCGATTTAGTGCGCGGCTACAAAGCTTTGCAGAACGAGTTCTGAGCATGAGCAGCTTAGTTATCCGCAACGCCCGCCTGGTTAATGAAGGCCGCGAAATCGACGCCGATGTCTGGGTGCGTAATGGCCGTATCGAGCAGATCGCCAGCAGCATTGGTGGGCGCAATACCGACCTCGAAATCGACGCCGCTGGCCAGTACCTGCTGCCGGGGATGATCGACGACCAGGTGCATTTCCGTGACCCCGGTGCGCCGCACAAGGGCAGCTTCGCCACGGAATCGCGGGCGGCCGTGGCCGGCGGCATCACCAGCGTGATGGACATGCCCAACACCAACCCGGCGACCCTTAACCTGGAGGCGTTGAAAGCCAAAGAGCGGCGCGCCGCCAACTGCTCGAAAACCAACTTCGGATTCCACTTTGGCGTCAGCCACGAGAACCTCGACATCGTCGCCGCGCTCGACCCCAACCGCGTGGCAGCGGTGAAAGTGTTTATGGGGGCCAGCACCGGCAACATGCTGGTCGATGACCTGCCCTCGCTGGAACGGCTGTTCCGCGATTGCCCGACCATCCTCCTCACCCACTGCGAACACACGCCGCGCATCCGCGAACGCGAACTGCAGTGGCTTAATCGCTATGCCGAGGCGATTCCGGCCGACCAGCATCCGCTGATCCGCGATGCCGAAGCCTGCTACCAGTCCTCCAGCCTCGCCGTCAGCCTGGCCCGGCGCTACGGCACTCAGTTGCACGTGCTGCACATCACCACGGCCCGCGAACTGAGCCTGTTCCAGCCAGGCCCGCTGGCCGGCAAGCAGATCACCGCCGAAGTCTGCGCGCACCACCTGTACTTCGATGACCGCGACTACGCGGCGCTCGGCCACCTGATCAAGTGCAACCCGGCGATCAAGACCCAGGCCGACCGCGATGCCCTGCGCCAGGCCCTGCTGTGTGGGCGGTTGGACATCATCGGCACCGACCACGCCCCGCACACCCTGGAAGAAAAACAGCGCCCCTACCTGCAAGCCCCGTCCGGCCTGCCGCTGGTGCAACACGCCCTGCCCGCCCGACTGGAACTGGTGGCCGACGGCCTGCTGCCCCTGACCACCTTGGTCGAGAAAACCAGCCATGTCGTAGCGCAGCGCTTTGCCATCGAGCAACGCGGCTACCTGCGCGAAGGCTACTGGGCCGACCTGACACTGATCGAACGCCTGCGCGAACCGCGCCCAGTGGAAGCCGACCCAACGCTCGCCCACTGCGGCTGGACACCCTTCAAGGGCCGCGCCTTCCGCCATGCAGTGCGCACCACCATCGTTTCCGGCCAACTGGCCTGGCACAACGGGCAGGTGCATGACGAGTGCGAGGGCTTGCCGCTGCGCTATAGACGCGGCTGACCTCGCCTATCCTTTACCCGTGATTAGAGAACCGATATGCCCAGCATCACACTGCCCGACGGCAGCCAACGTCATTATTCCCAACCGCTAAGCGTGGCAGAGGTGGCAGCCGATATCGGCGCCGGCCTGGCCAAGGCCGCATTGGCTGGCCGCCTCGATGGCCAACTGGTCGACACCAGCGCACTGATCGACCACGACGCCCAACTCAGCCTGATCACCGCCCGCGACAACGAAGGTCTGGCGTTGCTGCGCCACTCCTGCGCGCACCTGCTGGCCATGGCCGTGAAGCAGCTCTACCCGAGCGCTCAGGTGACCATCGGCCCGGTGATCGAAGATGGCTTTTTCTACGACTTTGCCTTCGAGCGGCCCTTTACCCCGGACGATCTCGAGCGCATCGAAACGCGCATGACCGAGCTGGCCGCCGCCGATCTGCCGGTCAGCCGCCGCGAGCTGCCACGTGACGAAGCCATCGCCCACTTCGAGGCGCAGGGCGAGCACTACAAGGCCGAGCTGATCCGCGACATTCCTGCCGACGAGGTGCTGTCACTGTACCGCCAGGGCGATTTCGAAGACCTTTGCCGTGGCCCGCACATCCCGCGCACCGGCCTGCTGCAAGCCTTCAAACTGACCAAAGTGGCCGGTGCCTACTGGCGCGGCGACGCGAAAAACGCCGCGCTGCAACGCATCTACGGCACCTGCTGGGGGACGCCGAAAGAACTCAAGGCCTACCTCACCCGCCTGGAAGAAGCCGGCAAGCGCGACCACCGCAAGCTCGGCGCCCAGCTCGACCTGTTCCACTTCGACGACTGCGCCCCCGGCTCGGTGTTCTGGCACCCCAAGGGCTGGACGCTGTTCCAGCAGCTGATCAACTACATGCGCCAGCAGCAGGACGCCGCCGGTTATGTCGAGGTCAACACCCCGGACGTGATGGACCGCAGCCTGTGGGAAACCTCCGGACACTGGTTCAACTACCGCGAGGCCATGTTCACCACCACCACCGAGGACGAGCGCGTGTTCGCCCTCAAACCGATGAACTGCCCCGGCGCGGTGGCGCTCTACGCCCGTGGCCTAAAGAGCTACCGCGACCTGCCGCTGCGCATGGCCGAGTTCGGCAAGGTGCACCGCTACGAACCCTCCGGCGCGCTGCACGGCCTGCTCCGCGTGCGCCACTTCACCCAGGACGACGCGCATATCTTCTGCACCGCCGCGCAAATGGAACAGGAATGCGCCGACACCATCGCCCTGGTGTTCGCCATCTACCGTGACTTCGGTTTCAACGAAGTGGCGGTGAAGCTGTCCACCCGCCCGGCCAACCGCATCGGCAGCGACGAAACCTGGGATCAGCTGGAAGGCGCACTGTCCGGCGCGTTGCAACGGATTAATATCGACTACCAGCTCAACCCTGGCGAAGGCGCGTTCTACGGACCAAAGCTGGAGTTTGTACTGCGCGATGCCATCGGCCGCGACTGGCAGTGCGGCACCTTGCAGGTGGACCTCAACCTGCCGGAACGTTTCGATATCAGCTACATCAACGAGCAGGGCGAACGCGAACGCCCGGTGATGCTGCACCGCGCGCTGTTCGGCTCGCTGGAGCGCTTTACCGGCATTCTGATTGAGCAGTACAGCGGCCTGTTCCCGCTGTGGCTGGCGCCGCAGCAGGCCGCCGTACTGACCATATCCGAAGGGCAGAACGACTACGCCCGCCGAGTACTCGCCAGCCTCAAGCGCGCCGGACTGCGCGCCGCCGCCGATCTGCGCAACGAGAAGATCGGCTACAAGATCCGCGAAGCGACCCTGCAGAAAGTGCCTTATCTGCTGGTGATCGGCGAGCAGGAAAAGGCCGAAGGCCGCGTCACCCTACGCAGCCGCGCTGGCGATAACCTCGGCAGACTGGCGCTGGCTGAGTTGGTCGAGCGGCTTAGCAGCGAGGCACGTATGACCGGCCAGGAGCCGCCATGCTGATTCGCAAGCTGTTCAAGTTCGAGAGTGCACCGTCCGCAGCTATACGAGCCGGCGCTGGCTGCTGGCCGGCGAGGCCTTTATCAATCGCCGGCCAGCCTGATATCAGCTTCTAACGGTCACCGGGCCATGGTCATCGCAGTGGTCACCGTGCGGGTGGTGCAGATGGCCATCGACCAGATAATCGACATGGTCACCATGCGGCACCGGCTCATGGCCGCAGCCTGGGCCGTGCACATGATCGGCGGCGTGGCCGGCGCACTTATGGTTTGACGTGCAGCGCTCGGGGTTGTGGGGGTTCACCGCCAGGCTGTGCTCGTCGACATGATCGCCATGCATATGGTGCAGGTGGCCGTCGTGCAGGTAATCAACGTGACCATCGTGCTCAATCGCCGTATGGCCGCATCCATCCTTGTGCTGATGACTATGGTCGGGGTGTTGCGTGCAAGTACCCATGTTCAGCGCCTCTTTCGATTGTTACCCAGCCTGCAAGGTTAGGTCGTGCGAGGGTTCGGCGCGATCAATTGCCCTGCCATTCATCGATTCAAGCGGCTAGATCAAGACGCTACGTAACAGCTCGTAACACAGAGACACATGGGACTAAATTGGGAATAGAAAAGGTATAACATAACAACAAATACTTAGGAGACACCTTCATGCGCAAAGTCCCAGTGACAGTTCTGACCGGCTATTTGGGCGCGGGTAAGACCACGCTGCTGAATCGCATCCTTTCCGAGCAACACGGCAAACGCTATGCCGTGATCGTAAATGAGTTCGGCGAACTGGGCATCGACAACGACCTGGTGGTGGGTGCCGATGAAGAAGTGTTCGAGATGAACAATGGCTGCATATGTTGCACCGTACGCGGCGATTTGATTCGCATCATCTCGGGCCTGATGAAGCGTCTTAACCGTTTTGACGCGATCATTTTGGAAACCACCGGCCTGGCCGACCCTGCTCCCGTGGCACAGACCTTCTTTGTCGATGACGAAGTGCGCGAGAAAACCGCGCTGGATGCCGTGGTGACCGTCGTCGATGCCCTACACCTTCCCAGCCAGCTGGCCAATAGCCCGGAAGCCGCCGAGCAGATCGCCTTCGCCGATGTCGTGCTGCTGAATAAGGTCGATCTGGTAAGTGCAGAGCAGCTTGCCGAGCTGAAACAGCGCATCGCCGGCATCAATTCGTTTGCCAAGATCCTGCACAGCAATCATTGCGATGTTCCGCTGGATCAGCTGCTCGACCTCGGCTCCTTCGATCTGGAACGGATCATGTCCATCGAGCCCGGCTTTCTCACGGAAGACCATGCCCACGAGCATGACGACGCGGTGAAAAGCGTTTCGCTGACCACCGACACGCCCCTCAATGGCGACAAATTCGATGACTGGATCGGCACGCTGCTGAGCACCCAAGGCACCGACATTCTGCGCTGCAAGGGCATCCTCGACCTGTACGGCAGTGATCAGCGCTATGTGTTCCAGGGCGTGCATATGCTGGCCGACGGAGCCCTGACGCAACCCTGGGGCAGCGACGAGCAACGCCAGAGCCGCCTGGTATTTATCGGCCGCAATCTCGATGAAGCGGCCCTGCGCGAAGGCTTTGCCAGCTGCCAGGTGTTGAACCATGGCTAAAACCCAGTCGTTTATCGAAGAGCTGGGCAGAGTCTGGCAACTGCCAGACTACGTGGTGGTCTGCTGCTTCGATGACGCCGCTAATCTTGCCTTTGCCTTGGGTGACGGCAGCCTGTATATCGTCCCCGGCGACGGCCAGCCGCCAGTGACCATTGCCGCCCATACCGGCGCCTGTCTGAGTCTCTGCGCGGCACCTGGCCAAGGGTTTCTCAGCGGAGGTGATGACGGGCGTTTTCTGGCCATATCGGTGGACGGCAGCATCGAGCAGCTCGGCCATTACCCGGGTCGCTGGATCGAGCATGTACACAGCCATAGCAATGGCTTGGTGGCCTGCTCGGCGGGCAAACAGCTGCACCTGATCAAACCCGACCGCAGCAGCCTGACCCTTGAGCATCCCAGCAGCATTGGCGGCTTAAGCTTTTCCCCCGATGGGCGTCAACTCGCCGTCGCGCATTACGGCGGGGTCAGTGTGCATTGGACGCTGGTCAGCGATGCCAAAGCGAAAATCCTCAAGTGGGCCGGCTCACACCTGGCGGTGACCTGGAGCCCAGATGCTCGTTTCGTGCTAACCAGCATGCAGGAGAACTGCCTACGGGGTTGGCGTCTGAAAGAGCCGCAAGACCTGCACATGAGCGGCTACAGCACCCGGGTAAAATCCTGGTCCTGGCTCCACGGCGGACGCTGGCTCGCCACCAATGCCGGGGATTGCGTGGCCTGCTGGCCATTCAAGAAACGCAGCGGGCCGATGGGCGAAGCGCCGATTACTTTGGCCTTTCGTGAGAATGGTTTGGTAAGCGCAGTGGCCGGTGACCCGAAGCTGCCACTGGTCGGCGTCGGCTATGAGGACGGCCTGGTGCTGATTGCCGAACTCGATGAAAGCGCCACCACAGAACGCGCCGTGATGATCAAACCGCCGGGCAATGGCGCAGTAACGAGCATGGCATTTGCGCCGGACGGCTCGCGCCTGGTGATCGGTACAGCAGAAGGCTTTGTCGGCATTATGCCAATGGCCTGAAACGCTACATATCAAGGATCAACACATGCTTTTGAGTAAACGCGAGCAAGCCGCCAGAGAGCGTCTGCTGATTGCTTGCCTGACGCAGGCCTGCGAGGCAGGCCAAGCGGAAATAGTGGGTTTTGCCTGGCTGACCCACCGGGTGGACTACCAGAACTTTCCCGCCAGCCTGATGGTGACTTGGGTTTTCGACACCCAGGCCAATAGAGATCGGGCTCTCGCCAATGGCCAAGGCGAACGCATGGCTGAACTCACCGCCGAGGCGTTTAGCAACGCAGACATTAGCGTCAGCGCGGTGTCTGCTCATCTGGCTTTCGACAGTGAAGAGCAGTGCCAGCGCGTTGAAGCAGGTAACTGGCAGCAACGGCTGGCGCACAACCACCTGGCCAGGAATTAAAGCGTGGCTAAAGACATCGATAATCCATGTATTTCCGTCTGCCAGCTAAGTGGCGAGCTGTGCCTGAGTTGTGGGCGCACCAAAGAAGACATTAGAAAATGGAAACGCATGAAACGCCCAGAGAAGATGGCCGCAGTACAACGCGCAACTCTGCGCCTGAAAAGTCTGCAAAAGAAGAATGCATGACTCTGGCTATTAACGTCCTTCGAGATATCTAAAACGCGGCGAGAACAGAACGAAATAACCGGATGGCTCCTTCATCTGGTTAGCCAAGCTCGCTGCGTCAGTATGGATATTGCGCTAATTGCGCGTCGTTGAACGTCCGCAATTGGCCGCATTGAGTCTGTCGTAACAGGCAGGAGTCGGCCAGAAGCAGCCATTCGAATGAGTCTAGAAAGTCAGAGGCGACTCACAGGCACGTTTGGCAGGCTAAGCCTTAAGAGGGTGTAGACAAAATCAAGTAGTAAGCCGACGGGCCAGCATGCGAGCTTCAGCCAACCATACCCATGCCGCA